>NZ_JAKVPY010000043.1:0-16185 GCF_022487945.1 Halomonas flagellata
CGGAACCGTAGACGAAGTAGGTGCCGCCCTGACTGGCGGTGCCCACGGTGAAGTTGTCCGGCCATTCGGAGCGGTCGGCGTGGGCCGAGGCCGCGACCAGCAGGGCGCCGGCCAGGGTGCCGGTGAGCACTTGGGTGGTGACATTACGCATGGCGTATCTCCCGTTGCGGTTGTGGTTGTTCGTCCGGTCGGCAGACGAGGGGGCATGGCCAACACAGTGTGGCAGGTGTCTCCCCGGGCCGCCTCGATCCAGACAAGGTGCTGCATTCAACGCCTTTAACTATAGCAAGGGGTGGGCCGCCCGCCAGGGAATCTCTTTATTGTCAATAGGTTGGCGGCGCCGTGTGCGACGAAGGTCGAAAGACGGGAAGGGCGTGATGGCTGGAACTCCGCACGCAGCTGGCGGATGGGTGTGCGGAAATCCACACAGGGGAGGGCAGGCCGGTGTCGGGAGACGACCGGCGGGGGACGGCATGCTGGCGGTGGCGTTCAGGTCGCGGTCCGGCGGTAGCCGGCCGGGTGCGGGGGCACCTGCTCCGGGGCAGGGCCCGGTGCCTCGAGTCGGCGGGTGGGGCCGGCCTGGCCGCCACTCGCGGGTCGGCCTGCTCAGCGGCCCTTGGGGTCGAGGATCTTCACCGGCTGGAAGTCCTGGCGGGTCTGATCGTCACGCGGGCGGCTGACCCGGGTTTCCAGTTCGGGTAGCGCCTCGTCCTCGATCGGCAGCTGCTCGAAGAAGTCGCAGCTGACGCACTCCCGGTAGCGGATACCGTTCTGCTCCCAGGCGCGGATGCGGTCCATCTCGGCACAGCGCGGGCAGATGGCACCGGCGATAAAGCGTTTTTGCACGGCCATGAGGCCTCCTGATGACGAGCCGCCGGGGCAACCCCGGCGGCAGTGGCGATGGGGCGGGCGCTTCAGGTGGCTCGGATGCCGCTGTGGCGCAGCAGCGGCTCGACGCTGGGCTCGCGGCCGCGGAAGGCGCGGAACAGCTCGGCGGCGTCGCGGGCGCCGCCCCGCTCGAGGATCTCGGTGCGGAAGCGCCGCCCGGTCTCGGGGTCGAAGATCCCGGCCTCCTCGAAGGCGCTCCAGGCATCGGCGGAGAGCACCTCGGCCCACTTGTAACTGTAGTAGCCCGCCGCATAGCCCCCGGCGAAGATATGGCTGAAGCCATTCTGGAAGCGGTTGAAGGGGGAGCGAGGCACCACGGCGACGGCGTCGCGCACCGCGTCGAGCAGCGCCTGGATCTCGGCGGCGGAAGGGGCCTCGAGCTCGTGGTGCAGGCGGAAGTCGAACAGCGAGAACTCCAGCTGGCGCACCATGCCCATGGCCGACTGGAAGTTCTTGGCCGCCTGCAGCTTCTCGAGGAGCTCGGCCGGCAGCGGCTCGCCGGTCTCCACGTGGCCGGCGATCAGGTCGAGCCCCTCGCGCTCCCAGCAGTAGTTCTCCATGAACTGGCTGGGCAGCTCCACCGCGTCCCAGGCCACGCCGTTGATGCCGGAGATGTCGGCGATGGTCTGCCGGGTCAGCATGTGGTGCAGGCCATGGCCGAACTCGTGGAACAGGGTGGTGACCTCGTCATGGGTCAGCAGTGCCGGCCTGTTGCCCACCGGGCGGGTGAAGTTGCAGGTCAGGTAGGCCACCGGCAGCTGCAGTTCGCCCTGTTCCAGGCGGCGCACCCGGCACTCGTCCATCCAGGCGCCACCGCGCTTGCCCTCGCGGGCGTAGAGGTCGAGGTAGAAACCGGCGATGGGCGCCCCGTCTTCCACGATGCGGAAATAGCGCACGTCGGGGTGATAGCGCGGGGCATCCGCGTCCTCCTCGAAGGTCACGCCGTAGAGGCGTTCGACCACCCGGAACAGGCCGTCGACCACCCGGGGGGCCGGAAAATAGGGACGCAGCTGCTCCTGGGAGATGGCGTGGCGCGCCTCGCGCAGCTTCTCGCTGGCGTAGCCCACGTCCCAGGGGGCGAGCTCGCTCATGCCCAGTTCGTCATGGGCGTAGGCTTCCAGCTCGGCGTACTCCTCCCGGGCCTGGGGCACGGCGCGTCGGGCCAGGTCCTCGAGGAAGTCGAGCACCTCGCGGGGCGTCTCGGCCATCTTGGTGGCGAGCGAGTAGTCCGCGTAGGTGGCGAAGCCCAGCAGCTCGGCCAGCTCATGGCGCAGGGCCAGGGTCTCCTCCATGATCGGCGCATTGTCGAACTGCCCCGCCTGGGGGCCCTGGTCGGAGGCGCGGGTGACGAAGGCGGTGTAGACCTCGCGACGCAGCTCGCGGTCATCGGCATAGGTCATCACCGGGAAGAAGCTGGGGAAGTCCAGGGTGATGCGGTAGCCCGGGAGCCCCTTGGCCTCGGCACCGGCCTTGAGCAAGTCCCGCGCGCTCTCGGGCAGGCCGGCCAGGCGGCTGGCGTCGGGTAGGTCGAGGTGCCAGGCCTGGGTGGCGTCGAGCAGCTGGTTGGAGAAGGCGTTGCCGAGCTCGGAGAGGCGGGCGCGGATCTCGCCGTAGCGCCGCTTCTGCTCGGCCGGCAGGTCGACCCCGGCCAGGCGGAAGTCGCGCAGGGTGTTGTCCACCGCCTGGCGCTGCCCCTCGTCGAGCTCGGCCCAGGCGGGCCCATTCTTCAGCGCCTGCCAGGCGCGGAACAGCCCTTCGTGCTGGCTGAGCCAGGTGCTGTAGTCGGAGAGCTTGGCGAGACAGGTCTGGTAGGCCTGGCGCAGGGCCTCATTGTTCATAGTGCCGTTGAGGTGCGAGACCGGCGACCAGGCCCGGGAGAGGCGGTCGTTGAGCGCCTCCAGCGGGGCGGCCAGGCTCTCCCAGGTGGGCGCTCCCTCGCCCTGCTCGGCTTCTGCCACCAGGCGCTCGATGGCGGCGCGGTTCTCCGCCAGCAGTTCCTCGATGGCGGGCACCGCGTGCTCGGGGCGGATGTCGGCGAAGGGGGGCAGAAGATGGGGTTCGAGCAGTGGGTTGCGGGACATGCGCACCTCGGGGGCAGAAGAGTGATCGTGACGTTAGATGCGGGCACTCGACCAGGGTTTCAATGTCGCCCAGGCCACGAAGCGTTTGGTCCCCCTCGAGTGGCCTGCTAGTCTTGCTGCCTTTGCCGGCCCCGGGGAGCGAGAGGACACCATGAACGAGACGCTGGAGCGCTGGACCACCCGGCGCGCCTTCATTCTGGCCGTGACCGGGGCCGCCGTGGGGCTGGGCAACATCTGGCGCTTCCCCTACATCACCGGCGAGAACGGCGGGGCCATCTTCCTGCTGCTCTACGTGGCCTTCGTGCTGCTGCTGGGACTGCCGGTGATGATGGCCGAGATCATGATCGGCCGGGCCGGGCGCAGAAGCCCGATGCAGTCGCTCGGCTACCTGGCGGCCCAGGCCGGGCGCAGTGGTCACTGGCGCTGGCTGGGGCTGTTCGGCGCCTTCACGGTGTTCTGCATCCTGTCGTTCTACTCGGTGGTGTCGGGCTGGTCCATCGAGTTCCTGGTCGCGTCGGTCAACGGCGCCTTCGTCGGCGCCAGCCCGGCCGAGGTCGGCGCCGGCTTCGAGGCCTTCCTCGCCGACCCGGGGCGCATGACCCTCAACCACTCCTTCTTCCTGTTCATGACCATGTCGGTGGTGGCCGCCGGCGTCGCCAAGGGGCTGGAGAAACTCAACAACCTGCTGATGCCGCTGCTCTACCTGCTGCTGTTGCTGCTGGCCGGCTATGCCGCCACCACCGACGGCTTCGGCCAGGCGCTGGCCTGGCTGTTCATGCCGGACGTCTCGGCGGTGACGCCGCTGGTGGTGCTGCACGCCATGGGCCACGCCTTCTTCACCCTGGCGGTGGGCGCCTGTGCGCTGATGGCCTACGGCGCCTACATGCCGGACCACCAGAGCCTGCCCCGGGCCGCCGGGGCGGTGGCCCTGCTGGACATCGGCGTGGCCCTGCTGGCCGGCATCGCGATCTTCTCGGTGGTCTTCGCCCAGGGCATGGACCCCGGCGAGGGGCCCGGGCTGATGTTCGTGACCCTGCCGGTTGCCTTCGCCCAGTTGCCCTGGGGGGCGCTGTGGCTCAGCGTCTTCTTCCTGCTGCTGCTGCTCGCCACCTGGACCTCGTCGATCAACCTGGCCGAGCCCATGGTCGCCACCCTGCAGGGCATCGGCATCAAGCGTGGCCGCGCCACGGCGATCATCGGCGTGGCGGTGTGGCTGGTGGGACTGCTCTCGGTGTTCTCCTTCTCGACCCTGGCCGAGTGGCGACCGGTGGCCGGCATGAACTTCTTCGACCTGGTGACCACGGTGCCCACCGAGATCTTCCTGCCCGTCGGCGGGCTCGCGATCGCCATCTTCGCCGCCTGGGTGATGCCCGAGCAGAGCGCCCTGCGCGCGCTCGATGCCGGGCCGGCGGGGTTCCGCACCTGGCGCTTCCTGGTGCGCTGGGTGTCGATTCCCCTGACGCTGGTAGTATTGGCGGCGGGCCTGTTGTGACGCACGTATCTGACGACCGGAGGTGAGCGATGAGCGAGGCAGTCGAGAATCGGGCCGGGACGATCCGGTCCTGGAAGGGGATGACCCCGCAACTGGGGGAGCGGGTCTACATCGATCCGGCGTGCATGGTGCTGGGCGACGTGGTGCTGGGCGACGACTGCTCGGTGTGGCCCATGGCGGTGATCCGCGGCGACATGCACCGCATCCGCATCGGCGCGCGCACCAGCGTGCAGGACGGCAGCGTGCTGCATATCACCCATGCCAGCGACTTCAACCCCGAGGGCTTTTCGCTGACCATCGGCGAGGAGGTGACCATCGGCCACAAGGCGATCCTGCACGGCTGCACCCTGGGTAACCGCATCCTGGTGGGCATGGGCGCCATCGTCATGGACGGCGCGGTGGTCGAGGACGAGGTGATCATCGCCGCGGGCGCCGTGGTGACGCCGGGCAAGCGGCTGGAGAGCGGCCATGTCTATGCCGGCAACCCGGCCAAGGCGCTGCGCCCCCTCAAGGAGCAGGAGCGGGCCTTCTTCCCCTATACCGCCGGCAACTACGTCAGGCTCAAGGACGACTACCTGTCGGCCTGAGCCTGTCGCCAATTGGCAACTGTTTGTTTTTTCAGGCCATGTTGCGCATAATCTGGATTTTCATCCAGTATTCTTCGAGTCTCTGCACATGGCCGATTTTCGTACCCACCTCGGCGTCGCCGTGGCCGGTGGCGTGCTGCTTGGTTTCGGTGGTTGGCAGGCCACCCCGCTGTCGGCCCCCGAAGCCGCCTCCCTGGCCGTGTTGACCGCCTTCGGCGGGATACTGCCGGATATCGATTCCGACAACTCCCATGCCATCCGCCTGATCTTCACCTTGCTCGCCGTGCTGTCGGTGGTGGGGGGCGCCCTGCTGTTGCAGGAGTGGCTCAGCCCGGGGGCCATCGTCGTCGCCTGTGGGGGGCTGTATATCGGCGTGCGCTATGCACTGAGCGCGGTGTTCAAGCGCTTCTCCGTGCATCGCGGCATCTGGCATTCGCTGCTGGCAGCGTTGCTGTGCGGGCTGGCGACCACGGCGGCCAGTTATCAATGGCTCTCGCAGAGCGCCTGGCTGGCCTGGGCCCAGGGGCTGGCGCTGGTCCTGGGCACGCTGATTCACCTGCTGCTCGATGAGCTGTACAGCGTCGACCTGGTCGGTACACGCATCAAGCGCTCCTTCGGCACGGCATTCAAGCTGTTCGACTATCGCGAGCCGGGCAACGCGGTGCTCATGCTGGTGCTCGCCGCCGCGCTGGTGCCGTGGCTGCCGCCCTGGCCGCCGCTGCGCGAGCTGCTCGTTCAGGGCTCGGCACTCTGGCGGTAGTCCTCGGCCTTGAGTCCGTACTTCTTCAGCTTGTCGTAGAGGGTCTTGCGCGGCAGCCCGAGCTGCTCGCAGATCTCGCTGATGCGGCCGCGGTGGCGGGCCAGCGACTGGCTGATCAGGCTTTTCTCGAACAGCTCGACCTGCTGGGGCAGGGCCATGTCGCCGGTGTCGCTCTCGACCCCCTCGAGCAGGGCATCGAGGCGATAGTCGCAGGTGACCCCGAGCAGCACATAACGCTCGGCCAGGTTGCGCAGCTCGCGCACGTTGCCCGGCCAGTCGTGGGCCAGCAGCGCCGAGATGCCGGCGGCATCCAGCGGCGGGCACTCCAGCTCACTGCGGTTGGCGGCGACCACGGCGAAGTGCTGGAACAGCAGCGGGATGTCCTCGCGCCGCTCGCGCAGGGCGGGAATCGGCAGGGTGACGACGTTGAGCCGGTAGTAGAGGTCCTCGCGGAAGCGTCCCGCCTCGGCGGCGACCTTGAGGTCGACCTTGGTGGCGGCGATCACGCGGATGTCCAGGGGCACCGGCACGTTGGAGCCGAGGCGCTCGACACAGCGTTCCTGCAGCACCCGCAGCAGCTTGACCTGCAGCGCCAGCGGCATCGACTCGATCTCGTCGAGGAAGACGGTGCCGCCCTCGGCATGCTCGAACTTGCCGATGCGACGCTCCACGGCGCCGGTGAAGGCGCCCTTCTCGTGGCCGAACAGCTCCGACTCGATGATGCTCTCGGGCACGGCGCCGCAGTTGATGGCGACGAAGGGGCGGCCACCGCGACGGCTGCGTTCGTGGATGGCGCGGGCCACCAGGTCCTTGCCGGCGCCGGTCTCGCCGAACAGCAGCACGTCGGTCTCCACCTGGCTGATGCGCTGGACCATCGAGGCGAGGCGCTGCATCGTTTCGGTGCGGCCGACCAGGCGGGGCCCCGGGGCGTTCTGCTGGGCCTCCAGCTCGGCCTTGAGGCGGCGATTCTCGAGGCTCAGGCGACGTTTCTCGACGCCGCGCCGCACCACCTCCACCAGCCGCTCGCCGGCGAAGGGCTTCTCGAGGAAGTCCCAGGCGCCGTCGCGCATCGCCTCCACGGCGGTGGAGATGTCGCCGTGGCCGGTGATCAGGATCACCGGCAGGTCCGGGTCGCGGCTTCGCACCTCGCGCAGCAGCGCCATGCCGTCCATGCCGGGCATGCGGATGTCGCTGACCACCACGCCGGGGAAGTCGGGGGCGAGGCGCGCCAGGGCTGCCTCGGCGCTGGCATGGGGCTCGGGGGCGTAGCCGGCCAGCTCCAGGGTCTGACCGGCGGTGATGCGCAGGTGGGGTTCGTCATCGATGATCATCACCGGCGGGGCCGCCTGGTCATGCATGGGAAGGGCTCTCCTGGTCGTGGGTCTGGTCGGCGCCATGGGCGCCCTTGTCGCGGGGCAGGGTAATGGTGAACAGGGCGCCACCGCCAGGGCGGTTGCCGGCGCTGAGGCGCCCGCCCAGGTCGTCGATGATGCGCGCGGAGATCGACAGCCCGAGCCCCAGGCCGCTGCCCGGTGACTTGGTGGTGAAGAACGGCTCGAAGATGCGGGCCAGGTTCTCCTCGGCGATGCCGGGGCCGTTGTCGGCCACGCCGATGGTGACGCGTTCGGCATCCTGGTCGATGGAGAGGGTCAGCCGCGGGGCGGGTGCCTCGCTCATCGCCTGCAGGGCGTTGCCGATCAGGTTGACCAGCACTTGCTCGAGCCGGACCAGGTCGGCCCGCACCCAGACGTCGCCCTCGGGCCAGTGGCGCTCCACCTCGACCCCGGCGTCGCGCAGCCGGGCCTGGAAGAGCCGCAGGGCGTAGTCGAAGCAGGAGGGGACCGAGACGGCGGTCAGGCTGTCGCCACATTTGCGCGAGAATTGTCGCAACTGGGAGCTGATCTCCGCCATGCGGGCGGTCAGCTCGATGATCTGCTCCAGGTTGCTGCTCGCCGCCTCGAGGCGCTGGCGCTCGAGGAAGGCGCGGGCGTTCTCGGCGTAGGCGCGGATCGCCGCCAGCGGCTGGTTGAGCTCGTGGTTGATGCCGGCGGCCAGCTGGCCGAGCACGGCGAGCTTGGCCGCCTGGATCAACTCGTCACGGGTCTGGCGCAGGTTGGCCTCGGCACGGCGGCGCTCCTCGATCTCGTCGGAGAGACGCCGGTTGGTCTCGACCAGGTCGCGGGTACGACGTTCGACGTTGCGCTCGAGCTCGTCCCGGGCGCTGGCCAGGGTGCGTCGCTCGCGCTCGGCGAACTGTTCCCGCTCGCGACGCAGGCGCAGGCGTTGCCAGCCGATACCGCCACCGAGGATGACGATGCCATAGAGCCCTCCGGCGAGCAGGGCCGACAGCCACTGGGCCCGGATCACCGGGGTCAGGGGCTTGAGGATGTGCATCTCCCAGCCGAACTCCTCGAGGGAACGCGACAGGCTGAGGTAGCTGCCCTCGGCCAGGGGGCCCCGGGAGAAGCTCACCAGGCGGCTCTGGTCGCCGCGGGGCTCGAGGACCTCGATGCCGGAGGGCGACAGTGGCTCGTCGGCGTAGCGGCGGGTCTCGAGCAGGGCCTGGCGCTCCTCGTCCGAGAGCGGGTGGAGGGCGGCCATGCGCAGCTCCGGGCGGCTGGCCATGAAGATGATGTCGTCCTCGTCGGTGACCAGCAGTTCGGCGTCCTGGTCGGCCCAGCTTTCCTCGACGGCGTCGAGCAGCACCTTGACCACCATCACGCCGTCGGGGGTGGCGTCGGGGGAGGTATCGTCGAGCCACACCGGAGCGGAGAAGTAATAGCCGCGCTCCCTCGATAGCACACCCAGGCCGAAGAAGCGCCCCTGGCCGCCGGCGATGGCGTCCTGGTAGTAGCTGCGGAAGGCATAGTTCTGGCCGATGAAGGTGTTGGGCAGATGCCAGTTGCTGGCGGCCAGGGTATTGGCGTCGCGGTCGAGGAGGTAGACGTCGGAGACGTCGGCGGTGGCGCGGAAGCGATCCAGCAACCGGTTGAGCGGCATGGCATCCTGGCTTCGCGGGGAGCTCAGGAAGCGTTGCACGCCCTCGCGGGATGCCAGCAGCCGTGGCAGGTAGTCATGCCGTGAGAGGTGGCCCTCGAGCCCCGCCGCCGAGAGGCGGAGCTCGTTCTCCGCTTCGCGGACCAGGCTCAGCAGGGCCTGCTCGCGGGCCAGCTGGGCGGCCTGCCACATGCTCAGGGCGAGCCCCAGGAGCACCAGCAGGATCAGCAGGCGCCGCCAGGCCCGGGAGAGCCGCGGAGGCCGTGTGCGGGTCTTCATCTTACCGGGTCCCGCTGCGGGGACGGCATCCCCTGGGCTCGGCGCAGGGCGCGCTGGGCACGGGTTTCGGCCCGCTCCAGTTCCAGCAGGTTCTCCTCCACGAACACCAGGTGCTCGTGGGCCCGGGCCCTGGCGTCCTCGGCGCGGCCCTCGAGGATGGCGTCGAGCAGGGCCCGGTGCTGCTGCATCAGCAGGGGCCGGGAGTCGGGCTTCTCGAACAGGTGGGCGAGGTTGTCGACGATACTACGCTCCAGCAGGTGGAAGATGCCGCGGATGGTGTGCAGCAGCAACACGTTATGGGCGGCCTCGGCGATGGCCATGTGGAAGGCGGCGTCGGCCTTGGCCTCGAGCATCGGATCACGGCCCTGGAAGCAGGCCTCGAGCTCCTCGAAGCGATTGATCAGCATCGCCTTGTCGGTGGGGGTGGAGCGCAGGGCGGCATAGTAGGCGGAGATGCCTTCCATGGCGTCGCGAAATTCGAGCAGGTCCAGGTTGAACTCGCCATGGCGGGCGAGCATCTCCAGCAGCGGATCGCTGTAACTGTTGTTGAGCTCCTGGGTGACGAAGGTGCCGCCGCCCTGACGGCTCGACAGCAGGCCGCGGGCGGCCAGCTTCTGGATCGCCTCGCGCAACGAGGGGCGCGAGACGCCGAAACGCTCCGCCAGCTCTCGCTCCGGGGGAAGGCGTTGGCCGGGCTTGAGGCTCCCTTCCAGAATCAGGGCCTCGAGGCGTTCGGTGATCACGTCGGCGAGGCGGGGCTGCCGGACGGGTTGGTAGGCCATGGTTGCCTCCTGGGAGCATGAAGCGGACATCATGGTAACGCCACTTAATTGGTATTACCAATATCGGTGAGCTACCCTGGTCAGTGGGTGACTCAGAATTGCCAGCATGATCAAGGGGTTGCTGTCGTCATTCGTCATGCCCTACCAAAGTATAGCAACGATGGATGAGAAAAAACCGGGACCGGGTTTGACACTGTGAGGGGCGCCTCCTAAGGTGCGGCAACATTGCTGCTGTAAATTGGTTTTACCAATTTGCCAGCCTGAACGACAACCATCCCGATGCCTTCGCCGGACACGGCCCCTGGCATCGTCGAGGATCCTGCCGATGACGCCGGTCAAGTGTTACCCGTCGAAACCGGAGAAGGTCTACTTCTTCGGCACCTGTCTGATCGACCTGTTCTACCCCGAAGCGGGGCTGGATGGTATTCGTCTTCTGGAGCGGGAGGGCATCGAGGTGGTCTTCCCCGAGGATCAGACCTGCTGTGGCCAGCCCGCCTACACCTCGGGCTACCAGCAGGAGGCCCGGGCGGTGGCGGCAGCACAGCTCGATCTCTTTCCCGAGCCCTGGCCGATCGTGGTGCCGTCCGGCTCCTGCGGGGGGATGATGCGTACCCACTACCCCCAGCTGTTCGCCGGCAGCGAGCGTGAAGCCCTGGCGAAGGCGGTAGCCGGTCGGGTCTTCGAGCTCACCGAGTTTCTGGTGCATGTCTGTTATCTCAGGCTCGAGGATCGTGGCGAGCCCGAGAAGGTCGCCATGCACACCTCCTGCAGTGCCCGTCGCGAGATGGGGCTGGCCGACACCGGCCCAGCGCTGCTGGCCAAGCTCGGCCAGGTCGAGCTGGTGGAGCAGGCGCGGGCGGCCGAGTGCTGCGGCTTCGGTGGCACCTTCGCGGTGCGCCATCCCGAGGTCTCCGCCGCCATGGTCGAGGACAAGACCCAGGCCATCGAGGCCACCGGTGCGCGCCGCTTCGTTACCTCCGACTGCGGCTGCATGATGAACATCAGCGGACGCTTCGCACATCAGAAGAAGCCGGTCAAGGGCGAGCATATCGCCAGTTACCTGTGGCGGAGGACCTCATGAGCGTACAAAGCGATTCGGTTCAGACCCATCCCGTACAAACCTACAGCCCCCGCGAGTTCCACCGCCAGGCCCATGATGCCCTGGGCAATCCGCAGATCCGTGCCAATTTCCGCAAAGCGATGGATGGCCTGATGACCAAGCGGCGCGACAGTTTCGGCGACTGGGACCTGGAGATCCTGCGTGAGCTGGGCGCCAACATCCGGCTGAGGGCGCTGGCCAAGCTGCCCGACCTGCTCGAGCAGCTGGAGGCCAACTGTGAGGCCAACGGCATCCGGGTGCACTGGGCAGAGGACGGTGACCAGGCGTGCCACATCATCCGCGAGCTGTGCGAGAGCCACGATGCCAGGTCGGTGATCAAGGGCAAGTCGATGGTCTCCGAAGAGATGCACCTCAATGCCCATCTGGAAGAGGCCGGCATCGAGGCGCTGGAGTCCGATCTCGGCGAGTACCTGGTGCAGCTCAACGAGCAGACGCCCTCGCATATCATCATGCCGGCGATCCATCTCAATACCGATGAGATATCCGAGATCATGCACGACAAGACCGGCACCGAGCGCACCCGCGACGTCGACACCATGACCGCGGCGGCCAGGCAGCAGCTGCGCGAGCGCTTCATGGCCGCCGACGTGGGGGTCTCCGGGGTCAACTTCGCGGTGGCCGAGACCGGCACCCTGTGCCTGGTGGAGAACGAGGGCAACGGCCGCATGACCACCACGGTGCCGCCGGTCCACATCGCCGTGACCGGCATCGAGAAGGTCGTCGAACACCTGCGCGACGTGCCGCCCCTCTATGCCCTGCTGACCCGCTCGGCCACCGGCCAGCACGTCACCACCTACTTCAATATGATCTCGGGGCCCAGAAAACCCGAAGAGCACGATGGGCCGCAGGAGGTGCACCTGGTCCTGGTGGACAGCGGCCGGTCCAGCATCTACCAGGACGACGAGCTGCTCGACACCCTGCGCTGCATCCGCTGCGGCGCCTGCATGAACCACTGCCCGGTTTATACCCGGGTGGGCGGCCATACCTATGGCACCACCTACCCCGGCCCCATCGGCAGCATTTTGTCGCCACACCTGATGGGCCTGGAAGACACCAAGGACCTGCCCACTGCCTCGAGCCTGTGCGGGGCCTGCGGCGAGGTGTGTCCGGTGAAGATTCCGATCCCCGACCTGCTGGTGCGCCTGCGCCGCGAGTCGGTGGGCGAGGGGCGTGGCAACGTGCCCGGCGCCGGGGTCAAGCGCACCCGCAAGGAGGCCGCGGCATGGAAGGGTTTCGAGTGGCTGGCCACCCACCCGGGAGTCTGGCGCGCCGGAACCTCCATGGCCGGCAAGCTGCGAGCGCTGACGCCCTCGCGACTGGGCGCCTGGACCGACTATCGCAGCGCACCGAAGCCGGCCGGCACCACCCTGCATGCGCTGGTGAAACAGCACGAGGCCAAGCGTCACCAGGCCGACAAGGCCGCAGAGGAGAAACGCCCATGAGTGCCCGCGACGCCATTCTCAAGCGGCTGCGCGAGCGGGCCGACGGTCCGCTGACCCCCCCCGAGTGTGACTTCGCCGTGGTGACGAACCGCGGCTGGAGCCCCGAGGAACGTCTCGAGCGCTTCGAGCGGTGGATCACTTCGGTGCATGGCGAGGTGATCCATGTCGCCACGCATGACTGGACCACGGCCCTGGTTGATGTGCTGACCGCCAAGGGCGTGCAGCGACTGGCGCTGGGCCGCGAGCATCCGGTGGCCGCCGAAGCGCGCCGGGCCCTGGTCGATGCCGAGGTGGAGTTGGTCGATGTCGACCGCGACATCGAGGCCTGGAAGCGCGAGCAGTTCGAACGGGTCGATGCCGGCCTGACCTCGACCCTTGGCGGCATCGCCGAGACCGGCAGCCTGTGGCTCTGGCCCACCCCCGACGAACCGCGCCTGATCAGCCTGGTGCCGCCCATCCATATCGCCGTGCTGGACGCCGACACGCTCGAGGACACCTTCTTCGACGTGGTGGAGCGCCATGGATGGGCCGGCGGCATGCCCACCAATGCCCTGCTGATCTCCGGGCCGAGCAAGACCGCGGACATCGAGCAGACCCTGGCCTACGGCGTGCACGGTCCTCGCGAGCTGGTGGTGCTGGTGCGACATGCCGGCACCGCAGCAGGGGGCGAGGCATGACGGCCACGACCCCATGGCAGGAGCTCAAGGCGGCGCTGGCCGACACGATCCCCGTCGAGCGGCTGATCGACGACCCCCTGCGTACCCTGGCCTATGGCACCGATGCCAGCTTCTACCGGCTGATCCCTCAGCTGGTGGTACGGCCGGAAAGCGAGCCAGAGCTGCAGCGGACCCTGGCGGAGTGCCGGGCGCGGGGCCTACCGGTGACCTTTCGTGCGGCCGGCACCTCGCTCTCCGGCCAGGCGGTCACCGACTCGGTGCTGATCCAGCTCGGTCGCGGCTGGCGCGACCACGAGACCCTCGACGAGGGCCGGGCCATCCGCCTGCAGCCCGGCGTGATCGGCGCCCGAGCCAACGCCCTGCTCGCCCCCTTCGGGCGCAAGATCGGCCCGGATCCGGCCTCCATCGCGAGTTGCATGATCGGCGGCATCGCCGCCAACAACGCCTCGGGCATGTGCTGCGGCACGGCCCAGAACAGCTATCGCACGGTGCGCGATATCCGCGTGATCCTGGCCGATGGCAGCCTGCTGGATACCGCGGACCCCGACAGCGTGGCCGCCTTCCGCCGCTCCCATGGCGAGCTGGTCGAGGGGCTCGAGCGTCTCTCGGCCGAGACCCGGGCCAACGAGGCGCTGGCCGAGAAGATTCGCCACAAGTACCGGCTCAAGAACACCACCGGCTATGCGCTCAACAGCCTGGTGGACTTCACCGACGGTATCGAGATCCTCAAGCACCTGATGATCGGCTCGGAGGGGACGCTCGGCTTAATCAGCACCATCACCTACGCCACCGTGGTCGACGAGCCCGAGAAGGCGGCGGCGCTGGCCTTCTTTCCCGACATGGCCACCACCTGCCGGGCGACCATTGCCTTGAAGCAGGCGCCGGTCTCGGCCGTGGAGCTGATGGACCGCGCCGCGTTGCGCTCGGTGCAGGACAAAGCGGGAATGCCGCAGGTATTGAAGACGCTCCCCGAGGGCGCGGCGGCCCTGCTGGTCGACGTGCGCGGCAACGACGCTGCCGAGCTCGAGGCTCGCATGGCAGCGGTGCAGGCGACCCTGGAGGGCATCCGGACCCTGGAGCCGGTCGCCTTCACCCGCGACGCCGATACCTACGCGCTCTACTGGAAGCTCCGCAAGGGGCTCTTCCCGGCGGTGGGGGCGGTGCGCGAGACCGGCACCACGGTGATCATAGAGGATGTCGCCTTCCCCATCGAACGACTCGACGAAGGCGTGCTGGCGCTGACCGAGGCCTTCCATCGGCATGGCTACCGGGAAGCGATCCTCTTCGGTCATGCCCTGGAGGGCAACCTGCACTTCGTCTTTCCCCAGGGCTTCGAGAAGCCCGGCGAGGTAGCGCGCTACCAGGCATTGATGGATGAGGTCGCACAGCTGGTGGGCGTCGAATACGGGGGCTCGCTCAAGGCCGAGCACGGTACCGGGCGCAACATGGCGCCCTACGTGGAGCTGGAGTGGGGGGCGGAGGCCTATGCCCTGATGTGGGAGGTCAAGGCGCTCTTCGACCCGGAGAACCTGCTTAACCCCGAGGTGATCCTCAGCCGCAACCCGACCCTGCACCTGGAGAACCTCAAGCCGCTGCCGGCGGCCAACCCCATCGTCGACAAGTGCATCGAGTGCGGTTTCTGCGAGCATGTCTGTCCCTCGAAGGACCTGACGCTCACCCCGCGGCAGCGTATCGTCATCGCCCGTGAGATGGCCCGGCTCGAGGCGCTGGGGGCGTCGCTCGATGCACAGGATGCCGAACGGCTCGAGACGCTGCGGCGCGATAACCGTTACGCCGGCGACGAGACCTGTGCCGCCGATGGCCTCTGTGCCACCCAGTGCCCGGTGGACATCAATACCGGCGACCTGGTGCGCGAGATGTGCCGCGAACGCCATGCCGGCAAGGCCGACGTGGCCCGGCGGGTCGGCCGGCACTTCTCCGGGGTGACGCGACTGGCGCGAGCTGCCCTGAGCGTGGCCGGAGCGGCGCGTGCGGTGTTCGGCAATGGCCTGATGAGCAAGGCCAGTGGTGGCGCGCGCCGACTGAGCGGTGGCCGCCTACCCCAGTGGACACCGGCACTGCCCAAGGCGGCACCGATTCGGGTGCTCAGGCTCCAGGCCTCTGCCGGCGTCGCCAGGGACAAGGTGGTCTACCTGCCGTCCTGCGCGACACGGGTATTTGGCGCCGGCCACGGCGACGGGGAGTCGCGCTCGGTGATGGAGATCACCCTGTCGCTGCTCGACAAGGCGGGGTATGAGGTGATCCTGCCGGAGATGATCGGCCATCTCTGCTGCGGCATGGCCTTCCAGTCCAAGGGGCAGTTCGACGAAGCGAAGCACAAGGCGCGGGAGCTCAACCGTGAGCTGCTGGTGGCCAGCCAGAACGGCCGCTATCCGGTGCTCAGCGACACCAGTCCCTGTACCCTGCAGATGCAGGAGCACCTGGACGAGCGGCTCACGTTGCTGGAACCGGTGGCCTTTGCCCATGATCATCTGCTGCCGAGGCTGGCGATCACGCCACTCGACGAGCGGGTTGCGGTCCACGTGACCTGCTCCAGCACGCGGATGGGACTGGCCGACCGCTTCGAGGCTCTGGCGAAGGCCTGTGCACGCGACGTGGTGGTGCCGGCGGAGATCACCTGCTGCGGGTTCGCCGGCGACAAGGGGTTCAATACCCCGGAGCTCAATGCCGCGGCGCTCGAGGGGCTGGCCGAACAGGTGGCGGGGTGCAGTGCCGGCTACTCCAATTCGCGCACCTGCGAGATCGGCCTGAGCCAACACGGCGGTATCCCCTATCGTTCGATCCTGTCGCTGCTCGACCGGGCGAGTCAGGCCAGATGACGAGTCGCCCGATCGTCCACAGGCGCTCGCTTCCGACCGCCTGTGGACGGCTGTCTCGCGCGGCTCGGTCATCGGCCTGAAAGTTTTTTACAAAAGGCCTTGTGGAGGCCCGCGGAAATCCGTAAAGTACGCATCCGCTGCCGGCGACGGGCAACGTTGCAGGCGGTGATGAGTGGCAGAAGTGTTTGTTATTTATGAGGTTTTTCGCAGCTTTCGAAAAGCTCTCACTTGACAGGCGCG
>NZ_JAKVPY010000044.1:0-13793 GCF_022487945.1 Halomonas flagellata
TGGAGCCAAGGGCCATCAAACGGCGGCCCAGGCCCCACCGGTTATTGAAAATGCATCGCCACCAAGCTCGTGAGGAAATCCAACTATACGGACATCCGAAAAAGCTTAAGTAAGTGCCATTCGGGTCAGACCCCGGCGGTATCGAATCCGCTCGCCCAGTGCACCATGAAAGGCCCGCAACTCGGCCGGGGTCTGACCCCATAGGGCCTCCCCGCGCTGGCAATCCACCACCGCCCAAAGGCTACCGCCGCGGGGAGCGCAACATCACTCGTCCGCGGCGAACTCCAGCAACACATCGCCCTGGCCCACGGTATCGCCGGCCTGGAAGTGGAAGCTTGCCACATGGCCGTTGGCGGGGGCGGCCATGGTGTGCTCCATCTTCATGGCTTCCATGACCATCAGTGGCATGCCCTTCTCGACGCTGGCCCCGGGCTCCACCAGCAGTGCCACCACGGTGCCGTGCATGGGTGCGGTGAGGGTCGATTCGGCCTCGTGGTGGCCGTGGTCGATGGCATCGATACGGCGCCAGAACAGCCGGGTCTCGCCGCGCGGGTCGACCATCACCACCACATGGCCGTCGCGACGCGCCTGCAGGCGGCGGCGGTGGCCGTCGAGCGTGACCGCCACGGCGTCGCCGGCCAGCGGCTCCAGGCTGGCGGTGAGGGTCTCGCCGCCGATGGTCAGCTGCCAGGTGGTCTCGGTGCCGTGCTCGCGCCTTCCCTCGACCACCACCACCCCCTCAGCGTCGGGGGACTGGGCGTGGGCCTGGTTTTGGGTAGTGGGACACAGGGCGATGCGGATGGTGTGCGGGGCGTTGAGGCGAAAGCCGTCGTGGCGGTCCCAGGGGGAGTCGCTCTCGCACTCGCGGGCCAGCTGGTTGAGGCCTACCAGGGCGGCGCCGGCGTACTCCTCGATGCTGTACTGGCGCGGGGCGAACAGGGTGGCCTCGTTGCGCTCGATAAAGCGCGTATCCAGTTCGGCGTTCTTGAAGCCGGGATGCGTGGCCAGCCGCTGCAGGAAGGTGCGGTTGGTGACCACTCCCTGCACGTCCAGGGCCGCCAGCGCGCGGGTCAGGGTGGCCAGCGCCTGGTCGCGGTCGTCCCCAAAGACGATCAGCTTGGCCAGCATCGGGTCGTAGTGCATCGAGACCGCGTCGCCGGTCGCCACGCCGCTGTCGAGGCGCACGCGCTCCGGGTCCAGGCCGGCGCCCTCCAGGTCCATGGCGAAGCGGGTCAGGGTGCCGGTGGCGGGCAGGAAGTCCTGCTCGGGGTCCTCGGCATAGAGCCGCGCCTCGAAGCTATGGCCGGTGATGGTCAGCTCGTCCTGGGAGCTGGGTAGGGCCTCGCCCATGGCCACGCGCAGCTGCCACTCGACCAGGTCCTGGCCGGTGATCATCTCGGTGACCGGGTGCTCCACCTGCAGGCGGGTGTTCATCTCCATGAAGTAGAAGGAGCCATCGGCATCCAGGAGAAATTCCACCGTACCGGCGCCCACATAGCCGATCTCCTGGGCGGCACGTACCGCGGCCTCGCCCATCTCGCGGCGCAGCTCGGCGGTCATGCCCGGGGCGGGGGCCTCCTCGAGCACCTTCTGGTGGCGGCGCTGCACGCTGCAGTCGCGTTCGAACAGGTAGACGCCGTTACCGTGGGAATCGCAGAACACCTGGACCTCGACGTGACGCGGCTGGGTCAGGTACTTCTCGATCAGCATGCGAGCATCGCCGAAGGCGGCCTGGGACTCGCGGCGGCAGCCGTCCAGGGCGGCCTGGAAGCCGTCACCGGATTCCACCACCCGCATGCCCTTGCCGCCGCCGCCGGCACTGGCCTTGAGCAGCACCGGGTAGCCGATCTTGTCGGCCTCGGCGCGCAGCAGGGCATCGTCCTGGCCGTCGCCGTGGTAGCCGGGCACCAGCGGCACGCCGGCATGGTGCATGCGCGCCTTGGCGGCGGATTTGTCGCCCATGGCGGCGATGGCCGAGGCGGGTGGGCCGACGAAGGTGATGCCGGCGGCATCGAGTGCCTCGACGAAGGCGCCGTTCTCGGAGAGGAAGCCGTAGCCGGGGTGGATGGCGCCGGCGCCGGTGCGCCGGGCGGCTTCCACCACAGCCTCGACGTTGAGGTAGCTCTCGCGCGCCGCGGCTGGCCCCAGATGCACGGCTTCGTCGGCCTCGCGCACGTGGCGGGCGTTGGCATCGGCGTCGGAGTAAACGGCCACGGTGCGCAGGCCCATGGCGCGCGCCGTGCGCATCACCCGGCAGGCGATCTCGCCGCGGTTGGCGACCAGCAGGGTGTCGAACTTGGTCATGAGTTGGGCTCCGAGGCAGGCTTGTCGGGGGCGTTCTTATCAGAGGCCCAGGCGGGGCGGCGCTTCTCGAAGAAGCTGGCCAGGCCCTCCTGGCCCTCGGCGCTGACGCGCAGCTCAGAGATCACCCAGCAGGTGCGCTCGCGGGTGGCATCGGCGTCGGGCTCACGGGCCACTTCGGCGAGCAGCGCCTTGGTGGCGCGCTGGGCCTGGGGCGAGCCGGCCAGCAGCGTCTCGATCATGGTCTCGACCTCGTCGTCCAGGTCGCCGTGGCCGACCACCTGGTGGACCAGGCCCAGCCCGAGGCCGGTCGTGGCGTCGAGCACTTCGGCGGAGAGGGCGAAGCGACGCATCTGGCGCGGCCCGAGGGCGCGCTGCACATAGGGGCTGATCACCGCGGGTGACAGGCCGATCTTCACCTCCGAGAGGCAGAATCTGGCCTTCTCGGAGGCGATGACGATGTCGCAGCAGGCGGCCAGGCCCACGGCGCCACCGAAGGCGGCCCCCTGCACCCGGCACAGGGTCGGGCAGGGCAGGGTGTCCAGGCCGTGCATCAGCTTGGATAACTTGCGCGAGTCGGCCAGGTTGCCGTCGAAGTCGTACTCGACCATGCGCTTCATCCAGCCGAGATCCGCCCCGGCCGAGAAGCTCTTGCCTTCGGAACCCAGCACCACCAGGCGCACCTCGCCGCGGCCGGCGGCCTCGTGGAGCCGCTCGAGGTGGGCGTTGAGCTCGGCGATCAGGCTATCGTCGAAGGCGTTGTGGACCTCGGGGCGGTTCAGCGTCAGCCAGGCGACGCCGCGGGGGTCGATCTCCAGGCTTGAGTAAGTCTCTGTCGTCATATCGGTATCCTGCTGGCTTCGAGCTTCGAGCTTCGAGCTTCGAGCTTCGAGCGGTCGTGGCGCGTAGCCCGGTGCTCGTGACTGGCGCGAAGCGCCTACATACGGAAGACGCCAAATTTCGTTTCCGCGATCTCGGCGTTCATGGCCGCGGCCAGCGACAGGCCCAGGACATCGCGGGTCTGCATCGGGTCGATGACGCCGTCATCCCACAGCCTGGCGCTGGCGTAGTGGGGGTGGCCCTGGTGCTCGTACTGCTCGCGGGTCGGCGCCTTGAAGGCTTCCTCGTCCTCCTTCGACCACTCGCGGCCCTCGCGCTCGAACTGCTCGCGCTTGACCTGGGCCAAGACGCCGGCGGCCTGTTCGCCGCCCATCACCGAGATGCGGGCGTTGGGCCACATGAACAGCAGGTTGGGGTCATAGGCGCGGCCGCACATGCCGTAGTTGCCGGCGCCGAAGCTGCCGCCGATCAGCACGGTGAACTTGGGCACCCTGGCGCAGGCCACGGCGGTGACCAGCTTGGCGCCGTGCTTGGCGATGCCCTCGTGCTCGTACTTCGAGCCGACCATGAAGCCGGTGATGTTCTGCAGGAACACCAGCGGGATCTTGCGCTGGGCACACAGCTCAATGAAGTGCGCGCCCTTCACGGCGGACTCGGAGAACAGCACGCCGTTGTTGGCGACGATGCCCACCGGATAGCCATGGAGATGCGCGAAGCCGGTGACCAGGGTGTCGCCGTAGTAGCGCTTGAACTCGTCGAAGTCGGAGTCGTCGACGATGCGCCCGATCACCTCGCGCACGTCATAGGGCTTCTTGAGGTCGGTGCCGACGATGCCGTAGAGCTCGGCCGGATCCAGGCGCGGTGGCTTAGACTCCTGCATCTTGAGCTGGCCGCGCTGCTGCCAGTTGAGCCGCGACACGCAGCCGCGCGCCAGCTGCAGGGCGTGGGCGTCGTTCTCGGCGTAGTGGTCGGCCACGCCGCTGACCCTGGCGTGGACGTCGGCGCCGCCCAGGTCCTCGGCGCTGATGCTCTCGCCGGTGGCGGCCTTCACCAGCGGCGGGCCGCCGAGGAAGATGGTGCCCTGCTGCTTGACGATGATCGACTCGTCGGCCATGGCCGGCACATAGGCGCCGCCGGCGGTGCAGGAGCCCATGACCACGGCGATCTGCGGGATGCCCTCGGCGGAGAGGGTGGCCTGGTTATAGAAGATGCGCCCGAAGTGGTCGCGGTCGGGGAAGACCTCGTCCTGGCTCGGCAGGTGGGCACCGCCGGAGTCGACCAGATAGAGGCACGGCAGGCGGTGCTTGCGGGCGATCTCCTGGGCGCGCAGGTGTTTCTTCACGGTGAGCGGGAAGTAGGTACCGCCCTTGACGGTGGCGTCGTTGGCGACGATCACGCACTCCACCCCGGAGACGCGGCCAATGCCGGTGACGATGCTGGCGGCGGGCACCGGGTCGTCGTAGACCTCATGGGCGGCCAGCGCCGAGAACTCGAGGAAGGGCGAGCCCTCGTCGAGCAGGTGGTCGATGCGGTCGCGCACGAACAGCTTGCCGCGGGACTCGTGGCGGGCGCGGGCCTTCTCGCCGCCGCCCTGGCTGATCGCGGCGGTCAGCTCGCGCAGCTTCATGACCTCGTGGCGCATCGACGCCTCGTTGGTCTGGAAGCCCTCGCTGCGCGGATTGATCTGGGTTTGCAGGATTGCCATGTACCCCTCCGGGGAGCTTTAAGCTGTAAGCCTGAAGCTGTAAGAAAACCCCGTGAAGCAGTTGCTTACAGCTTATAGCTTATAGCTTACGGCTTGGGTTAAACGGATTCGTTGAAGATCTCGCGGCCGATCAGCATCCGCCTGATCTCGCTGGTGCCGGCGCCGATCTCGTAGAGCTTGGCGTCGCGCAGCAGGCGACCGGTCGGGTACTCGTTGATGTAGCCGTTGCCGCCGAGCAGCTGGATGGCGTCGAGCGCCACCTGGGTGGCCTTCTCGGCGCAGTAGAGGATCACGCCGGCGGCGTCCTTCCTGGACGTCTGGCCACGGTCGCAGCCGGCGGCCACGGCATAGAGGTAGGCGCGGCAGGCGTTCAGGGTGGTGTACATGTCGGCGATCTTGCCCTGCACCAGCTGGAACTCGCCGATGGGCTGGTCGAACTGCTTGCGCTCGTGGACGTAGGGCACCACCACGTCCATGGCCGCCTGCATGATGCCGATGGGGCCGGCGGCGAGCACGGTGCGCTCGTAGTCCAGGCCGCTCATCAGCACCTTGGCGCCCTTGTTGACCTCACCGAGAACGTTCTCGACTGGCACCTCGCAGTCCTGGAACACCAGCTCGCAAGTGTTGGAGCCGCGCATGCCGAGCTTGTCGAGCTTCTGGGCGGTGGAGAAGCCCTTGAAGTCCTTCTCGATGATGAAGGCGGTGATGCCCTTGGAGCCGGCCTCGGGGTCGGTCTTGGCGTAGACCACCAGGACGTCGGCGTCGGGGCCGTTGGTGATCCACATCTTGTTGCCGTTGAGCACGTAGTGGTCGCCCTCGCGACGCGCGCGCAGCTTCATGGAGACCACGTCGGAGCCGGCGCCCGGCTCGGACATGGCCAGCGCGCCGACATGTTCGCCACTGATCAGCTTGGGCAGGTACCGGGCCTTCTGGGAGGCCGAAGCGTTGATCTTGAGCTGGTTGACGCACAGGTTGGAGTGGGCGCCATAGGAGAGGCCCACCGAGGCGCTTGCCCGCGAGATCTCCTCCATGGCGATGCAGTGCGCCAGGTAGCCCATGCCGCTGCCGCCGTCCTCGTCCGGCACGGTGATGCCGAGCAGGCCCATGTCGCCGAACTTCTGCCACAGGTCGTTGGGGAACTCGTTCTTCTCGTCGATCTCGGCGGCACGCGGGGCGATCTCGTCGCGGGCGAAGGCATTGACCTGGTCGCGCAGCATGTCCAGGGTCTCGTCGAGGCCGAAGTCGAGGGGCTTGTAGGGCGTGAGCATGGCGGAACTCCGTGATGTCGAGTCAGCGGTCGTTGTCAGGTAGAGCGGCTGCCGTCGCGCAAGCACGCAGGCCCCCGCTCGCAACTCTGCAAGGCGATGCTCAAAGACTAGGTCAGGTTGACGTTAACGTAAAGTGCAGGTTGTGGTGGCTAAGACGAATGTCGAAGAGGGTGTGATCAGTGAGGGGGGAGTGGAGTAAGGGGTGAGGCAGGCCACCGTGCGGTGGCCTGCCTCGGCGTTCAGCCGGTGAGCACGGCGATCAACTGGTGATAAAGCGGAATGCCCAAGATGACGTTCAGCGGGAAGGTCAGGCCCAGGGCGGCGAGCATCGCCAGGCCGATATTGGCCTCGGGAACAGCGGTGCGCATGGCGGCGGGCGCGGCGATATAGGAGGCGCTGGCGGCGAGCGCCGTGAGGATCAGCAGCGACCCGCTGGGCAGGCCCAGCGCCAGGCCCACGCCAAGGCCAACCAGGGCCAGCAGCGGCGGGGCAATCAAGGCGAAGGTCAGCAGCCGCCAGTGGCGCCAGGGCAGGGGGCGCAGGGTCTCGGCGGCGGTCAGGCCCATCTCCAGCAGGAAGATGGCCAGCACCGCATGGAAGGCGCCGGTGAGCAGGTCGGTGACGTTGGCGCCCTGGGCCGGGCCGTACATGGCGCCGATCACCACACCGCCGGCCAGCAGGATGACGCCGCGGTTGGTCAGGGTCTCGTGCCACAGGCCCTGCATGGCGGCCGCGGCCTCGGCGCCCCGGTAGCGGCGGTAGAGGGCGATGGCCACCATGATCGCCGGCAATTCCATCATCACCAGGTAGAGGGTCACCTCGGCACCGATGGGCAGGCCGCGGCCCTCGGCGAAGGCGAGGGCCACGGCGAAGGTGCCGGCGCTCACCGAGCCGTAGTGGGCGGCCAGGCTGGCGCTGTCGGCGGCGGAGAGGCGCACCAGGCGACGCAGCACCGGCATCAGCGCCAGCGGAATCAGCGCGCCCAGCGCTGCTACCGCGGCCAGCTCCGGCACCAGCGACCAGTCGAGGTTGCCGTAGAGCGCCATGCCGCCCTTGAGGCCGATGGTCAGCATCAGCAGCAGGCTCAGGGTATCGTAGGCGGCGCGGGGGATGGTCAGGTCGGACTTCACCAGCCCGGCCAGCAGGCCGAGCAGGAAGAACATCACCACGATATCGGGCATCAGCGGATCTCGCGCAGTGGGGGAAGGGAATCGCCGCGCATTATGTGAACTCGCTGCTATTGATACCAATTAAGTCTTTGGCAATGCATCATAGATAATCATCTATGAAAGACAGTGACCCATGAATATCCGTCACCTGACGTTTCGTCTACTGCAGGTCTATGTGGCGGTGGTGCGCGCAGGCTCCATCAGCGAGGCAGCCCGCCAGCTCCACCTGACCCAGCCCACCGTCTCCCAGCAGCTCAAGCGGCTGGGCGAAGCGGTGGGTGAACCGCTATTCGAGAGCCGCCAGGGCCGCCTGGTGTCGACCGAGGTGGGCAGCGAGCTCTATCGGGCCAGTCGCGAGGTGCTGGGGCGCTTCGACGATTTCGACGACTATCTCGTGGCCCTGCGTGGCGGTGAGCGGGGGCGCTTCTCCATTGCCCTGGTCAACACCGCCCAGTACGTGCTGCCCCGGCTGCTGGGGCCCTACAGCCGGGTGCATCCGGAAGTGGACGTGACGGTGCATATCGGCAATCGCCGGCAGATGCTCACCCGCTTCGAGCGCCAGGACGACGACCTCTACGTGTTCAGCCATCCGCCGTCGCTGGCTCATGCCCTGGCCGGGCGCTTCCTGCACAACCCGCTGGTGGCGGTCGCCCCGCGCGGCCATGCCCTGGAGGGCTCCGAGCAGGTGGCGATGGGCGAACTGCTCGAGGAGCGCTTCCTGCTGCGCGAGCCGGGGTCGGCCACCCGCATGCTGTTCGAGCGTTGGCTGCAGGAGCAGGGGCTCTCCCTGGGGCCGACCCTGCAAATGGCCAGCAACGAGGCGATCCGCGTGGGCGTGGCCTCGGGAATGGGGCTCGCCGTGCTCTCCGAGCACGTGCTGCCGCCGGAGCACCCCGACCTGGTGATCCTGCCGGTGGTCGGACTACCCATCGAGAGTCATTGGCAGTTCATTGTTCGCCGCGATCGGCGCCTGCCCCATGCCGCACTCGGCTTTTTGCGCTTCGCCGAGGCGCATCTTGCCGAGTGCGTGGAGCCGCGCTTGCTGTGCAACGAGCTGGGGAGACTGTTGTCTGGGCTGGAAAAGCAGCCCTGGCACCAGTCGTGATCTCTCGATACCCGACTCCCGACCCACACGGAGCACCAGAGCGGGGGAAGATGGCATGGTGAGGGTCTTCACTACTCGTCTACAGTAGCGATAAGTGAGGAAGGTTTGTCGGGCATCACATCTTCAGTCAGGGCCATACTAACTTGATGGATGAGGTACGGTTCAATGACGCCAGTCACACCCCGGTACTGACCATCGTCATGCCCTTTGCTATATGCTGTCGTATTTTGCATTATAAAACGTTATATTATAATATAGTTAAATATAATTTACATCGGATGCCTCGATGGTCGCAATCGGGCTGTAAGCTTTTACCGTCAGGGAAGACTACATAAGAATACAGCAATGCAGAACAGCAGGGATGCGGGGTTCCGATTGTCGAGATTTTGGTGTCAGCCGTCATCGAGGAGAGTGTCGTGTTCCGTTTGGAAGGGCGCGACAAGGTGGCATCTTGGGTCAGGCGTGCGCCTGGATGTGGCCGGGGGGCGGTAGCGTGCTGAGATGTTTTTCTCCCTGGACGAAACAGCCTTCACGATCATGCCAAGATAGCAGTCGGCCGGTACTCCTGTACCTAGTGAGCAAGGGGCCGGATTAGGTCGATGCTCAGTATATAAATGGTGAATGCCATGAATCATAATCCTTCGACAAGACCCAGGATTGTAGAGGCAGAAGCCTACCAACAAAACATCCTATCCGGTGTGTCTCGCACCTTTTCTCTCACCATACCCCAACTCCCGACGGCTCTTCGTTCGGTCGTGACTAATGCCTATCTGCTTTGTCGGATTGCAGACACCATAGAGGATGAGCCTGCGATTTCAGCCGCGCAGAAGGCCGTCTTGCATGAATGGTTCCTGGCGGTGCTGAAAGGCGAAGAAAAAGCACAGGACTTCGCTGAAGGAGTCACTCCACGGCTCTCCGATGCCACTCTGCCAGACGAACGAGAGTTGATGGCCAACACCTCGTTGATCGTGAGCTACACCCATAGTCTTGCGAAACCTCAACAGGAGGTGCTGGTCAAGTGTGTGAATATCATGTGCCGGGGCATGGGGCGCTACCAAGACAATGCCAGCTTGAAAGGCCTGAAAGATCTGAATGAGGTTGACTGCTATTGTTATCATGTCGCTGGTGTCGTTGGCGAAATGCTTACCGATCTTTTCTGCCAATATTCCAGTCAGGTGAACGAGAGAAGGACGGAGATGCTGGCTCTTGCTCCCTCGTTCGGCGAAGGTCTGCAACTCACCAATATTTTAAAGGACCTATGGGATGATAGGCAGCATGGTGTCTGCTGGCTTCCGTATGAAGAGTTTCGGGAGTTTGGTGTGGAGTTGACTGGCATGGCTCCGGGCCGAAGTGACAAGGCGTTCGCAGCAGCACTGCGCTACATGATCGGCATTGCACACGCCCATTTGCGCAATGCCTTTCTCTATACCCTCGCCATTCCGCCACAAGAGGTGGGTATCCGACGCTTCTGCCTATGGGCCATCGGCCTTGCCGTACTCACACTTTGGCGGATAGGCGCTCATCCGGCTTATAGCAGTGGCCGGCAGGTCAAGGTTTCTCGTCGCATTGTCAGAGCCACCATCATTGGTACCAGCCTGACGGCACGTCACGACTGGATGCTCAAACTGTTGTTCTCCGGTGTGACCACGGGGCTACCATTCACGCAACTCCCGAGACTGGATCCGCAACTTAGCGCCTGGGTGACCAAGTCGACGTTAGACGGTGGCTCTCGAGTTGCAAGTGGCAGCCAACTGCTGCGTGATGTCGATAAGTAGGCAGATTGTCTTGGGCATGGCCAACGTCGTTGCGGAGGAAATCCCAAATATGGATGACGTGGTACGCATGACCCCGGGATATTCACCAAGTAGGCCTGAAAAAGAAGATAGCGAGCGGTTTCTCTTGTAGAATCAAGATGTTCCTAGCCGAACACGATTCAAGAGAACCACTAGCCATGGGTGAAACACTAACGTCCTGGTCGCCCGCCTGCAACGGCTCCGTCAACGTCCAGCTGAGCGGTGACACCACCACCAGTGACGGCGGCGCCTTGCTGCTCCGTGAGGCCCTCGATCGCAGCGGTGTCATCGAGGCGCTGGACGCTTATCTGGTCGATCCGCGTGACCCGCTGCGGGTCCGCCATTCGCTGGCCAGCCAGCTGCGTGCCGTCGTCCTGCAGCGCGCCATGGGGTGGTACGACCTGAACGATACCGGCACGCTGCGTCAGGATCCGCTGTGGCAATTGGCCAGCAGCGATGCGCGCGGTCTGACGCCACTGGGCGAGGCGCGCCACTCTCAGGCAACGCTGTCCCGGCTGCTCAAGTGCTTGGGATCCGATGACAATATCGATGTTGTCCACGAAGGCCTCCTGCGCCTGGCCTTCTGGCGTTGGCGCTCCCTGACCCCGGTACATCGGCCACGTCAGGTGACCCTGGACATCGATGGTCTGCCCATCGAGGTGTTTGGCCATCAGGGCAGCTCGGCTTACAACGGGCATGCCTATGTGCGACGCTGCCCAGTGCTGAGATAGCACCACCCGTCGCTCAGTAACGCTGCGGAGGCCCAAAATCCCCACCGATGGCCGCCGTGATGAATGAGGCGGGCTAACGGGTAGTGGCGGCGGCGGTTCCATTGTCGCCCTGTGTCCGCAGTAACCCGAACGCGTCGTCAACTCTCTGAATGAAGCCGGCTACAAGGCCATGGAGGTGACCATTGGCTGAACAAGACAACACAGTGCGCGACGAAATTGTCTCCTTTGATAGCGAGGAGCTTATCCTCGTCGACAATGAGGATTGTGAGATTGGGTGTTTAAGCAAAGCCCAGTGTCATGAAGGCAATGGCGTCTTGCACCGTGCTTTCTCATTGTTCGTGTTCAATCGTGCTGGTGAGCTACTCCTGCAGCAGCGCGCTAGCGGTAAACGATTGTGGCCATTGTACTGGTCCAATAGTTGTTGCAGCCATCCGCGGCGGGGCGAGGACATGAATGAGGCGGTGCATCGTCGCCTATGGCAAGAGATCGGCATTGAAGCAACGCTCGATTATCTCTATAAATTTCAGTATCAAGAGCGGTTCGGGTCCCGTGGCAGCGAACACGAGCTCTGCTGGGTATACCTGGGATTCAGTGATGAGGAGCCGCGACCCAATCGGCGGGAAGTTGCCGACTGGTGCTGGGTGAGTCCGACACGACTCGACACCGAGTTGAGTGAAGGTGAGAAGCAATTTACACCCTGGTTCAAGATGGAGTGGAAGAGGATGAGAGGCGAGTTTGAAAGTGAGTTAAAGAGATATATCAACTGAATAAATAAGGTAATCCCCCGGCTTTGCCGGGGGATGCTTACTATGGATGGCGAGATGGCACCGGAAATGCCAGTAACTTATGATAAAAAGAACCAGAAAGAGAAAAAATCCCGGTGCAGGAGGTTAAGGACTGATAGTGATATTGACCGCTCGGATAGTCTCATCGCCTGGCTGATAGAAGCCGTATTACAGCGAAACCATACCTGACAACAGCCTTTCGTTTTCTCAACAGTAGAGTCGCGAGACGCCATGAACAACCGAAGACTGGGGGTACTGGTCGGCATGCGCTGGGAGGCGGATACGCTGGGACCGCTCAGGTGGACGGATGATCTGGTCTGGCTGGTCGGCACTTATGTGCCGCTGCTGCGCTATTACGGCCTCACGGTGGCCTGGGCCCTGACGCTGCTTGTGGCCGCGACACTCTACCTGGGGATGACCTGGCTTTCGGCCTGGCAGTACCTGCGGGGCACCTGTGCCCGATGGCGAGGGCGACCCTATACCGCTTAATCGAGGCGGAAGAGTGCTTCGTCCTCGATGGCTCCCACATGCCGGTCATGGAATACTTTGTGCGTGGTGGAGCCGTCGGCAAATGCCAGTTCAGTGGCATGTGGGACGGGATGCGACGGCTCGACGGCCGCTTCCCGACCTCCCAAGGGGGCCGTGCCAGCGACATCGTCAAGGCCTATCTGGGGCTGCTGTGTCTCGGCATGAGTGACTGCGATGCCATCGAGAACTTCCGCCGGGACAGGCCGTTTCAGCAACTGCTCAATCTGCAGAAGATCCCCAGCACCGCCACACTGCGTCAACGGCTGGAAAAGCTGGCCGCCAACGACCTCCAGGCCCGCACGGCGGAGTGGTCAACGACCCTGCTGTCGCTGGTGGAGGCGCCCATCACCGCGTACCTGGGCAACGAGGGCTGGTGCCTGGGCCTGGAGCTGCGTCCTGGTAAGCGGCACACCATGAAGGAGAGCAACGCCTTCCTCGACGCGTGCTGCCGCGTGCTTACCCTCTGACCCAGGCACCGCTGCTGGTGCGCGAAGATAGCGGCTTTGATAGCCAGGCTCACCTGGCTCTTCTGGAGCAGCAGCGTCAGGTCTTCGCCGATGACGGGCGCGTCCTGGACTATATCGTGAAGTGGAACCCCCGCCGCGCGGCCAAGGAAGACCTGCGCCCCGGCAAACGCCAAGCCCTGTGGACGCAGACGGTCTCCCTCCGCCACGGGAACGTCGAGCATGAAGCCAAGCGCGTCATGCGGCTGGTGGAACGCACCACCCAGCCGCATGGCCTGTTTCTGCTGGAACCCGATTATGAGCTGGAGGGCTGGTGGACCAGCCTGGACGACACTCCGCAGGCCGTGATCCAGCGCTACCAGGCGCATGCCACGCACGAACAGTTCCACAGCGAGATCAAGACGGATCTCGACCTGGAACGCCTGCCCTCGGGCAAGTTCGCCACCAATGACCTGATCCTGCACCTGGCTCAGTTGGCTTACAACATCCTGAGACTGATGGGGCAGCTCGGCATGACCGGCGAGCTCAGTCCGGTGCGTCATCCGGCGAAACGTCGCCGGCTGCGCACGGTGCTGCAAGAGCTCGTGCATCGCGCCGCCCTGGTGATTCGCAAGGCCCGGCAGATCATTCCCAATATCGGCCAGGGCGTCGGGCGCATGACGGTGCTGTCCATCCTACGTCGCCGATTGCGATATCTCCGCGCCTCGCCATGCTGATCGGTCGATACTGTCGGATCCTCAGGGAACTGACGCTGCCACAATGGCCGGCGGGCAGGGTGGTGCCTGGCTGCCGAAAGTGGAGGAGAAACGGGGCCATCAATAGGGGACAACGAGGCCGATAGCGTCCCTGTCAGTCATCACGGCACCGAGAAAGGGGATGCCGGTGATCAAAAATTGCTCAGCGGAAGAGCCAGGGAAGATCTCGGCTTCGGGCTCACGGATTCAGGTTATCTTGATCGAGGCCATACATTGAATGGACGTATATGGAGTCCTCCCCGTTTGCCAGCATGAAATTCGATGGTCGGTAGGTACGACTGCACACGTATATCCGGTCTCACTAATGATGCCCATGGCATCGGACCCTGATGGGCTATCCGCACGTCAG
>NZ_JAKVPY010000045.1:0-13669 GCF_022487945.1 Halomonas flagellata
GTCGTTAGGGTTTCACCCATGGCGGTTGGTCCTCCTGAATCAGGTTCTGCCAGGAACTCTCTGATTTATCAGTAGGATACCAACCGCCATCTTCATTTCCAGGGCTGCCCGGTGAATATCAGGGGTTCAAGTGTTAAGCGACGATGACACGCCAGGCTGCGCCCACGACGCGGGACTCGTCGATCAGCCGAACGGCTCGATGGCGATCTGGAGTCCTGATAATTCGTCCCCACTCCCCAGATCACCAGGACTTTTTTGTGGTTTGTCAACTCATTACCAGATTCCGCATACAGGATGCAGCACCATCCCGAGCCAACGCCAGATAGGCGTCTAATACCAGCTGTCGAAATCTCGGCAACCGCGCCAGTGATGCGGGAAAGATTTCATTCATGCTCAATAACGCCTCCACCCGAGCCTCTGCTTCGAGATGTTGAGCATAAATCTGCGAGAAACTTGTTGCTAACGGGTCGTCAACCCGATGTGCCGTCCCATTCAACCCCAAGCCACTGACGTAATGCATCCAGGCTGCCACTCCGAGCGCTGTGACGGGGATTGACCGGCCCTCGGCCAAAGCGGCCTCAGCTCCTTGTAACCAGCGCTGAGGCAATTTCTGGGAACCGTCCATTGCGATCTGAATCAGCTGGTGCTGCAGACTGTCATTAGTAAATCGCGTGATCAGCTCGTCACCATAGGTGGCCAGAACCACTCCTGATGGCATCGTCAGTGTCGGTGCTGCTTCCTCATGCATATAGCGACGTATCAGCATTGTCATATCCGGATCGGCGATCGCCTCGGCAACCGTCTGCCAGCCACCAAGAAGACCAACATAGGCCAGCAGCGAGTGACTGCCGTTGAGCATGCGTAGCTTCATGGTTTCGAACGGTCGTACATCGGCCACCATCTGCACGCCTACGGTTTCCCAATTCGGGCGGCCAAGGGGGAAGTTATCCTCTATCACCCATTGGCTAAAGGCTTCACAAACGATTGCTGCAGGATCGTCAATACCGATATCCCGTTCGAGGGATTCACGTGTCTCATCGGTCATAGCCGGAACAATGCGATCAACCATCGAGTTGGGAAAAGCAACTTCGCTACGGATCCAGTCTGCCAGATCCTCCGATTGATAGGAAGCCAGTTCAGTGACCGCTAGCTTAGTCCGGCTGCCATTCTCCGGCATATTGTCGCAACAAAGCACCGTAAAGGGAGCAACACCTTGTTCCCGTCTCAACCGCAACGCCTCCAGCAGGATACCAGGGACAGTCTTCGGGGAATGGGGATATTCGATATCGTGCAGAATGGCTGGATCATCAAGGTTAAGACGCTGCTCGGCCGGTACGATATAGTATGCCTTCTCGGTGACAGTCAGGGTGACGATACGGGTTATCGACGCCACCAATTTGTCGATTAATGAACGCTTATCTTCGCCAGAAAACAGCGTTTCACGGATTGCATTGACCTCTCGCAAGGTTACACGTTCGCTATCCTTGAACTCGGCGACATGATAACAATATTTTTGCGCTTTCAGGCTATCTACAAGAGCCCGATTGGAGCGAATGTTGGCTGCACAGATACCCCAATCGCTATCATCTAAACGATTCAGCCAGCGTTCTAAATATACGGCTTGATGGGCACGATGGAAGGCCCCTAGCCCAATATGGACTATGCCAGTGCCAATATTTTCAGGCAAGTAGCGGCTGTTAACGCGTAAAACTTCATTCATCATTTTCTTCCTTCATGTTATCGGGAGCCGCCGGCGAGACTGACGAGTCGCCGATGTCATCCAGAGCATACAGAACAGTTATTTCCATTAGGTATCCCAGTAAACCAGCCACCGGGGATACCTCGTGGAAACACACACTAAATAGCGGAGGCTCTAGAAAAAGGCTGGCTGTTATGTAAAGACCATTGCCTAAAAAAACTCGGCAAAACGAGACTGAAGGTGGAACCTGCAAGCTCGCCAACAGAGTCACCACACAGCGCCGCTTTTTTCATCAGCCTCCCCTTGTATGCTGTCAGGACAATTAAGACCTGCTGCTCGTACCGCGCGGCAATGTAAGGCCAAAGTATTCAACCGCGTTGTTGCCGCAAATATTGCGCACCATAGTACCCAACATGTTGAAGTCGGCTGGGGCTTCCCCATTTTCCACCCACCCCCCGATAAGATCACAGAGGATTCGACGGAAGTATTCATGACGGGTGTATGACAAAAAGCTTCGAGAGTCGGTTAGCATTCCTACAAACTGGCTTAAAAGCCCCATTTGTGACAAACTAGTCAGCTGGCGAATCATCCCGTCTTTCTGATCATTGAACCACCACCCGGAACCAAATTGAATCTTGCCGGGAATGCCGCCTCCCTGGAAATTGCCTATCATAGTGGCCAATACTTCATTGTCGCTGGGATTCAAGCAATAAAGAATGGTCTTCGGCAACTCGTTGGAAACATCCAGAGTATCCAGAAAACGCGCCAAAGAGTATGCGAAAGGACGATCACCTATGGAATCGAACCCAGCATCTCCGCCCAACTGCTGAAACATCCGCGTAGAATTGTTCCGTTGTGCGCCTAGGTGTAATTGCATCACCCAGTTCCGTTTTGCATACTGCTTACCAAGCCAGACTTGAACGGCAGTTGAAAACTGCGCTATTTCATTCTCTGTTAAGTGCTCACCTTGCAAGCGCTTAACCAGTATCTTGGTAAGGGTCTTGTCGGTCGGTATCTCCGCAAAGCGCACGACCTCAATGCCATGATCAGCAGCGCGGCAACCATGTTCTGAAAAGTGATTGATCCGCAACTCAAGTGCTTTTAGTAAATCGTCATAGCTAGATATTTCGACATCAGCTGCCGCACCCAGTTTTTGTAAATATTCAGGAAAGGTTGCGTGGTCAATCTTGAACGCCCGATCGGGACGCCAGGTAGGTGCTACTTCAATATCAAAGCTGTCATCATCTGCAATGGAACGGTGATAGATCAAGCTATCGGCGGGATCGTCAGTTGTGCCGACCATCCTCACATTCATTTTCTGCATAATTCCGCGAGCGGAAAACTCTTCTGTCGACAGTAGCTCACTACACTTGTCCCAGACGGCATCAGCGGTGTCAGGCGAGAAAAGAAGGCCTTTAATACCGAAGGGGCGACGTAACTCGAGATGTGTCCAATGATAAATAGGATTACCAATACACTGCGGGACAGTACTGGCCCAGGCCCGAAATTTATCGGAAAAAGACGCATCACCGGTGATCAAATTCTCCGGGATACCAGCGGCACGCATTGCACGCCACTTATAATGATCACCTTCAAGCCAGATTTCGCCAAGATTATCGAAACGACGATTTTCCGCAATCTCCCGAGGGCTCAGATGGCAATGATAGTCATAAATCGGCTCGTCCTTTGCAAAATCATGGTAAAGTCGACGAGCCGTTTCAGACGACAGCAAAAAATCTTCAGATAAAAAAGGACGCATTTATCACTCCTGCAGCATATTTCTTTTACATCTGGGTGGCAATTACCAAAACCACCTTCGTTCAACTCACCTCAGCAAGCAAAAACTCACCCCCAGCTTCATACCGAATGCCGTTTACGAATAGTGGACGCCGTTCACCCATGGGAAGCTGCAGCACAAATCCTTGATATGCAGGACTCCAACTTCCAGATTTAGAGATATTCAGCTCAATGCTGTGGTTATCACACTTCAAGTCTATAATCACATGAAGACAGTCACCTTGGCGATAAGAGAAACTCTCTCCATCGTCGTCGAAAATCGTTATCTTACGCTGCCCTACCCCTTTGAAAGGAAAGACCAACAGTTGACGCTGATCATCCAGGGAGGAATCCACATAATCGATACGTGAACTGGTTGGAATTACGGAACCAGCCCGCGCTAGTAGAGGAAGCTCTTCCAAGGGGGCTGGTAAGGTCACAGTTTGGCCACCGCCGTACCACTCATGGCGGTGAAAGTCATACCATCCATCGCGGTTGTCCGGTAGATAAACATCACGATATCGCTGCCCTTTTTCGACAACTGATGCCACCAGCAGATCTTGGCCTAAAAGGAAATCATCACACTCCTCAAAGGTTCGGCTGTCATGTTCGTGATCGAGAAATGTTGGGCGAAGCATCGGCTCATAGGCGTCATGCGCCTGCCACAAAACATTGTAGATGTAAGGCATCAGGCGATATCTCAGTGTCATCGCCTCCCTTACAATCGGCGTAATTTCAGGATACATCCATGGTTCGTTGACAGTACCGTCGTCATTCCAAGAATGAATTGTGAAACGAGGATGCATGATACCATTCTGTACCCAGCGAGCGAAGAGTTCAGGCTCCGGCCGCTCACCAGAAAAACCACCCACGTCGTGGCCAAGGTTGTAAATACCGGACAAGCTCATACCCAGGCCCATCTTGATATTATAGCGGAGCGTCTTCCAACTTGTGCTATTGTCACCACTCCAGGTTTGAGCATAACGGTGCATGCCAGCACAACCGGAACGAGAGATCAGGTAAGGTCGCGTATCTTCCGAATATTTCATCTGGGCTTCAAAAGATGCACGCATCATTAGCAATGTTTGCAGTGGACGAATTAATTTTATCGGTACTTCATTGCCAAAACCCGCACATCGAGCATTAGAGTCCCAAATCTCAAATTCGTTATTGTCGTTCCAGGTAGAGTCTATGCCTTTTTGTAATAACTGTTCAGTGACATTCGACATCCACCAGCTGATCGTTTCTGGATTGGTAAAATCCAGATGGGATCCCTCATCATCCCAAAATTGAGATAGCTCAGGTTCATTGCTTTCTGAATCTTTGACAAACAGCCCTTTTTCTTTAACCTCTGCAAACCGTGGATGATCTTGCAGCAAGCATGGCTTAATATTGGCCGCAAGTCTCATTCCTTCCTGGTGAAAGTCAGCAGCAAGCTTTTCAGGATCAGGTACCTTACTGTAATTCCAATTAAAGACGTAGCGCTTGTCATTGATCGATGTGTATCCTGATGATAGCTGAAATGAATCACAAGGAATACCATGCTGTCGACATAGCTTCACAAATTGCAACAACTGTTCTTGTGCATTATTTGCATCAGTATAGTGCATCGTTGATCCACTAAATCCCAAGCTCCATTTCGGCCCCAAAGCAGTACGCCCAGTCAAGCGAGTATAACGTTTTGTAACGTCCAATACCGTAGGCCCGTAGATCATATAATAATCTAGGTCACCGTCCTCTGCTCGATAGCTGCGATAATAACCGTGATAGTTGTCGAGCTCATTGCCCATATCGAGCCAACAGGTAGCCAAATTATCATAGAAGATTCCGTAACTGACCTTGTTAACCTGAGTAATATAGAATGGAATGTGCTTATATAATGGATCCGTGCGTTCAGCGTCATATCCCATTGAATCCATATTGCACATCTGGTAACGCTTATTGGCACGATTTAAATTGCCGGTCTTCTCACCGAGACCATAGTACCGGTCCTCAAGGGAACGGCTCATAAAGTGACTGACTGCATCATCTTTAACACCCAGCATGTAAGCACTATTCTTACGATCAGACGCTAAAGTCACCCACTCGCCCATATCATTTTTATATTCCCAATCTAATCGTAATGGCCTCTCCACTGTCAGGCGCAACAGGTCTGTCATAATACGCAGCCTGTTCCCATCAATTTCGATATTATAGTCTGGCAGGCTAAACCCTTTGGTACTCAGGCGATCACGTCCGTACCAATCCCCATCGTCCCCCTCAGGAGCGATACACCAGGTTCTATCCAGACGGAGCCCTTTATCCTTTTTTAGTAATACACGGACCAAGTCATCTTCAAGGATAAAAATGTGTAAAACATGGCGCCCATCGCATTCAATATCGACCCTGTTCCCAATAGACGTAACGTAATTCCAATCTTTAACAGACTTCATTTTCATCTTCTCCAAAAATTATAACAATTTCGAGCTTTCTGACTAGTAATCAAGTAGAAGCTGTGGAAGAAACAGACTTACCTGAGGAAAGAATGTGACAACGAAAAGCGACACCAAAAGAATTAAAAAGAACGGCAACAGTGGCTTAATTATCTTATCGATTTGTACACCACTCACAGAGCAACCTACGAAAAGCGCACTGCCAACCGGAGGCGTACAGAGACCGATACAAAGGTTAAAAACCATCATGATACCAAAATGTACTGGATCCATACCGATTTCCGATGAAACCGGAAGGAAAATAGGCGTAAAGATCAGCAGCGCGGGCGTCATATCCATGAACACTCCCACTACCAGTAAAATAATGTTAATGATCAACAAGATTACTATTGGATTATCCGATATTGCAAGAAGAGTATTACTGATCATATAAGGGATATCGGCATTCGCCATCGCCCAGGCCATGGCCATTGACGCGCCTATGAGCAGCATTATCATCGAAGAAGTCATTACCGCTTCCAGGATAATTTTGGGCATATCTTTTATTGACACTTCTCGATAAAAAACCAATGCCAATAGTAGAGTATATAACACAGCCACAGCAGATGCTTCGGTCGCAGTAAAAACCCCAGCTACGATTCCACCCATGATGACGACTATCAAACCCAAGCTCGGTAAGGCTCGCAGAGTAATTATCAACGCATCATGAAATGGAACTCTGTCAGAAACGGGATATTTTCGCTTTTTCGCGATGATACTAGAGATAACGATAATACCTAATCCCATCAGTAATCCCGGGATATAGCCGGCCAAAAACAATGCGGCTATTGAGGTGCCACCCGAGATCAGAGAGTACACAATAAGGGCATTACTCGGTGGAATCAGCAGTCCTGCTGGACAGGACGTAACATTGACAGCTGTACAATAAACTGGATCGTAGCCGTTCTTCTTCTGCAGAGGAGCCATCGTTCCCCCGACGGCCGCTGCGGCAGCGACTGCGGAACCCGATATAGAGCCGAATAACATGTTAGCAATAACGTTGACATGACCCAATGCCCCCGGCATAGGGCCGACGATAAGCTTGGAAAATTCAATCAACCGAATCGCGATACCTCCGCGATTCATGATATTGCCGGCCAATATAAAAAACGGTATCGCCAGAAGTGTGAAACTATCAAGACCAGAAGCCATTTTCTGAGACACCACTGATAAAGCAGGGTCAAATGGCAACATCATCATAATGGATATCAATGCTGAAAGACCAATAGCAAATGATATAGGTATTCCCAGCACTAATAGAAGGAAGAAACTTCCAAACAATACTAAAGTGACTAACCACTCCATAATTATATCCTTATTTGACAGTTATAGCTGAATCACGTTTCAATCCCCAAAAAACCCATTCAATGCACTCAAAATATCCCGAAAAAGGTAAACCAACATAATAAACCCACTGAGTGGTATTGCTAAATACACCATCCCCATCTGGATACCAAGAGCTGGTGAAATCTGCCCCATACTCAGGGTTTTGAGCATTAGCCCTCCCCCACCGTACAACATCACGACACCTGCGAACACAACACAGGCAAGGCTTATCACCAGTTTCAGAAGCGAATTAGCTCTTCCGTCTAACTTCATCAATAAAAAGTCCATCGCCAAATGCTTATTTTGTCCAAGCGTATAGGCTGCCCCCATCAATCCCACCCAGATAAAGAGGAACCGGGCCAACTCATCTGTCAAGGTACTGGGTACTCCTAACACGTAGCGCGAGAAAACCTGCCATATAACACAGGCGACTAACACAACGGTAAGAAGCACGCAGAATATAGATAGCGTGCTATCAAGCACAGCAACGAGCTTTTTCATAACCCTCCAAGATGTGGCTATCCACACAAGCCATATTGCTTACCACTCAATAACTTATCAGACCAATTCAGCCTATGTCGGGCCGAGCCGATGGTCAAAGGATGCACCAATATGCCGTATTGGTCAACCACATTGCGCAAGGTGCTTGACCAATCGGGAGGAATGTGGCAGAATTGGTTATGCAGCATTGCCAGTGGAAGATGTTGCTGCTGATGCTTGGGAGGGGGTAGCGTCTATCGTGGTTGGCGACACTGGTTACCGATACGGCAGTGGCTGCATCCCTTCGGCGTAGGCATCTCAGACATGTCTGCGGCGACTGCATCACAAATGACTATACCGGTCTCGTCGTAGGACGTTTAGCCGGTGTTTCTACCTTAAAAAATACAAGGCTAATATTGGAGATGAATATGATGTTCCGTAAGCGATTCATGGCGAAAGTAGTATCGGTGGCTTTGCTCGGCGGACTTAGCTTGTCAGCGAACAGCGCGACAACTCTAAAGCTGAGCCACAATGTCGACGAGCAAGCACCGGTTCATAAGGCGATGCAGTTTTTCGCTGATAAAGTTCACGAAAAAACTGATGAAGAAGTCCGCATTCGGATTTATCCTAACAGCCAATTGGGCACTCAACGCGAATCAATGGAGCTTCTACAAGCTGGTGCCCTGGATATGGTAAAATCCAATGCCAGTGAAATGGAGTCTTTTGATCCATCCTACGGTGCGTTCAACATACCTTATCTGTTTCAAGACCGCGATCACTATTATCGTGCACTTAAAAGCGAGGATGTCGGAGGCAAAATTCTAGACTCATCGAAGCAATATGGTTTCGTCGGTATTACATATTATGATAGTGGGGCCAGAAGCTTCTATGCTAACAAGCCGATCAGGACACCATCCGATCTGTCAGGGCTCAAGATTCGTGTGCAACCCAGCCCCACCGCTGTCAGAATGATCGAATTGCTGGGCGCATCACCGACACCTCTTCCTTATGGCGAACTATATACAGCTCTACAACAGGGCGTCGTCGATGGGGCAGAAAACAACATTAACTCTGTCACCACCTATCGTCATGGCGAAGTCGTCGATTATTACAGCCTCGATGAACATACAATGATTCCGGATGTATTGGTAATCAGCACTCAGTCATGGGAACAACTGACACCATCTCAGCAATCTTCACTGAAAGAAGCTGGTCAAGAATCCATGGAATTCATGAAGGAAATATGGTCCGAAAATATTGATCGTGAGATGAAAAAAGCGAAGGAGATGGGCGTCGAGATCATCAAGGTAGACAAAGGCCCGTTTATTGAAGCAGTAAAGCCAATGCATGATGAGGCTTTGCAGGCCCCTGACATCGCCCCGTATGTTAAAGCCATAAATTCATTGGCCGACTAAGGTATGGTGGGTGGCATGGAAGCACTAATCTTATAAACTCACATTACGACTTTGGATTGACCAGATACCTTAAAACCTTTTCCATTGAGTTCTATCTGGTCATTCCATCACGACAATTTGCGTTCAAGCTTAATGTTGTCGGAAGGGGGCAAGCAGATGAACTATAAGTTGAGCAAACCCAAACGTCTCTATCAGGAGATTGGACATCAACTGTATACCGAGCTCTCGTCAGGGCGGTACAAGGTCGGTGATCGTCTGCCGCCTGAACGTGATATCGCAGAAAGGTTCTCTGTAAGTCGCGCGGTCGTACGCGAAGCCCTGATCATGTTGGAACTCATGGAGCTTATCGAAGTAAGAAAAGGCAGCGGTGTATATGTGATCAAGTTGCCATCAGCATCATCATCGAATGACACCATAGAAAAGGATCTAGATGAAGAGGACGCTGGTCCATTCGAAATGATGCAAGCTAGGCAGCTTATAGAGAGCTATATTGCTGAGTTTGCAGCTACTCAGGTAACAAAAAATGACATTAGACGTATGCGTGAAGCATTGGACATGGAGCGAAAAAACATCGACCTTGAAGCAACCGACTACGACGGTGACAAGATGTTCCATCTCGCGATTGCCGAAGCTACGCAAAATAGTGTCCTGGTCGATGTCCTTCTGAACTTATGGGAACGCCGTGAAAGAAGTCCGATGTGGAAGCAATTGCATTCTCATATCACAGATCAGACTTATCGCAAAAAGTGGCTTGTTGATCACGACAATATACTTACGGCAATCCAGCGCCGCAATCCTAATGATGCGCGTCAGGCAATGTGGCAACACCTCGAAAATGTAAAAAACACATTAATGGAGCTTTCTGAGCACGGAGAACCTGACTTTGATGGCTACTTGTTTATTGACAACCCAGTTCAAATAAAAGCTTCCTAAGGAACGCTTTTTTCATTATCCCTTTAGCAATCAACAGAGTATATCGGTAACGAGATGGAACATACATGGCGGTGGTTTGGCCCCAATGACGAGATTAGCCTTAACGATATCCGACAGGCGGGGGCAACAGGAATCGTAACAGCACTTCATGAAATCCCCAACGGCGATGTATGGCCTTTGGATAAGATTCAGTCTCGCAAGGAGATGATTGAATCAGCTGGCTTGCAGTGGTCAGTGGTCGAAAGCATCCCGGTACATGAAGATATCAAGCGCCGTACCGGAAGCTACATTCGATACATTGAAAACTACAAGCAGAGCTTGCGTAATTTAGCGGCTTGCGGAATTCATACAGTTTGTTATAACTTCATGCCAATTCTGGACTGGACACGTACAGATCTATCCTATGAATTGCCTGATGGATCCCGTGCCCTGCGTTTCGATCAAACTGCCTTTGCTGCCTTTGAGCTTTATATCCTTGAACGCCCAGGCAGTGAGGCGTCATACACAGAAAGTGAAAAGGCTGCGGCCTACCATTATTTCCAAAATCTGACCGACGACGACCGGGATAAGCTCGTCGCAACCATTATCGCCGGCCTTCCAGGTGCGGAAGAAAGCTATACGATCGAAGATTTTCGAGCCGCTCTGGCCGAATACAAGGAAATCGACAGCAACAAGTTGCGAGATAATTTAAGGTTATTCCTGGAGGATATTGTACCAGTTGCCGAGGCATGCGGAATTCGATTGGCCATTCACCCGGATGATCCTCCGCGCCCCATATTGGGTTTGCCACGAATTGTTTCTACCCTGGAAGACGTGAAGTGGCTAATCGATCAAATTCCTTCACGAGCTAACGGCATCACATTTTGTACCGGCTCATACGGTGTTAGAGAAGATAATGATCTCTGCCACATGGCCAAGTCATTCGCGGATCGAATCTATTTCACTCATCTGCGTTCAACGGAACGTGAGGAAACGGCTGGTAGTTTTCATGAAGCGTCGCATTTGGGTGGGGATTCCAACCTGATAGATGTGATTCGCATTCTGCTGGAAGAGGAGCAGCGTCGCGAACAGTCCGGTGACCCGAGAGCCATTCCGATGCGTCCTGACCACGGCCATCAGATCATGGACGATCTCAAAAAGTCAGTGAAGCCAGGCTATTCCTCGCTGGGACGTATGAAAGGGCTGGCTGAATTGCGGGGTGCCGAACTTACCCTCAAACGCTTTGTGCTCAAGGGCACCCCCTGACCTCCAGCTAAAAGCTGTTTACAAAATGATTCTTGATTCGGGGCTAATACTACAGTCGTAACTGAATAAGCTATAATGCATGTGATTGATAGGGAAGCGATCACACGGTGAAGGATGCAAGCGCAGGATCTCTCAGTCTCAGCATTGTTGGATGACCTGGCGGATCGGTTAGGCCCGCTCATTCCACGTTCGGAAACGTGCGATCGCGCATTACGCTACTTTCAGGGACTGCTCAGCCAGTGCGAACGAAAGAATGGCTGGCATCTTGCCGAGTGGCTTGGCGATGCGTCCCCAGATGGGGTGCAGTATCTGTTGGATCGAGCCCTTTACTTGCCCAAGTCCTGGACACAGGATCGTGAGCGTTGTCGGCGTGCAGGGATTCCCGATGACGTCGAATTTGCCAGCAAACCAGAGCTCGCCCGCCGCATGCTGGAGCGCGCGCTGGACCAGGGGATACCGGCCTCCTGGGTGACGGGGGATACCGTCTATGGTGGCAACCGCAGCCTGCGCCTCTGGCTGTAAGAATGCTTGCAACCCTTTGTTTTAGAAGTGTCTTGCAACCGAACCCCTGTGGTGGAAGAGCTTCCAGTACACGCGAGCTGCCGAGATCGCGGCGACACTACCGGAGGATGCATGGCAGACATTGTCCGCTGGCTCGGGCAGCAAGGGGGAGCGCTGGTACGACTGGGCCTTGGCCCCCCTGATGAGGCTGCAGTCCTCGGACAGAGGCACACCGTTGGGGACATTATCTCCTGATCCGATGCAGCCTCTCGAAGCCGGGTGAGCTGGCCTATTATGTGGTCCATGCCCCCCGGGACTGGGCGTCGATCGAGACGCTGGTTCGGGTCGCGGGCCAACGCTGGAAAATCGAGCAAGGGTTTCAGACAGCCAAGGGGGAATGCGGGCTGGATGACTATGAGGTGAGGAGATGGGGAGGCTGGCATCGCCACATCACCTTGTCGCTGTTGGCCCATGCCCTACTGGTGGCGATTCAGCAGGCGAGCCAACAGCAAAAAAACGGTGTCCGACAGGATCCAGTGGACACTCTCCGAGCTCAGGCGGCTGATAGGGCGATGGCTATGGCAAGGACAACAAGCCTTGTCACATGCGCTTCACTGGTCGGATTGGCGACGCAAGCATCAGTATCGGACTTGGCAGTGCCACTGTCGGCAGCAGCAAGCCGGTAGATGTCAAGAAAGTTGTCGTGTCTGATCATTGTCACGCCGCCTGTTTTTCTGGTTCGACCAGCGTGACTGCGGGTTCCCGCTCCGGATTGAGCGAAACGGTTTCGATGGGCGTCCAGTTGCGAGTCTTGCCGCTCCAGCGCGCTGGGTTGGCCTTGCGGGCTGCCAGGTTCAGTTCGTGACGCCGCGTCAGGATGGCCTTGTCCTTGCTCGCATGGCGCTCGGCCGGTGTCACGAAGCGGATGCCGCTGTGGCGGTGCTCATGGTTGTACCAGTGGACGAAGCCATGCACCCATTGCTGTGCCTCACCGACGCTGGCAAAGCCGTCCACCGGGTAATCCGGCCGGTACTTGCAGGTACGGAACGCCGCCTCGGAGTAGGGGTTGTCGTTACTGACCCGTGGCCGGCTGTAGGACGGCGTGATGTTGAGGTCGTGCAGTTTCTCCAGCAGCGTGGCGCCCTTGAACGGGCTGCCGTTGTCGGCATGCAGCACCAGCGGCTGGTTGACCACTTTCTCGGCCAGCACAGCCCGCTCGATGACGGTGCGCGAGTTGAGCGCCGACTCGGCCAGGAAGACCTCCCAGCCGACGATCTTGCGGCTGAAGATATCGAGGATCATCACCAGGTAGTAATGCTCACCCTTGATCGGCCCACCGAGCCAGGTGCAATCCCAGGACCAGGTCTGATTGGGAGCGGTCGCGTGGTAGGTCGTGGGCCTGGCGTGACGCCTCGGTGCTCTGGCACGCCCGCGGTGGACTACCTCGTGATGCCGTCGCAATACCCGGTAGAACGTCGATACCGAGGCGATGTAGCGGTTTTCCTCGTCCAGCAGCCGCACGACGACCTGGTCGGGTGGCAGGTTGGCGAATTCCGGCCGGTGGCACACGTCAAGGATCTCCTGCTCCTCAGCTGCCGTCAGGGCATTGGTGGGCACCGGCCGCTCGGCAAAAGGGCGTTGATCCTCCCGGAGTTCGCCATCACGGGTCCAGCGCTGATGGGTCCGGGGCGTGATACCCAGGACCTCGCAGGCGGGCTCGAGACGGGCACCAGCGTTGCGCGCCTCATTGATCAGCTCGACAGCATGACGGCGATCCGGGGTGCTGATCATTCGTCCTCGTCCCCCCAGATCGCCTTCGCCTT
>NZ_JAKVPY010000046.1:0-11006 GCF_022487945.1 Halomonas flagellata
TCAGGGATTCAAAAGCCTCGCACTATCAGAATCTCGCTGCTCGGTAGCGAGATGGTGGAGGAACTGGCTGAGCGTTGCTGAGATGCCGGAAGTGCCGCTCAGCAAAGGGCCTGATGAAAGAGGCGGGGTCAGGTATCGATCTGCGGTGAAGTGGCAGGTCCCTGCGCTGATGATTCCGCCATTTCCATCTCTGCAGAGGAAAGCTGTTTCGAGGGATTGGTTAGCAAATAAATATGAGCGGCAATGCTGATAGGCCACAGGCTGAGACCGATTGTTTTGGCCAGTAGAAACAGCCACCCACTATCATAAAACTCGTTTATTGCCAACCATACCGTACCGCCTCCGATGACGACTGTCAGGCCTATCCCCCAGCATAAAATTGCCACCGTAGCATCGGTGAAACTGTTCAATCGCTTGGCGATTAGCTTGAGAATCCAGATGCCCCCCAGCACTCCCAATAGCAGTAAGAAAAAACCACCGGTCTTTAACGTTGAATCGGCTGCCCAATAATAACCCATAACTGATGGGTTGTTGAGACGCCAAAATATGATACTAATAATTGCGACGCCCATCACGCTGATCACCAAGTGGGCTAACAGGTAGCGGCGCAAGAAGGTCAGGCAGTCCAGCTGTTTTTCCGAAGGCATATCCGGCCGCTGTCGCAAGAGCGCATGTGACGGCTCGACATCGCGAAGAGAGCGTAACGTGAAACCCATGAGCAGTGCCACGATACCTATTATTGCCAGCACCACTATCGTTAGTAGTGGGTACCCGAGGTGCTCCTCCATACCATTCGACATCGCCCAATTGATCATTGAGACCATAGCCCCTAATGAGTAAGTGCCGACCCCGGCGAGGCCACCCAAAACCCAGCCGAAGGCGTTAACACCCACTATGACGTACAGAGCGATCAATACGAGATCCATCGAGACGTGCGGCGTAAAATAGCTAACCCAAAAGAAAGCTTCAGGATAGAATCTTGGTGTCATGTCCCATAAGAAACGGTCTTGGCTCATAAGAAACGCACCACCTAACTGCAGGCTTAATAGCAAGTAGGCAGCCAGCCAGTAGCGGTGCCGATCCAGGCGCGGCTCGCTCATCGAGCGGAGCCAATAAAGTTCTTTCAAGATGTGAAACATATCCTTCCCTAGAATTTACGGTAACGTTAGAGGAGCTTAGCTTTAGGCTAAATCACTTCGCGAAAACCACTCCCACTCAATCGTCGCGGGCGGCTTTCTGATAGTATCCATGGCGCCGTTAGGCCATTCCACAGAGACGCGCATGGATTTTAAGCAGTCAGACCGCTAAGCCGCAACAACCCCGTTTCCTCGTTGTTGCGGCAGCCTGCTTGGCCCACCTCATCCATCACATGTAGGCCGCCGCCAAATACCTCTATTTGCGCACAGATTTCATCGTGCCTGCTAACTCGCTTGACCCACTAACTCGATCGCAGCGCCTGCAGCACCAGCCGCCGCTCCAGGTGTTCGTTCCAGCCGGTGGGCCGATCCAGCTCGAGCCGGGCCAGCAGCGACTGTTCAGCGTCGCCGGCTTGGCCTGCACCCAGAGCACCGAGCAGGGCTTTCAGCTTGCCGCGCCGGGTAGCAGTGCGCGCTTTGAGCTGCTTGAGGGCCTTACCCAGGGTCAGCTCGTCGTCGGTGAAGTCGGTGCCGAACGGAAAACGGGGAAAGACCTGCTCACCCCCCATCTGCTCAAAGTGCTGCGCCAATCGCTGCGGAGTATTGTCCTGCCAGTGCGCGGGAATCTCGAAGTCGGCGGCCACTTTACCGGCGTCCTTGGCCTGCGCCAGCAGCTCGGACTGAAAACGCGCATCGGCAATGGCGATCAACGCCAGGTATACCTGCTCATCAGACCGACCGCGCAAATCGGCAATACCGTATTCGGTCAGAACGATATCGCGCAGATGGCGGGGTATGGTGCAGTGGCCGTAGCTGAACAGAATATTGGACTGGGTTTCGCCGCCGCTCTCGCGGGTACTGCGCAAGGTAATGACCGAGCGCGCACCGCTCAGCTCGTGGGCCATGGCGACAAAATTGTACTGCCCGCCCACACCACTGATCACCCGGCCATCTTCCAGGCCGTCGGAGACCACCGCCCCATCGAGCGTGCACAGCATGGCAGAGTTGATAAACCGCGCGTGCTGGCGCTGGGCCACCTTGAGCCGTTGATTTCCGAAGCAGTGATCGTAGAGATCATTGATGTAGTTGACGCTGGTCATGTTGATGCGCGCGCGCTCGGCGTCGGACAGCGCGTGCAGCTTGTCGTAGAAACGCCGTGGCCCCAGATAAAAGCCGCCGTGCATCACCACACCCTTGGCCGCGCTGGGGTGGTCGCTGCTCTCGGCGTCGATCTCGCCCCGGTTAATCGCTTCCTGAAAGTCGGCGTCCGCAAAGACCTGGCGCTTGAGCACCCCGCCTTGCATCAGGTAGATAAAGCCGTCCACCATCATCTCGCTGCAGCCATAAAGCCCCTGGCTGAAGGGCTGGGTGTCGCCCCACTGCTCGGCCACCGGAAACCGCTGGGCCACCTGCAGGTCCTGGTAAATCGCTTGCCAGCGGGCATTGTCCCGCTGGCGCAACAGGGTGCTGTGCACCAGCGCCGCCCCCAGAGAACCGATGCCGATTTGCAGCGTGCCGGCATCCTTCAGCAAACAGCTGGCGTAGAAGCCGATCAGGTGATCTTCCGGCGAGATGGGAGTCTGGGGCGCGCTGAACAGCGGGTAGTCGGTACCCGGGTTTTCCAACAGCAGGTCAAAGTCGTGACGCGCCAGAGCTGCGTCATTGCCCATATACGGCAGGTGTTGATTGGTTTCCGCGACACAAGCGGTGGCATAGGGCTGCGCGCGCAGCCGGGGCAACAGATCCAAGGTCAGGTCCGGGTTGCAGCTCAGGCTCACCGTCTCGCCCCGCTCATCGGGCGCCACCAACTGACCGATCACATTGATGCCCTGGGCCATTAAATCGCGCAGCGCGTGGGTGTAGTTGGTGCAGATATAGCGGCGCTGCTGGTCGGCATTGTTTTTCAGGTTGCCGGCCTGGAAAAAGAATTCCGACACCGTGACATTGTCCGGCAGGCGGTTGGCCTGGGCATCCCTGGCATAGGCCAGCTCGGGGATATCGCCGTACAGGCGCTCGACAAAAGGCCCCAGGAAACGGCGCTCCAGGGAGGAGCTGCCCGCCGGTGCAAGCAAAGACAGAGCGGTGACGATATGCAGCTTGATCGTCGGGGCGCGCTGGGCGCGGGCATAGAGGGCATTCACAAAACGCAGGGGTTTACCCAACCCCAGCGGCAGCCCCAACACTATGTCCTTGCCCACCCGATCGATGACCTGATCCACGCACGCCTCAGCGTCCTGATAACTCACCGGCTCGGCCATAGGCTGAACCCCATCCTTGGCTTCGATACGCTTCAAGCTAGCACATGGTGACACGACTCCCCTTTCCACCTTCCAATCTGGCCACCTGGCCACACCCATCCGCCAAAGTGAAGACCTCGGCGAGCTAGTGCGCCAGCTGCGCACCGAGCAGGGGCTATTGCAGATCGACCTCACCGGGCTCGCGAGAGGCATCCGAGACCGAGGGTTATCTGGCATCATGATGGAAAGGGTGAAGCTGAGGGAGTTACCTGAATGGACGACATAGCCGAACGGGCTGCGCTGTTCAGCAGGGCCACGGCGGGGCCGGGGGAAACGATGATCAACAGCGAGGCCAGGCAGAAGGAGATCCAGAGTTCCAACGGCATAACGCGTTCCTCGTGCAACGCTCAGTGGGCCATGTCCGTGACGATCGGCAAATGAACATGATCGTGAAGCATCACTGCCGCCACAGAGAAAAGCAACACGGTCATCCGTCGGTTGAAGCGGATAAGCAGGCGCCGGTTGGTGATCCAGCGGCCGGCGTGCCATTGGTTGATATTCACCTCGTCCAGGTCCTGCTCACCGTAGCGCTGCACCAGGTGCTCCTTGAGCACCCGCGTCGCCCACTGGCGAAACTGCACGCCGGACCTGGCGCTTGCCCTCCTGGCGAACTATCCGGAATTTCCGGATGGTTGCCTCCCGCTCCAGCTCTCCTTCAGCGTAAAGGTTGCCGATATGCTCGCTGACGGTGCGCACGTCCTTGTCGAACAGCTCGGCCATCTGCGCCTGGCTAAGCCAGACAGTCTCCTGGTCCAGGGCAACCTCAAGCTGCGCCTGGCCATCCGCGGAGGTGAAGAGCTGGATGCGGGAATCAATCATCGGGCAGCGCCTTCCTCAGCCAGATCCCGCGGATTGCCGCCTTCAAGATTCTGGGTAATGGCCGAGAGTCGATAGAGGGTGCAGGTCATCATGAAGGCCTCGCGTAGTGGATCTTGCTCGTATAAGGCATCCGTTGCCGCAAGAGCAAGCCGGTTCACCGGTCGCCCCTGATGATCAGGCCGTTGCCGCGAAGGCCGGATGGAAGGCCACTTGCGCCCGGGGCCCTTCGTTGCCCCAACTGAGGGCCATGAAGTACTCCGGCGGCACGCCGGGCAGGACAAGCCCCGGCAGAGAGCGGAAGCCGAAGCGCTGGTAGTAGCCGGGCTCCCCCACCAGCACACAGCCCCGCGCACCACGCTCCCGCAGGCGCGCCAGGCACGCCTTCACCAGCGCCGAGCCGATGCCTCTGCCCTGCCACCCCGGCAGCACCGATACCGGCCCCAGCCCGAACCAGCCCGGCGTACCGTCCGACAGCGTGACCGGCGACGCCGCCACATGCCCCACCACCTCGCCGTCGCATTCGGCCACCAGCGACACGCTCAGCGCCCCCGCCGCACGCAGCGCCCGCACGATATGCTGCTCGATTTGGCTGCTATGCGGCGCCTCGCGGAAGGCCGCCACGGTGACGGCCTCGATGGCCTCGGCATCGCCGGGCGTTTCGGGGCGGATGGTGGGATGCGGTGTCGTCGTCACGGCTTGAGCTCCTTGCAGGCGACAGATCCTATTATGGTCGATTGGCAGACCTGTAAGTCAGGAGCGCCTCTCCCCATTTCCTCTAGCGAATGTGGCGGTGGTACGCTGAAGAGGATTGCCATGGTTTCCATCACCGCCTGGAGTCTACGCATGGAACGCGACGCCGGCACCGAATGCCCCTTCTGCCATCCGGAAAGTGCCAGGGTCATCGCCCGGCACTCGCACTTCTTCGTGTATCGGGATGGCTTCCCCGTGTCGCCGGGGCATGCCTTGGTGATCCCCAACCGACACGTCGCGACGATTGCCGAACTCAGTGCCGAGGCACAGGCGGCGCTTTTCCCGGCGGTGCTCGATGCGCAGCGACACCTCGACGAGAGCCATCGTCCGGATGGCTACAATATCGGCCTCAACCATGGGACGGCAGGCGACCAGACAGTGCCGCACCTGCATGTGCATGTGATTCCTCGCTATCTCGGCGACCAACCAGACCCCCGGGGTGGCGTTCGCTGGATTTTTCCCGATAAGGCGGATTACTGGTGCACTTTACCTTGGCAGCACCAACCGTCCCACCCCTTTTCCGACGAGTGCTGCGATTTCGCTCGGACGGTAAGAAGCTGCCAACAGAAGGTTTTCATCGTCATTCAATCCGTTTTCAAAACCATCCCAACTCATCGACGATGCAGTTTCTTCGATACGCTCAAGGCCCTTTTGAAGCCGTTCGTCGGGAACAGACTCGTCGTGTAAGGATGGAAACCATTCCACGTAATTCGGACGCAATTTTCGAATAACATCCAGAGTCGCGCCACCTAAACCGCCCACAAGATAAAGGGGTTGCTTGCGTTCCAGTGCAAAGAGGACCTCTTCAAGGATACCCGGCATAACCCCTTGGAATGCGGAGCGTTTGCCACCGATGACAATGCGCGCGCTTGTGTTAGTTGTCATGTAGGTCCGTAAACCCGTCATAGAGCGGGTGCGCTCTTCGGCTGAATGATCCTGGATCGCCGGTTCATCAACCGAGCCTTCGAGTCGATGCCCGTCCGGCGAGAGAAAATGTATCTCGCCAAACAGCCCCAGGATTTCTTTCTGTTCCGCTATCTGTTCTTGGGTCATCTCCCGATGAACCGTCCAGGCGAGGCAGACCTTGAGCGGACGGTCCCGCCGCCCGTAGCGGTGCAACTCTTCGATCAGGAAATTCGTGATGCCGCCGGGTTCAAGATGCCCACCATAGTATAGCGAGCCGCCCGAGATGATCACCATGCGGGCCAACTCTCCGAGCGTCATTCGAAAATGCGTATCCAGGAGTCCGAGACGGTCAAGATCGGGACTGTCGGATGCAGACAAGCCGAGCTGTTTGCCTTGTAACGCATCCGCCGGAAGCAGATCGGTTCTTTGATTTTCTGAAACCATTGCTAACCCCCTCTTGTGGCGAGCTGGCGCGGGGTCATGATATCAATCTCCCGTCCAAGGCGGGTCGTCCGCGCATAATTCATCAATACTTCCCGCTCTTCGGGACCCAGCGGCGGATCGGGATGCAGAATCCGGATAGTGTCTTCGATGTCGTCGTCATCATTCTGCGTCAGATAATCATCGATCCAACTCGACAAGGTCAGCGGTTCGGGCGCATGGGGTGCCCACCATGCAACGTCTAGTTCAGGGCGCTCCAGAGCAAGATCTTTCTGGTGCATCCAGAGTGCGCGCTTCAGACATTCATCGACCAGAAGATTGAGGGCGCGATATACATCCTGCCGTCGCCAGCGCCCGTCCGCTTTTCTGACTGCGATTCGGGGCACATGGTCCATCAGGAACGAGCCGCGCTCTTCGCCGACGCCTATGGCGTCCATCATAATCACCGGCATGCCGTTCGTCTTAGCAATAACCACCTCGCGCTGGCACCATTCCCGGCTGCAATAAAGGTCCGTGCGCAATGCGAGCATTGCGCTGGTCCCGGACTTATCGCGAAGCTCCTGATCCCAGTCGGTGCCCGGTTGCAGGTCATTGGCATCGAAAAAATCGTTCAGGCGCGTATTGCGGATAACTTCTCGCACCAAATCGACAAGGGCATCGACATCTTCGCCTTCTCCCTGGCTGTGTCGTTTGGTGTGGCTAATGAACGCCGTAAGTCGATCCATTTCATCTGAAGATACTAATTGAGCGATCCCTTGCGTCAGATCACGGCAAAGCATGCTCTCGACGCCTTCACCGTTCCGTTCGGGATTGCCCGCAGCGACGAACTGGAAGTTACCCAATATCTCTATAAGATTAGTCCCATTAGTAGCGCCAGCGTCCAATGCGTAGGGGAACACGCCGACACGATCCGGCGATTCTTGTTTCAAATCCCGGATCGCACACGCATATGCATGCCACTGTGCGTTCACATCCTCGACGCACGCAGCCATTTCAGTGCCGAGCAAGGGGACGACGGCCACGAAGCTCGCGGGCCTAATACCGTTAGGCGCTGCCCGGCCTTCGGCATAGACAGGTCTCGGCACAGTGCGCGGACCTTCCCATCCCGTGCTTCGCAAGGACACCTGCACACCGCCACCGATAACACCGGAGAAGGTCGCACCTTTCATGAAGTGGTCGAAGATTTTCTCAGCGAAGCCTGCGCCCCGCAGGTCGTCTGGGTGCCAGATTACGAAGATTTCAAGGATGGGCGGTAACATCAGACCTCCTATGGTCGCAGGACGATCCAAGATCGCACTTGCGCTTAATATGGTATAGTCTGGAAGGCAAGACAAGGCACCATATCCAGTGTAGCGGAAAGGATATCACCGATGAGCAACAAGACCAAAAATGTATTCATCAGCCATGTCCACAAGGACGACGATGGCCTGACGGACCTTAAAGACCTGCTCAAGAGAAATGGCATGGATGTGCGCGATAGCTCGATTAATTCGGATCGCCCTAACAATGCGAAGTCGCCGGAGTACATCAAAACCAAAATACTTTCGCCCCGCATCGACTGGGCCAGCACAATGATCGTTTATATCTCTCCGGAAACCAAGAATAGCGAATGGGTTAATTGGGAAATCGAGCGCGCACATAAGCAGGACAAAGCCATTGTCGGTGTATGGGAGCGCGGAGCGAACGGATGCGAGGTACCCGAAGCGCTCGACGAATACGGGCATGCACTTGTTGGATGGAATGCAGACAAGATAATTTCCGCTGTGAATGGGGAATACCAGCGATTTGAGAGACCGGACGGCACAACGTGCGAGCCCCGGCCTATTCGCCGACATCCATGCTAATAGAGAGACTAACATGCCTGCAATATACAGTTATGTGGTTGCCTATGACAGCGGATTTGCGCCAAATCCCTTCAATAAATATTGCACATTGGCAACTTGCAAACCGAAAATAAGAAAACACGCGTCAGTTGGTGACTGGATTGTCGGCACCGGAAGCGACAGGAAAGACATTCGCCGAGGTGGATTCTTGGTCCATGCGATGCGTGTAGAAGAAACGCTGAAATTTTCTGAATACTGGAATGATCCGCGCTTCTCCAGTAAAAAACCGAATCTCTTCGGAAGCTATCGCATGGCGAGTGGCGACAACATCTATTGTCCAGATGGTGGCAACTGGCTCCAAATGAACTCTTATCATAGCAATAAAGATGGCACTCCTAGAGCAGATCATATCAAAAAAGACACCTCGGTTGATCGAGTTCTTATATCTCAAGATTTTGTTTATTTTGGAGCAGAGGGCCCTGAAATTCCTGATCACCTTAGGGCGTGTGGTCTCGTTCATTCAGGTATTGGTGAGCACAAGATTTCCGACATCACTACGATTGCAGCGTTCGAAGCATGGCTTGATGAACTGGGCGTCCGGGGATACCAGGGTAAACCGTTCGACATGCTAGAAATCGCGAGAAAGAGAGGGGCACAATGAACGGATCAAGACCCAGTGCACATATTTTGCTGTCCGAGTACGAAAAATCAATCGCGCCCACGGACCGCTTTGAAGATTCTGAAATCACGCCGATCTTGCTGGGCTTATTTGGCGAGGTTGGCAGCGTGATGAGTACGTCGAAGAAGCTTCACCGTGAAAAATCCGCATTCACTGGTTTCCAAAGCGATGTCGAGGAGGAACTAGGCGATACGCTCTGGTATGTCGCCGCACTATGCAGGCGTTTGGACGTGAATCTCTCGGACATATTTGCACAAGTTCTTGACGGCAATGGTTACGCGGTTAGCATCGCAGCCAACTCCGATCCCACTCACCCGATTGCCCAGGTCATGACTGCGAAAGACATTGCGCCGCTGGATTCTGTCCTATTGAGATTGGGCGAGCAGACGGCCAATCTTCTAAGCTTCGACGTCACTGTTGATACGGCTAAAGATCAGGTGCTCGATTTTGTCCGCGTCTACATTGAGGCCGTGCAGGCCGCCGGTGTCTCATTTTCTGCCGTTTTGAGCAGCAACATAGCCAAAGCATGCGGTCGTTTCATCGCGCCGAACGCCGATGATCTTCCGGATTTCGATTCCGGCTTTCCCATTGAGGAGCAACTTCCGCGTCAGTTCGAGATCGAAATTTCGCTGCGGGCCGATGGCCGAAGCTATCTGCGGTGGAACGGGGTCTTTATCGGCGACCCCCTATCGGATAATATTGCCGATGAGGACGGGTACCGTTTCCACGACGTGTTTCATTTTGCCAACACTGCAATTTTACACTGGTCGCCGACTTTCAGAGCACTGATCAAACATAAGCGAAAGAGCAAAAAACATGTTGATGAAGCCCAAGACAGTGGACGAGCCATTGTTATTGATGAGGGACTATCAGCCTATATCTTTTCCTATGCCAAATCTGTAAATTTCTTTGAAGGCCAGAGTACAGTGTCCTTCGATTTACTCAAGGCCGTACGCAATTTCGTGCGCAGCTACGAAGTCGAGGCCTGTCCTCTTCATCTGTGGGAGTATGCAATCTTGCAAGGGTACGAAGTGTTTCGTGAAGTGCGAAAGAATAATGGCGGCATCATCGTCGGAAATCGCGATGAGCGCACACTGCACTACAAGCCTTTCGGTAAGTAAGTATGACGAGTACACAAGGAATTTTCAGGGCGCTGAAAAACATTCAGTTTGAGAACACCTTTAATCCGTATTTTGAAAGATGTCCAGTCTATGATCTGCAGGACGCACCAGAGCTACGGCGGCACTACCTCAAAGAAATGCTGGACCGTGCATCCGACATCGAATTGGATGCGATCTGGGTCGGGCGTGACCTCGGATATCGTGGAGGGCGACGAACCGGACTAGCGCTCACAGATGATGTGCATTTTGCCGATCATTTGCAGCGTTGGAGGCTGGATGTGCAACGTCCAACCCACGGAAAGCCTGTCGCCGAACGGACCGCCGCTGCTATCTGGGACATTCTGTTGCGAGTCAGAGTGCCGGTCTTCCTCTGGAATGTTTTTCCCCTTCACCCCTTCAACGAGGGCGATCCGTTCTCCAACCGCGCCCACAACGCCAGAGAGCGCAGAGCGGGAGCCGAAATTTTGATCAAGATGGTCGAGCTTCTGCAACCGAAACGGATTATCGCCATTGGCAACGATGCCTACAACGTTCTGTCCGGCGTATTCGCCGAGGACTTCGTCTACAAGGCGAGGCACCCCAGCTACGGCGGACAAACCGAATTTCTAGCCATCATGAATTCGCTCTACGCCTCTCAATTGGTCGAAAGTGATACGGATCTGTTTAGCCATATATGAACGGAAAAAAATCATAACACTGAAAACCAAACTACTTTCATTAGCCTGGACACAACAAGAATGGGGGAAAGTCGTTAATTCGCAATGAGTAAATCCTCCGCCCAGACTTTTTTTAACTCACAGCCTCGCTGCGTCGAGCGACTGCATCGAATCCTGCTGGACGAGCACTTCCGCATCCAGGGCCGCATCAAGTGGTACGAGGCCCTGGAAGAGATGCAGCAGGACCTGGACCCTATGCGTCAACGTAGTTGTCACCTAAACGGATTGAGAGGTGATCAACGTGCGTTACCCCGCAGAGCGTAAGGAAGCCATCCTCAAGAAGATGGCGCCGCCCATGAGCTTGACCATCCCGGAACT
>NZ_JAKVPY010000047.1:0-10971 GCF_022487945.1 Halomonas flagellata
GGCCGCGGTGGCCAAGTGCGGCCTGCCCGAGGGCGTCTTTTCGGTGCTGTTCGGCGCCGGCCGCGAGGTGGGTCAGGCGCTGGTCGCCGACCCGCGCATCCAGGCGGTGGGCTTCACCGGCTCGCGCTCGGGCGGCCTGGCGCTGCAGCAGACGGCCCAGGCTCGCCCCCAGCCGATCCCGGTCTACGCCGAGATGAGCTCCATCAACCCGGTGTTCCTGCTGCCCGAGGCGCTCAAGGCGCGCGGCCGCGAGATCGCCGAGGGCTTCGTCGCCTCGCTCAACATGGGGGCCGGGCAGTTCTGCACCAATCCGGGGCTGGTGATCGGCGTCAAGGGCGAGGCGCTGGACGCCTTCGTCGCGGCCGCCGGCGAGGCGGTCAAGGGCAGCGCCGCCCAGACCATGCTCACCCCGGGCATCCACGCCGCCTATGCCGACGGCGTGGGTCAGCTCGCCGGCGAGGCCCGCGAGATCGCCCGCGGCCCGGCCGGCGAGGGGCCCCACCAGTGCCAGACCGCGCTGTTCGCCGCCCGCGGCGCCGATTTCCTGAAGAGCGAGGCGCTGCAGGCCGAGGTGTTTGGTGCGGCCTCGCTGGTCATCGAGTGCGACGACCTCGCGGAAGTGAAGGCCGTGGCCGAGGCCTTGGAGGGGCAGCTCACCGCCACCCTGCAGCTGGACGACGGCGACGTCGAGGCGGCCCGTACCCTGCTGCCGGTGCTCGAGCGCAAGGCCGGCCGGGTGCTGGCCAACGGCTGGCCCACCGGCGTCGAGGTCTGCCACGCCATGGTCCACGGCGGGCCCTTCCCGGCCACCTCGGACAGCCGTACCACCTCGGTGGGCAGCGCCGCCATCCAGCGCTTCCTGCGCCCGGTGTGCTACCAGAACCTGCCCGCGAGCCTGCTGCCCGAGGCACTCCGGGACGACAACCCGCTGGGCGTGACCCGGCTGGTGGACGGCAAGCGCGAGTGATTCCCGAAGCGAGTGAGTGATGGGGGTTTTTGGCGGCCTGCGGGCCGCCTTTTTTGTGGCCCCGATCAGCGCGTGCGCCTCAGATGGCGCCGCCGATCTTGAGGACGAAGACGCCGAGGCTGATGGTCAGCATGGAACCGAAGGTGGTCAGCATGATGATGCTGGCCGTCATCCGCTCGTTGGCGCCGTAGGCCTTGGCCATGACGAAGGCCACGGCGGCGGTGGGACTGGCCAGGAAGAGGAACAGGATGCCCAGCTCGGCGTCGCGATAGCCGAGCTGGAAGGCGCCGACCGTGCCGGCCAGCGGTAGCCAGACGAGCTTCCACAGCCCCGCATACAGGGCCTGGCGGCCGTCGTGCCGGATGGCGGTGCCGCCGAGGGTGCCGCCGATGCAGATCAGCGCCAGCGGCAGCGAGAGGGAGCCAAGGTACTCGCCCGAGGTCACCAGCCAGGCGGGCAGGGGCAGGGCGAGAAAGGCCACCGGGAGGGCGACCATGACGCTGAGGATCAGCGGGTTGCGCAATAGCCCCAGCAGCAGGGAACGCAGGTCGGAGTCGGCGCTCGGGCTGTAGAGGGCGAGGACGATCGAGGACAACACGTTGTAGACGACGATGACCGATCCCGCCATGATGCCGCCCAGTGACAGTCCGTGGTCGCCGTACATGCTGGCAGCCAGCGCCAGGCCGACGATGCCGACATTGCCGCGGAAGGCGCCCTGGACGAAGACGCCGATCTCCTCCCGGGGGTAGCGGAGTCTCGCCCAGCCCCAGGCGGCAAAGAAGCCGAGCACGGAGACGGCCAGGAAGTAGCCGATCAGGCCGGGCTGCAGGGCGTAGGCCAGGTCGGCCCTGACGATGCTCAGGAACAGCAGCACCGGCATGGTGACCTTGAAGACCAGGCTGGAGGCGGTGGCGATGAAGGCGGCGTCGATCCAGCCCAGACGCTTGAGGACGAGGCCGACGAATACCATGGCGAAGACCGGCAGGGTGACTTCCAGGGTACCGAGAAAGACCTCGAACAGCCCCATCAGCGGGCCAGCCACAGGCCGACCACGACGGCGGCGGTCACGGTGGCGAAGAACAGGCGGTTACGAAGGCGGGTGTCGCGGGGCTTGGGCACGATCTCTCCTGGCACGACCGGATCGGAATGGGGTAAAACGGATGTTTGCTTCTTGCGTTACCCTACCGGTTCGATGGTAAACCCGTTAGTCTGCTACCGCTAGTCAGGACACGTCACCATGCCCATGCACTCTCCCCATCGCGATCCCCTGGTCTTCGCCCATGCCAACGGCTTTCCGGGCATCAGCTATCGCAGCTTCCTGGCGCCGCTGGCCGAGCGCTTCGACCTGCACCCGCTGGATCGTCTCGGGCATCACCCGGATTTTCCGGTCGGCCATAACTGGCTGGCGCTGCGCGACGAACTGCTCGAGCACCTGGCCACCCTCGAGGGGCCAGTGATCGGGGTGGGACACTCCATGGGCGGCGTGCTGATGGCGATGGCCGCCGAGGCCGCTCCCCAGCGCTTTCGCTGCGTGGTGATGCTCGACCCACCGCTGATGCTCGGCCTCGACGCCTGGGCCATGAAGGCGGCCAAGTGCTTCGGTTTCGTCGACCGGGTCACCCCGGCCGGCAAGACGCGGGGACGTCGCACGGTGTGGCCCAACCGCGAGGCGATGGGCCAGTACCTGCGCCGCCGCGGGCTGTTCCGGCGCTTCACCGAGCGGGCCCTGCGCGACTATATCGAGGGAGGGACCCGGCTGCTGGACGATGGCCGGGCGGCACTGGTCTATGACCCGGAGGTCGAGGTGGAGATCTTCCGCCATCTGCCCGACCACCTGGGCAGTCTGCCGCGCCGCCTGACGGTGCCGGTGGGGCTGCTGGCCGGCGCCGACTCCGACCTGCTCACGCCACGCCGACGCCGGCGTCTGGCTCGCCACGGCGTGCCGGTATCCCTGGTACCGGGGACCCACATGTTTCCCATGGAGTATCCCGACGAGACCCGTCAGGCCCTGCTGGCGACCCTGCACACCCTGCTGGACGACTGACCATGTCCGATTCCCGATCCCTGCGCCTCGCCGGGGGGCGACTCGCCGCCCTGAGCTGGGGCGATGACGGCGCCCCCACCTGGCTGGCGCTGCACGGCTGGCTCGACAATGCAGCGAGTTTCTCCCGGCTGGCGCCACGCCTGGTCGAGCGGCTCGGTATCCGCATCCTGGCCATCGACTTTTGTGGGCACGGCCTCTCGCATCACCTGCCGGGAGAGGGGGACTACGCCCTCTGGGACTACTGCCATGACCTGCTCGATGCCTGTGACGACCTGGGGCTCGAGCAGGCGACCCTGCTGGCCCACTCCATGGGCGCCGGGGTGGCCTGCCTGACCGCGGCGGCCCTGCCCGAGCGCATCGGACGCCTGGTGCTGCTCGACGGGCTCGGCGCGGTGACCACCGAGGCCGCCGAGGCGCCGCGGCAGCTGCGCAAGGGACTGCTGGGACATCGCCGCCCCGTCTCACCGGCGCCGCGCTATCCTGATATCAAGACGGCGGTGGCGGCCCGGGTGGCCGGCGGTGCCACCCCCATCGACGCCGAGACGGCCGAACCGCTGGTGGCGCGCAACCTGGAGTCACTGGCGGATGGCCACTGGCGGTTGCGCACCGATGGTCGGCTGTTGCGTCCCTCGCCGGTGAGGCTCAGTCCCGACCAGGCGCTCGCCATGCTGTCCGCCATCGAGTGTCCGGCGCTGCTGGTGGAGGGCGAGGCTGGAATCCTCGGCAGTCGCGAGCTGGCGTCCCGGGCGCGAGCCGCGGTGCCACGGCTCGAGCGTCGGGTAGTGCCGGGCGGCCATCACCTGCACCTCGAGCCGGTGGCCGTGGCAGGCGTGGCCCGGGCCATCGTCGACTGGTGCAGGACCTGAGGGGGTCGACGGGGAGGGCAGTCCGATGACAGGGCGGCGTGTGGACCAGGGGAACGAGGGCAAGCGGGTGGCGCTGGTGCTGGGCAGCGGCGGCGCCCGTGGCTACGCCCATATCGGCGTCATCGAGGTGCTCGAGGCCCGCGGCTACGAGATCGTGGCGATCTCCGGCTGCTCCATGGGGGCCCTGGTGGGGGGCATCTACGCGGCGGGGGAGCTGCCGGCCTACCGCGACTGGGTCTGCCGGCTCGACTACTTCGACGTGCTCCGGCTGGTCGACGTCACCTGGAGCCCCATGGGTGCCATGCGCGCCAGCAAGGTCATGAGCAAGCTCGAGTCGCTGATCGGCGCCACCCGCATCGAGGAACTGCCGGTCCCGCTGACCACCGTGGCCACCGACCTGGTACGCCAGCGCGAGGTCTGGTTCCAGAGCGGGCCGCTGCTGGAGGCGATTCGCGCCTCCATCGCCGTGCCCGGGGTGATCACGCCGGTGCATCGTGGCGACCAGGTGCTGGTGGACGGCGGCCTTCTCAATCCACTGCCGATCATTCCCCTCGTCTCGGCCCATGCCGACCTGGTGCTGGCGGTGAACACCACCGCCCATAGCCCGCGCCCGGTGACGCTGGACGAGTTGCTGGCCGACGATGAACCGGACGTCGCCGAGCCGCGCGACGACGCCCGCCGCGATGTCGTGGGGCAGCAGTTCAGCGGCTGGATGGAGGACGTGCGCGACGCCACCCGCCGGCTGCTCGACGGGTTGAGCCCCGGCAGTGCGGTCGAGGAGGAGGACGACCAGGCCGTCGGTCGCCGCGCCTGGGGCCGGCTGGACATGATCCTGGCCTCGTTCGACATCACCCAGGCGGCACTGGCCAAGTACAAGGTAGCCGGCTATCCCCCGGACGTGCTGATCGAGGTGCCCAAGACGGTGTGCGGCGCCTACGAGTTCCACCGTGCCGAGGCGCTGATTCGCCTGGGCCAGCGGCTGGCCATGGAGGCGCTCGACAACTACGAGGGCCGCAAGCACCGGGCCTTGGGCAGCACCCAGGCACTGGTGGTGGAGTCGCCGAAGTTGCCCGACGAGGGGGAGACGGGCGGGCCTTAGCCGTCCCGGCCGCGCCGTCGCAGCAGCACGTAAACCGCCCCGGTGCCGCCGTCGGTCGCGGTGGCCGAGCAGAAGGCCAGCACCCCGGGCCACTCCCTGAGCCAGGCATTCACGTGGCTCTTGATCACCGGGAAGTCGCTGGTGGTGCCCCAGGCCTTGCCGTGCACCACCAGCACGCAGCGCCGGCCCTCGGCGGCGGCGTCGCGCAGGAAGGCTTCCAGTTCGCGGCGGGCCTCCTCCAGGGTGTAACCATGCAGATCGAGGCCGACCTCCCAGGCGATCCTGCCCCGCTTGAGCTGGCTGCGGGTCCGCCAGGGCAGGTCGGGCAGGGCGAAGTCGAGCGCCTCCGAGGGGCGCACCGGTTCCACCCGGCCGTCGGAGGTTCGCCCCGTGCCGTGGTCGTCGCGCGCGGCGGTGGCCGCCGCGCGGCGCTCGGCGGCGGAAGGGTCGGGACGGCGGTGGCGACCGGGGTCGGCACGATTGGTCTCGATCGGCCGCACGCCGGCCTCGCGCAGGGCCTGGCGGAAGGCCTCGATGTCGTCGTCGTCCGGGTGGTGGCGGTGTCGACTCATGGGGCACTCGGGTGGGATCAGGGAGCGCCAGTATAGCGAGTCGAGCGTGGCTGTGAACCGCTCGGCCGGGTACAATCGGACCCTCTCTTGCCGTCCGCAACCGTCAACCACAGGATGCCACGTGGCCGTTTCCAACGACGTCTCCACCTCCACGCTCCAGCTCTCCGACAGCGAACTTTGCGATGGCTTCGTCACCCTGCGTGACTGCCTGCGCTGGGCCGCCAGCGAGTTCCACCTGGCCGGGCTCTTCTACGGCCATGGCACCGATTCCGCCTGGGACGAGGCGGTGGCCCTGACCCTGGGCGCCCTGCACCTGCCCTGGAACGTCGATCCCGCGGTGCTCGATGCCCGGCTGCTGCCGATGGAGCGTTCGCGCATCGTGTCGCTGGTGCGTGCCCGCGTCGAGACGCGTCGCCCGCTGCCCTACCTGCTGGGCGAGGCCTTCTTCGCCGGCTTTCCCTTCTGCGTGGACGAGCGGGTGCTGATACCGCGCTCGCCCATCGCCGAACTGATCGAGCACGGCTTCGCCGCCTGGTTTCCCGGCGAGCCGCCGGCGCGGGTGCTCGACCTCTGCACCGGCTCGGGCTGCATCGGTGTCGCCACGGCGCTGCACCTGCCCGGCTGCGAGGTGGACCTGGCCGACATCAGTGCGGAGGCGTTGGAGGTGGCGCGGATCAACATCACCCGCCACGACGTCGGCGACCGGGTGAGGGCGGTCGAGTCGGACCTCTTCGACGGGCTCGCCGGCCGACGCTATGACCTGATCGTCTCCAACCCGCCCTACGTGGACGCCCGGGACCTCGCGACCATGCCCACCGAGTTCCGCCACGAGCCGGCCCTGGCGCTGGGGGCGGGACGCGACGGACTGGATATCGTGCGGCGCATCCTGTGCCAGGCCCGGGAGCACCTCACCGACGACGGTGTGTTGATCGTCGAGGTCGGCAATTCCGACCGCCACCTGGAGGCCGCCTTCCCCGAGGTACCCTTCCTGTGGCTGGAATTCGAGCGTGGCGGCCAGGGCGTCTTCGCCCTGACCGCCGCGGAACTCGACGCCCATGCGGCGTCCTTCGTCTGATCACCCGCTACCGATCTCCCGATACCAGGAGGAGCGCCCATGTCCGGCAATACCTTCGGCAAGCTGTTCACCGTCACCACCTTCGGCGAGAGCCATGGCCCGGCGCTGGGGGCCATCGTCGATGGCTGCCCGCCGGGGCTGCCGCTCACCGAGGCCGACCTGCAGCGTGACCTGGACCGCCGCCGCCCGGGGACCTCGCGCCATACCACCCAGCGCCGCGAGCCCGACCAGGTACGGATCCTCTCCGGCGTCTTCGAGGGGGTGACCACCGGCACACCCATCGGCCTGCTGATCGAGAACACCGACCAGCGCTCGAAGGACTACTCGAAGATCAAGGACCAGTTCCGTCCGGCTCACGCCGACTACAGCTACCAGCACAAGTACGGCATCCGCGACTACCGCGGCGGTGGCCGCTCCAGCGCCCGCGAGACCGCCCTGCGGGTGGCGGCGGGGGCCATCGCAAAGCAGTACCTGGCGACCCAGGGCATCCGGGTGCGCGGCTACATGAGCCAGCTCGGCCCCATCGCCATCGAGTTCCGGAGTTGGGAGGCGGTCGGCGACAACCCCTTCTTCTGCCCCGACCCGGCACGGGTTCCCGAGCTCGAGGCCTACATGGACCAGCTGCGCCGCGACCAGGACTCGGTGGGCGCGAGGATCTCGGTGGTGGCCGAGGGCGTGCCGCCGGGGCTGGGCGAGCCGGTCTTCGATCGTCTGGATGCCGAGCTGGCCCACGGCCTGATGAGCATCAACGCGGTGAAGGGCGTGGAGATCGGCGACGGTTTCGGCGCGGTGGCCCAGCGCGGCAGCGAGCACCGCGACGAGATGACCCCCGAGGGCTTTCTCTCCAATCATGCCGGCGGCGTGCTGGGCGGCATCTCCAGCGGCCAGGCGATCATCGCCCACCTGGCGCTCAAGCCCACCTCCAGCATCTCCACCCCGGGGCGCAGCATCGACGTCCACGGCAATGCCGTCGAGGTGGTCACACGAGGGCGACACGACCCCTGTGTGGGGATTCGTGCCACGCCCATCGCCGAGGCGATGATGGCGCTGACCCTGATGGACCACCTGCTGCGCCATCGCGGCCAGAACGCCGAGGTCCGTGTCGAGACGCCGCGGCTGCGTTGAGTCGTGGCATCGGTGATGGCTGCTACACTGGAATTACGACGACCAAGAGTGTTGCCATGAAGATCAATGTCGAGTTCGACCTGACCCCCGAGGAGTTCCGCCAGGCGCTGGGCCTGCCGGATGTCGAGGCCTTCCAGAAGGACCTGCTGAGCCGCATCCAGCAGCAGATGGAGTCCGGGGCGGAGGGCTATGACCCCATGAGCCTGATGCAACCCTTCCTTCAGCAACCGGGGCTGCCGCAGGGGCTTTCCCAGGGACTCTCCCAGGGGTTGGCGAGTTTCGGCACCTACCAGCAGATGATGCTCGACATGCTGCGCCAGGCCGGTGCCGGTGCGGCCCAGCGGAGCGGAAAGGGCGACCCGGGCGACGGCGAGGCCGGTGAGGAGAACCCGGCTTCTTCCCGGGGCGGGCGCAAGACCACCACGGCCAGTGCCCGCTCCCGCACCAAGGGGGGGGACGGCTAATCGTCTGCCGGATTCCTCAAGGTCGTATTGCAACTCGGCCCCCGGCAGACTACTCTTTGGTGCAGTGCAACATGAAGGGTGGCCCTACCACCCAGCTAGACACCCCCACAAGGAGTACCTGCCATGTCAGACAAGATGACCGACGCCTTCAACGAGCAGACCCGCCAGTTCTTCGAGCCGATGCGCAGGATCAACTCCCTGATGCTCGACAACATGGAGAAGATGACCCAGTACCAGCTGGAGTCGATGAAGCGCTACAGCCAGATGGGTACCGAGCGCATGCGCAGTGCCAGTGAAATCAGCGATGCCGAGGACATGCGTGACTTCGGCACCCGCCAGGCCGAGATGATGAACGAGCTCTCCCGGCAGATGCTGGAGGATGCCCGTGCCATGAGCGAGATGAGCCTGGAGTTCAAGAACCAGCTCGAGCAACTCTTCGCCGAGCAGACCAAGACGACCGAGCAGGCCGAGCAGGCGGAAAAGGCCGGCGGCAGCGACAAGTCCGCACCGGCCAAGGCCACCAGCCAGTCCACGCGCGGCAGCAGCAACAAGAGCTGAGCGAAACGGCACTGAGGTGGTGTGACCGAGCCCGGCCACACCCACGGCGGCTCCCCGGCACCCGCATTGCGGGTGCCGGGGAGCAGCTTTGCATGTTTCATATGTTGATGGCAATCAGCCGGCAGGAAGTCAGGAGGGGTCAATGCAGTCAGGGGTGCAAGCACCGACACAGGTCGAGCTCGAGGCATGGAATGCGCAGCTCAAGGCGGTCGGCGAGGAGTATCGAGCCTTGATGGAGGAAATGATGGAGCGGATGGCGCCCAGCGATGCCGCCGACTCCGTCTATGATGACATGCGCGAGAGCTTCCGCGCGGGAGCCGAGTCGCTGATGCGCAACCCCTCCCTGCTGTGGCAGGCCCAGTCACGGCTGCTCCAGGACCAGTTCCAGCTCTGGCAGCAGGGCATGCGGGCGCTGGCCGGCGAAGCGATGGAGCCGCTGGTCACCCCGGCGAAGGGCGACCGGCGCTTCAACGACGAGGCCTGGACCAACGACCCCCACTACCTGGCGATCATGCAGCAGTACCTGCTGTTCTCGCGGATGGTCGAGGACCTGGTGGGGGGCCTCGACGGTCTCGACCCCGAGCGGCAGCGCAACCTGGCCTTCTATGCCCGCCAGGTGGTCAATGCCATGGCGCCGACCAATTTCGTCACCACCAACCCCGAGGTGATGCGCAAGACCGTGGAGACCCGCGGCCAGAATCTGATCGACGGCCTGACCCGGCTGCGCGAGGACCTGGCCAATTCCGCCGAGGGCCTCAACGTCGCCATGACCGACCGCAGCGCCTTCGAGGTCGGCGACAATATCGCCGTGACCCCGGGCTCGGTGGTCTACGAGAACGAGCTGATCCAGCTGATCCAGTACAGCCCCACCACCGAGCAGGTCTTCAAGACGCCGCTGCTGATGGTGCCGCCCTGGATCAACAAGTACTACATCCTCGACCTTCGCCAGGACAACTCCCTGGTCAAGTGGCTGGTGGACCAGGGCCATACGGTGTTCCTGATCTCCTGGCGCAACCCCGGCCCCGAGCAGCGCGACCTGACCTGGGCCGACTACATGCAGATGGGGCCGATCGCCGCGATGGGGGCCATCGAACAGGCCACCGGGGAGAAATCGGTCAATCTGCTCAGTTACTGCATCGGTGGCACCCTGGCCGCCTCCACCGTCGCCTACCTCACCAGCACCCGCCGCGGGCGCAAGGTGAAGTCGGTGACCTACATGGCGACCCTGCAGGACTTCCGCGATCCCGGCGACATCGGCGTCTTCCTCTCCGAGCCGGTGCTGGCCGGCCTCGAGGCCAAGCTCGAGCGCGACGGCTACCTGGACGGGCGGGTGATGGCGTTCTCGTTCAACCTGCTGCGCGAGAACGATCTCTTCTGGTCCTTCTACATCAACAACTACCTCAAGGGGGAGATGCCGGCCCCCTTCGACCTGCTCTACTGGAACACCGACGGCACCAACCTGCCGGCCGGTACCCACGCCTGGTACCTCCGCCACATGTACCTGGAGAACCGCCTGGTGGAGCCCGGCGGCATCGAGCTCGACGGGGTGAAGATCGACCTGCGCAAGATCTCCACGCCGAGCTACTTCATCTCCACCAGCGATGACCATATCGCCAAGTGGAACAGCACCTACTACGGCGCGCTGCTGCCCAAGGGGCCGGTGACCTTCGTGCTGGGTGGCTCGGGCCATATCGCCGGCATCGTCAACCCGCCGAGCCGGAACAAGTACGGCTACTGGACCAACGATGCACTGCCGGAGACACCGGAGGAGTGGCTGGCCTGTGCCGAGCACCAGGAGGGCTCCTGGTGGCCCCACTGGCAGGCCTGGATGACCTCCAACGGCTATGTCGACGCGGAGAAGATGGTGCCGGCGCGCCAGCCCGGCGAGGGAGAGCTGGATATCCTCGAGCCGGCCCCGGGGCGCTACGTCAAGATGACCATTCCCGAGGTGTTGGGCGAGACCCCGGCTTCGCCGGGAGCTTGAAGCTATAAGCTATAAGCCGTAAGAAAAACACCCCCACCGGCATGCCGGTGGGGGTGTTTTCGTTCGTTGGCAATGTCCGGGTTTAAGCTGGCTTCGAGCTTCGAGCTTCGAGCTTCGAGCTTCGAGCTTCGAGCTTCGAGCTTCGAGCTTCGAGCTTCGAGCTTCGAGCTTCGAGCTTCGAGCTTCGAGCTTCGAGCTTCGAGCTTCGAGCTTCGAG
>NZ_JAKVPY010000048.1:0-10157 GCF_022487945.1 Halomonas flagellata
CCGCTGAGCTGGACGTTGACGGAGCCGTTGCAGGACGGCGACCAGGTCGTTAGGGTTTCACCCATGGCGGTTGGTCCTCCTGAATCAGGTTCTGCCAGGAACTCTCTGATTTATCAGTAGGATACCAGCCGCCATCTTCATTTCCAGGGCTGCCCGGTGAATATCAGGGGTTCAGGTGTACGCCGTGTCTTTGCCAACCGTCCCGGGAGCGTATTCAACGAGGCGCGGGAGGCCCAGGATGCCTGATTTGCTGCGCCTGGGGCGAGCTTTGCTGCTACTGGTGCTGTCATGGGGACTAACCGCCTGCGAGGCGGAACAGCAACGCTACGAGTTTTCCGTGCAGCCGGTAGGAGGGCCGCGAGGTTGGCCAGTTTGGATAGAGGAGCTGACTTTCGACCATTCATGGGGAACACCTGCAGGAAATTCCAGTGCAGGGTTTGAACATAGGCCACCTCGTCTTGGTGCAGTGAACATCTTGCCTCATCCGATGCCCGCACCGACGTCAATGCAGGCCCGCTGGTTCTCCTATCGTACCCAGACCTTTTACGAGATCGATCTGACGCTACCGGAGACGGATGAGCTGCTGCGTGAGTGGTATCGCGAATACCCGGCGTCCCGGTATCTCCATTACCTGGTAGCCGGCTTCTCCGGAGAGGGGGAGGTGCTCGTCTGGTGGCGTGCCTGGTGCCGAGATTGTGGCAGTGACCGCAGCCAGGACTTCCATGCACCGATCATCGAATCGGCCTTTGCGGAAGAAGTCGAGGGTGATCCGAGTACTTTTCGTAGCCAGACTGAACGCCGGGTGGAAGAGGGCGTGATTCCCTCGCCCTGGTAGTCTGGACCCCTTCGGCGTTGACAGTCCCGAATCGTAGGGGCCGTCCTCCGCTTCTATCGCGGGTATGAACCGGCATCCCGCTCTTGATACGCTACGCTCCTGAACCGTCAAGCACTTATGTAACGTTGTATGGAGCCGATGATGATGCCTGGTGCCGACGATATTCCTCCCCAAGTCGCTTTTGCCATCGAAGCTTTCCTGGAGGCCTCGATGCGCGACATCCTGCACCATGAAGAGGCCGATACCTATTTCGCCGGCGCCGACGCACTGCTGGAGCGCACCGGGCTGGCTTCGTGGTTCGGCACGGATGTGCCGTCATGGCCACTGGCTCGAGCGATATGGAACGCCACGCCGCTTCCTTCCAACGGCTTCCAGCCGCGGCCGCTACCGGTGCCGGGGCGCAACGATCCGTGTCCTTGCGGATCGGGAAAGAAGTTCAAGCGCTGCTGTCGCGGAGTGCCGACGGACGACTTCGATGTCGGTGCACGCCAGATCATGGCCTGTGCCGTGTCCCAGTTCACCGAGCAGCAGCGCGAGGTGGCCCTGCAGGAAGCGCCCGTAGTAGTCCGCCTGCTGGTGGGCGATGATGAGCTGGAGCGGAACCATCCCGACAAGGCGCGCGATATCGCTCTGGATATCCTGGAGAATCCGCCGCGCAACGCAGCGGACCACGCCCTGGTGATCGCCCTGCTCGGCAACGCCCATGACGCGCTGGGCGATGAGCGCACCGGTGAGCGCAAGATGCACGACCTCGCCGATCAGCTCAGCGGCCTGCCCGCCGCCGCGGCGTTGCAGTGGTTGGCCGCAAGGCAGCTGGATCAGCAACAGCCTCACGCGGCACTCGAGCTGGTGGTCCGGGCCAGTGCCGAGGCCCCCGACGACGTGACCAACGGCATGCTCCTCGTCGTTACCCTGCGCGCCATGGGCGAAGACGAAGGGGCCCGCGAAGCCGCGACCGAGTGGCTGGAACTTGCAGAGGAATGTGGCGATCACGTCTCGGCGGAGTGGTTCCACGAACAGCTCGAGGCGTTGCTCTGAAATCAGCGGGTTGATAGGACTCCTGGGGTCAGACCCCTAAGCAAATTTTGGGGTCTGACCCCACAAATTTGACCCCACAAATCCCTCGCTAGGGGGCCGAGCCGAGGCGGCGGGCAACGGACTGCTGGAAGGCTTCGCTGCCCAGCGCGCGGCCGCGGCGGGTCTGCTGGCGAATCTCGTCGAGCAGATGAGTGGGCAGTTCGCTGCGGAACAGCTCGCGGTAGCGGTGCCGGCGTTTATCCGGGGTGGCGCCCAACCCGGTGTAGATGGCGTGGGGCTGCACGAGGGGATCGTCGCGGCCCAGGGCGTTGGCGTGGTGGCTGGACCACTCGTAATCGGCTGGCCGGGCCACCATGCCGGCCCGCACCGGGTTGAGCTCGATATAGCGGTAGCAGGCGAAGAGGTAGGGCTCTTCCGCCACCAGGCAGGAGCGGTAGCGGCCCTCGAAAAGCCCGCCGGTGCGCTGGTGACGGCGGTTGAAGTACTGGGCGTAGCGCTGCCCGAGCTCCTTCATCATCTGACTCACGCCCTGCGGCTCCTCGCGGGGCGTGGCCAACAGGTGAACGTGGTTGGTCATCAGTACATAGGCATGGAGCGCGATCTGGTACACCTGCCGCAGCTCGTCGAGCAGTTCGAGGTAGTGCAGCGCATCCTTGCGGTGAACGAAGCAGGCACCGCGATTGTTGCCGCGCTGAATCAGGTGGAGCGGTGTATCGGGAAGCAACAGCCGAGCCGGACGCGCCATATTCGCACTTCCTTGTGCCGGGGACGGTTCAATGCCCAGTATAGCCCTAAATCTGCTTAGTGCTTGGCGGGGGTCAGACCCCTAAGCGAATTTAGGGGTCTGACCCCAAAGGGGGGTTAGCCAAGCTGCCGTCGCCAGCGGTGCTCGATGGTGTCGAGGTCGGCGGGGCCGTAGACGGCGTGCGGGTGCCCTCCGTAGCGGGCCCACAGCTGGTCGCCGAGGTCGTAGTGCCACCATTCGCTGGGCAGGTTGGTGAAGCCCTGGTCGAGCATCACGCTGTAGAGTAGCCGGCGATGGTCGCGGGCGCGTTGCTGGCGGGCGTCGAGTTCGCCGAGCCGCTCGAGGTGGTCGCTGTGCGAGGCGGGCACGGCCTCGTCGAACAGGGTGCCCATGTCCAGCGCCAGGCCGTCGGCGTCGCACAGGGTGACGTCCACGGCGCCGCCGGTCAGGTGCGGGCTGGGGGCCTGCGGGTCGCGGCTGGGCACCGAGATGAATTCCCGTGTGCGGGTGAGCAGCTCCGCCTCGCTGGCCGCGGGGTGGTGGGCCCGTATCACCTCGCTGAGGGTATCGAAGAGGTATTGCTGCACCCGCCAGGGCCGCCAGCCGTCGAGCACCACCAGGCCGAACCCCTCGGGCAGGGCGCGGGCGGCGGCGAGCAGGCGCCGGTAGACCCCCTCGCGCACGAAGCACTCGGGCACCGCGCCGGGAACGCCCAGCCGGGCATAGGCCGGGTAGACCCGGATCGGCCAGGGGGCGAGGCTCATGGGTACCAGGGGCTCACCGCAGTCGGCGATCGGTATCCGGTTCACCCGGGCCCAGTCGGGCTCGGCGCGGTGGGTGATCGCCGGGCAGGCGAACGCGGATCGAGGAGAGGGGGTCATGTGCGACATCGGGTCATCCAAGGGTGGCCGGTAGCCAGAGCATCAGCGAAGGGAACAGGATCAGCAACAGCAGCACGCCGATCGCCCAGATGGTCTTGAACAGCGAGACGATCTCCAGCCAGCTCACCGCCGCGACGACCCCCTTGCGTTATACTCCGTACCCAAGCGTACAGGGATGTTACCGACGACATGGCCAACCACGACAACGGCTACAAGCTCCTATTCTCGCATCAGCGGATGGTGCGTGACCTGCTCACGGGCTTCGTGAAGGAGGAGTAAACTTTGGGGTCAGACCCCTAAGGAAAGTTAGGGGTCTGACCCCTTTGTCGTGCGGTAGAGAGATACCCCCATGCAGATAGCGAAGATGACGGAGGCCGATTTCCGGCGCTTCTGGCCTACCTTCAAGTCGGTGGTGGCGGCCCGGGAGACCTACGCCTTCGACCCCGGCCTCGGTTACGCAGACGCCTACACCCTATGGTGCGAGCTCCCGCAGTTCACCTACTGCGCCAAGGAGAACGGCGAGGTGCTGGGCTCGTACTACCTGAAGCCCAACGCCGCAGGCCCGGGTGCCCATATCTGCAACTGCGGCTACATGGTCGCCCCCCAGGCGCGCGGCAGGGGCATCGCCAGGGCGCTCTGCCTGCACTCCCAGGAGCTGGCCATCGAGGCCGGCTACCTGGCGATGCAATTCAACGCCGTGGTGTCGACGAACGAAGGCGCCATCAGGCTGTGGCAATCGCTGGGCTTTGACACGATCGGCAGGGTGCCCAAGGGCTACGACCATGCCAGGTTCGGGCTCGTGGACACCTACATCATGTACAAGGCGTTGCGGGGGGAGGCTGGTAACGCCTCAGGGTCAGACCCCTAAGCGAAATTTGGGGTCAGACCCCAAAGGGGATTTAAGGGTCAGACCCCAATGGGGTAGGTGCCCAGCAGGAGAATGCCATGTACGACGCCCTGAAGGGCCTGGCTGCGGAATTGCTGATGCCGCTGCCCATGATGGTGGTGGCCGTGGTGGTCGGTATCTCGTTGCGGCAATTCGGCCTGCGCCGCCTGGGGAATGCCCTGTGCATCGCGGCGGTGAGCCTGCTGATGCTGGCGAGTTGGGCACCGGTGGCCGATCGCCTGCTCGGGCCCCTGGAGCGGCGCTATCCGGCCATGCTGGTGCCGCCCGATGCGCCGGTCGAGGCCATCGTGGTGCTGGGTGGCGGCTGGCAGCCGGAACCGGAGTGGCCCGTCACCGCGCAGCTTTCCGAGACCTCGCTGCCGCGCCTGATGGAAGGCCTGCGGCTGTGGCACGCCCGGCCCGAGGCCCTGCTGGTCGTCAGCGGCGGCAGCAGCCAGGCGTGGTTGCCGGGCGTGGCGGTGGGCTACGCCCGGGCCGCGCAGGCGCTCGGTGTGCCGGAAGCGAGCCTCGTCGTGCTCGACTCCGCCCGGGATACCGGCGAAGAGGCCCAGGCCGTTCGCGACCGTCTGGGCGAGGGCGCCAGTATCGTGCTGGTGACCTCGGCATCGCACATGCCCCGGGCCAAGCGGCACTTCGAGGCGGCAGGGCTGCGTCCGCTGCCGGCGCCGACTCATTACCTGACGGGCCGGCAGAACAGCGGCTGGCGCTACTGGCTGCCGGGCGCCGAGCACTTGGCCAAGACGGAGCGCGCCCTCTACGAGAGGCTGGGGCGCCTGGTCGTGAAGTGGGAACATTAGGCATCCTAAGTTGATTAAGGGGTCAGACCCCAAAGCAGAATTAGGGGTCTGACCCCTCAGGGGGCTTTGGGGTCGTACCCCGGGTGCCGATGGCTTTCCCGGCGCTCAGCCATGGAGCATGGCCGTGCGGTGACGTAGAATGGCGCGATCATTAAAACGATACCGCAGGGGCTGCCGAGCCGAGGCTTGGCAAGGGACGATGAAGGGGGGCGGAGAACCGCTACCCCGGCATGACGTCGTTCATGCCGCCTTCCAGGGCGCTTCATGGCTCCCCTTGTTCTTTCTCGCCGCTCGCCCACCTTCGGTATCCACACCTGGTCCAGGGCATGGGAAGGCGCCCGGCATGATCCCCGGGCGGTAGCGTGCCCGCATGGCCACGGATGGACACGAGTCACTTGACCGACGCGCTCTCGATAGCTGCCCTGCTGACCCAGGGCACCGTGCTGGCCGTACTGGGCACCCTGGCGTTCACGCGCATTGCCCCCGATGTGATCCTGATGGCCGCTATGGCCTTCCTGGTGATCAGCGGCATCCTCACCCCCGGCGAGGCCCTGGTAGGCTTCTCCAACCCCGGCGTGATGACCATCGCCACGCTGTACGTGGTGGCGGCAGGGCTCAAGGAAACCGGCGCCATCCAGTGGCTGGCCCATCGCCTCCTCGGTCAGCCGCAGCGCCTGCGTCATGCTCAGCTACGGGTACTGCTGCCGGCTTCCGGCCTCAGCGCCTTCATGAACAACACCACGGTGGTGGCGATGTTCATCCCCGCCGTGCAGGAGTGGGCCGGGCGCCTCCGGCTGCCCCCCTCCAAGCTGCTGCTGCCGCTGAGCTATGCGGCCATTCTCGGCGGCACCTGCACGCTCATCGGCACCAGCACCAACCTGGTGGTGAACGGCCTGCTGCAGACCGAGATGGGCATCGGGCTCAGCATGTTCTCGCTGGCGTGGGTCGGCGTGCCGCTGGTGGTGGTGGGTGGCGGCTTCCTCTACCTGTTCGCCGACCGGCTGCTGCCCAACCGCCAGGGCGTGCTGGAGCAGCTCGAGCAGGCCCGCGAATACGCCGTGGATGTGGTGGTCGATGACAAGGGGCCGCTGGTCGGCAAGACCATCGCCGATGCCGGCCTGCGCCATCTCAGCCACGGCTACCTGGCCGACATCGAGCGCCACGGCCGGCTGCTGACCGAGGTGCCGCCGGAAACCGAACTGCAGGCCGGCGACATCCTGGTGTTCATCGGCGACCCCGAATGTGCCCGCGAGCTGCGCCGCATCCATGGCTTGAAGCCCGCCAGCGGCGACGTCCACAAGCTCGATATCGCCCACCACCACCGCTGCCTGGTGGAGGCGGTGATCGGCCCCGACTTCGGCGGCCTGAACCAGACGGTAAGCGAATCGCGCTTTCGTTCCCGCTACCAGGCGGTGATCCTGTCGATCTCCCGGCATGGCGGGCGACTGACCGGCAAGCTGGGTGACATTCGCTTTCAGGTGGGCGACACCCTGCTGCTCGAGACCGCCCAGGACTTCGTCGACCAGTACCGCTACCGCAAGGACTTCCTGCTGGTCAGCGGGCTGCACGACTCCACGCCGCCGGACTTCCGCAAGGCCCCCGTGGCGCTGGGCATCCTCGGCGCCATGGTGGTGGCCAGCGCCAGTGGCCTGCTGAGCATCCTGGAAGCGGCGCTGCTGGCCGGCGGCGGCATGCTGGTGACGCGCTGCGTGCCGGCCAGCAAGGCGCGGCGCTATGTGGACCTCTCGGTGCTGATCGTCATCGCGGCCTCCTTCGCCCTGGGGGCGGCCATGACCAAGACCGGCGCCGCCGCGCAGATCGCCCAGTGGCTGCTGCTGAGCGACGACCTGGCCCCCTGGGCGGCCCTGGCGCTGGTCTACCTGATGACGGTGGTCTTCACTGAGCTGATCACCAACAACGCCGCGGCGGTGCTGATGTTTCCCATCGCCGTCGCCGTGGCCGAGCAGTTGGGCGTCAACTTCATGCCCTTCGTCATCGCCATCATGTTCGCCGCCTCGGCCAGCTTCATGACGCCCCTCGGTTACCAGACCAACCTGATGGTGCTCGGCCCCGGCGGCTATCGCTTCACCGACTACCTGAGGCTGGGCACCCCGCTGAGCCTGATCGTCGGCGCCACCGCGGTGGGGCTGATACCGTTGGTGTGGGGGTTTTGAGAGGCAAGACGCCGCTTCGCGGCTGAAGAATGAAGAGGTAAGAAGGAGGGCGTCACTCTCTTCCCTCTTCCTTCTTCTCTCTTCCGTCTGATTTAAGGAGTTGTTTTGACCCATTTCGTAACCAATGAGCTGCGCGCCCGCCTGATCGAGGGCGTGCACACCGCGGGGCGCGAGGTCCTGGCGATCTACGCGCAGGACTTCGCGGTGGAAACCAAGGACGACGCGAGCCCGCTGACCGAGGCGGACATGGCCTCCCACCATGCGCTGGTGGCGCTGCTGGAGAAGTGGGCGCCGGGCGTGCCGGTGCTCTCCGAGGAATCCGGCGAGATCCCCTTCGAGACGCGCCAGGGCTGGGAGCGCTACTGGCTGATCGACCCGCTGGACGGCACCAAGGAGTTCATCAACAAGAACGGCGAGTTCACCCTCAACCTGGCCCTGGTCGAGCAGGGCGTGCCGGTGTTCGGCATCGTGCATGCCCCCGTGCTGCACACCACCTGGGTCGGCCTGGTGGGTGGGGAGGCCTTCAAGGTGAACAGGGGGATCTACTCCCAGGTGCGGGTGCGCGAGCTGCCCGACCCCGACGTCGAGCCCTGGAAGGTGGTCGGCAGCCGTCGCCACGGCGCCGAGACCTTCGAGGCCTTCTGCGCTGCGCTGCCGAATCATGAGCGGGTTTCCATGGGCAGCTCGATCAAGCTCTGCCTGGTCGCCGAGGGGGCCGCCGACCTCTACCCGCGCCTCGCGCCCACCAGCGAATGGGACACCGCCGCCGCCCAGGCCGTGGTCACCGCCGCCGGCGGCGAGGTGCTCGACGCCACGACCCTCGAGCCGCTGCGCTGCAACCGGCAGGACAGCGTGCTCAACCCCTGGTTCATCGCCTGCGGCCAGCGGGATGAGCGGTGGGAGAGGGCGCTGCGTGCCAGCCTGCCAGGCAGTTGAAGACAGACGGCTAGCGGGGCGGGTTACCGACGCTGGCGCCGCCTCCGGGGCCTGCCCACCGGGATGTCGAGGTCACCGCGGGGAGTCCATATCGCCGAGGCGCATCGGGCACGGGGTCAGACCCTGAGGCCTCCCCAGAAATATTTCTGCATTATCAATGCGTTGGGCATGGGTGGGTGGCAGGTTGCCAGCGCTGCCGGTCCCTATGGGGTCAGACCCCGGCGGCGGCGAATCCGCTCGCAAGACGCACTATGACGGGCTTCGCGACTTGGCTGGGGTCTGACCCCATAGGGGCAGCCTCGGCGCCTTCTTCGGCGAACAAGCTGTCAACGTCGAGAAAAACGTGGGGATTTCGTCAGGGTCAGGCCCCAAGGATGTAACCTCGACATCTTCATCTCGTGGAGTGGTATCGCGGGTTCAATAACGTCTAGTCTTGTGGATGTGCCTCGTCAGGAGGTAATCATGCGCAACCTTCAATCAAGAATTACGATTAACCCCGACCAGTGCGGCGGCCGGCCCTGCATTCGCGGGATGCGAATTCGGGTAGTCGATGTGCTTGATCTGCTGGCACAGGGTTTGACGACCGAGCAGATCCTGGAGGAAATGCCCGACCTCGAACGGGAAGATATCGAAGCCGCTATTAACTACGAATAAGAAGGCAACGTGAACATACGCCACCACGGCGGCGGGGCGGGCGTCACCGGCAGCTGCCACCGCCTGCAGATCGCCCCGGGCCGGGCCCTGCTCGTCGACTGCGGCATCTTCCAGGGGCAGGACGCCGAGCACCTCGACAGCCTCGAGCAGCACCAGGTGCGCTTCCCGGTGGAGGACGTGCTGGCGCTGGTGGTCACCCACGTGCACATCGACCACATCGGCCGGTTGCCCTACCTGCTGGCGGCGGGCTACCAGGGGCCGATCCTCTGCTCGGTGCCCTCGGCACGCCTGCTGCCATTGGTCATCGAAGACGCCCTGAAGGTCGGCTTCACCCGTGACCGCGCCCTGATCGAACGCTTCCTGGCCGAAGTCCAGGGGCGGCTGGTGGCGTTGGACTACCAGGCCTGGCACACCGTGCTCGACGACGAACGCCACCGCCTTCGCGTCAAGCTGCAGCGCGCCGGGCACATCCTCGGCTCCGCCTACGTGGAAGTGGATACCCAGGACAAGGCCAGCGGGCAACGCCGGCGCACCGTGTTCTCCGGCGACCTGGGCGCGCCCTACGCACCGTTGCTGCCCGCGCCCAAGTCGCCGTACCGCGCCGACGTGCTGGTGCTGGAGAGCACCTACGGCGACCGCCGGCACGAAGACCGGCGTCACCGCCGCGACAGGCTCAAGGCCGCCATCGATAGAGCCCTGGAGAACGGCGGCACCGTGGTGATCCCCGCCTTCAGCGTGGGCCGCACCCAGGAGCTGCTCTACGAGCTGGAAGGGCTGATACACCACGGCCGTGACGAGCGCTGGCGCGAGCTCGAGATCGTCGTCGACTCGCCCCTGGCCGCCCGCTTCACCGCGGTGTACCGCGAGCTCAAGCCCTGGTGGGACGCCGAGGCGCACCAGACGCTGCGCCGCGGCCGCCACCCGCTCAGCTTCGAGAACCTCTACACCGTGGACGGCCACGACGCCCACGAGCGCACCGTGGCCTACCTGGCCGAGAGCGGCCGGCCCGCGGTGGTGATCGCCGCCAGCGGCATGGTCAGCGGGGGCAGGGTGGTGAACTACCTCAACCCGCCTCTTTCATCAGGCCCTTTGCTGAGCGGCACTTCCGGCATCTCAGCAACGCTCAGCCAGTTCCTCCACCATCTCGCTACCGAGCAGCGAGATTCTGATAGTGCGAGGCTTTTGAATCC
>NZ_JAKVPY010000049.1:0-9491 GCF_022487945.1 Halomonas flagellata
GTCGTTAGGGTTTCACCCATGGCGGTTGGTCCTCCTGAATCAGGTTCTGCCAGGAACTCTCTGATTTATCAGTAGGATACCAACCGCCATCTTCATTTCCAGGGCTGCCCGGTGAATATCAGGGGATGATGAGGTTCCTACTGTTAACACGTCGAGGAGAATCAGGATTGATGAGCAAGCACTCTGCCAGTTAAATCACGCCCCAAGCATTCAGCTTCATCATGTTCCCATGGCAGAAAATCCACCTTGTTGACCTCCTTCCATTGACGATATAGTAGATTACAGAAAGAAACAAACATCATTATCTGTACGGTTTCTTTCCATTTCCACGTCACCTCATTGAACACTGAGTTCAGGCTACTGAAAATCATAAACAAGAAATAAAAGCTACGCACACCACGGCGACAATACGTCACGCCGGGAACGAGGGTAACAGGAAGGAGCTGGAACAATGAGCTGGCTATTACAGCGCGCATTCCGTTTTTCTCGTCGAGTCAAATGCCTGATCCAGCTTTGTACTGATGCACTGTTGCTGTCAGCCAGTTTTCTGATGGCACTGGTACTGAAACAGGACAGTCTCTCACCAATATTCGAAGTCCAGAACCTGAAGATACTACTAGTTGCGTTACCCATCAGCCTGTTCATGTTTTATCGCCTGGGCTTCTATCGCGCCTTGATCCGCTACATGGGGATCAGGGCGCTGCAGACGCTGGCGACGGGGGTAGCGTTCTCGGCCCTGACACTGTGGGTGACGGCGAGGCTGGAAGGCGTCACGCTTTCCGTATCGATACTGATGATCTATATGATGCTGGCCGTGCTGGCTTCGGGTGGCATACGGCTCTTGCTTCGCGGGCTCTTCTATCGTCGAGACCCGATGAGCCACAGGACGCGAGTGGTGATCTACGGTGCGGGCACCACCGGGTCACAACTCGTGACTTCGCTGAAACAGAGGGGCGAGTTCATGCCGGTCGCATTCATCGATGACTGGCGTGGCATGCATGGCACCATTGTCGAGGGGATCAAGGTGTATCACCCCGATCGCCTTCCCCATGTCATAGAAGAGACGCACGCCGAGAGGATTCTGCTGGCCATGCCGAGCATAAGTCGCACTCGCCGCCGTGAGATCCTGGCGTCGCTGGCCCCCTTCAATGTGCCGATCCAGACGGTCCCTGGCATCGAGGATATCGTCAAGGGACATGCACAGCTCAACGAGATAAGGGATGTCGCCGTAGAGGATCTACTGGGCCGTGACCCGGTTCCGCCGCGCCGTGACCTGCTGGATGCCAATATCCAGGGCAAGGTAGTGATGGTCACCGGAGCCGGCGGTTCGATCGGTTCGGAACTCTGTCGCCAGATCCTCCGACTGGCTCCCCAACGGCTGATCCTGCTGGATGCCTGTGAATATGCACTCTATGGGATAGAGGCAGAGCTGAAGCAACTCGCTGGTGGGGAGGGGCTTCCGGACAGGGTAGAGGCATTGCTGGGCTCGGTGCAGCAGCGCAGCCGGATGGAAAGCATCATGCGTACCTTCGGGGTACAGACGCTCTATCACGCCGCCGCGTACAAGCATGTCCCGATGGTGGAATATAATGTGATCGAGGGCGTGCGCAACAACGTCTTTGGTACCCTGGAAACCGCCCATGCTGCCATCGCGGCCGGTGTCGAGACCTTCGTGCTGGTATCCACCGACAAGGCGGTGCGTCCTACCAATGTAATGGGCACGACGAAACGCCTGGCAGAACTGATCTGCCAGGCGCTGTCGTCTACCCAGTCATGGACACGCTTCTGCATGGTGCGTTTCGGCAACGTCCTGGGCTCATCCGGCTCCGTGATTCCGCTGTTTCACCGCCAGATTTCCCAGGGCGGCCCGATCACCGTGACCGACGAGAACATCACCCGCTATTTCATGACCACTCCCGAAGCCGCCACCCTGGTGCTGCAGGCAGGCGCCATGGGCAAGGGCGGCGAAGTTTTCGTGCTCGACATGGGTAGTCCTGTCCAGATCGCCGAACTGGCCCGTCAGATGGTGCGACTCTCGGGGCTGGAGGTGAAGGACGAAGCCAACCCTCGCGGCGATATCGAGATCATGTACACCGGCCTGCGGCCCGGCGAGAAGCTCTTTGAGGAACTGTTGGTCGGTGATAATGTCTCGCCGACTGAGCATCCACGCATTCTCGGTGCCCGGGAATCATGCTGGGAGTGGCCACGCCTGGAGGCCCTGCTGAAACATCTGTGGAATGCCGCCGAGAGGGGGGATGTCGAGACCATTCGTCAACTGCTGGTCGAGGCCCCTGCCGCCTACCACCCCCAGGGCCCTATCGTCGATCTGATCTGGCAGGAAATCGGTCACCACCCCGTCAAGGCTCCCGCGTCTCCAGCCCGGTCAGTCCTGGAGCCGCAACCGGACTCAGAGACGGAAGCCTTGCTCAAGGCCGCGGCGCTGTCACTGGTCAAGGGGTCGCGCTATTGACCTGAGGCGCTGGCCATGACGGGGGGCAGCCTTGCCGCCGAGAGGACGAGCCGGAACCCCGACCACGGTGAGGCCACCGGCGATGTCAGTAACCACGGCCACTCCCTCGCCGATTGACGCACCCTGGCGCACCGCTGCTCCCACTCCGATCCAGCTGCCACGCCCGACCCTCACGTCACCCGACACGTTGGCCCCCAGCGCCACGTGCACGCAGACGCCGACACGACAGTCATGATCCACCGTGGCGCAGGTATTGACGATCGCGAAGGCATTGATCACCGCTCCGGCCATCACCACCGTTCCCTCCCCCAGTCGCGCCAGGGAACTGACCGTGGCCCTGGGGGCACCAGCTTCGACCCAGGATCACAGAGGCGATTGAAGACCATCACCCGTAAGAGGCGTTCGGCATCGGCTAGCCGGATGCGCGCAGCAGGCCGTTGACAGATAGGGACTTCCAGGCGGTGCGGCGCCGGTCATCACTGAGGGCCTGCGCCTGCTCAGGGGCATAGCCCACGCCTGTCTGAAAACTGCCTGCGCGCACCCATACGGCGTTAAAAATCGGCTCAAAGACCTCATTTACACCGCGTAAACTCCGCTTTGGACTCGCGACATCCCTGTCGCTCGCCAGGATTTGTAAACACCTTCTCAGGTATCCGTCGTCTCATGATGTGGCGCCGGGAAGACCGTGCGCCACAAGTAGACCAGGTCCATGGTGAAGGACCAGTGACGGACATAGTCGCGGTTCAGCCTCACCTTGTCGGGGAAGATCACCTCGCTATTGTAGCGTTCCGGATCGGCCACTCCGGCCAGCAGCGCCTCCTCATTGCGATACTTCAACGTCGCCGGCCCGGTGATGCCGGGCCGTACCGAGAGGATCTCCCGCCCCTCGTCGCTCAGGACATCGGCAAACCCCGGCACGTCGGGTCGCGGCCCGACGAAACTCATCTGGCCAGCCAGCACGTTGAACAGCTGCGGCAATTCGTCGAGCTTCGAGCGGCGCAGCAGGCGGCCGAATCGGGTGATACGCGGGTCACCCAGGGTGGTCACCATAGAGCCGGCCACTGGACGCATGGTTCGCAGCTTGACCACCCGGAACGCCCGCCCGCCGCGTCCGATGCGCTCCTGCAGAAAGAAACCGGAGGCCCCGGTGTCCCGGGCCGCAGCCCAGGCCGCCAGCAGGATCACCGGCAACAGCGGCGCCAGCAGCAGCAGCGACACTATCAGGTCGAAGACGCGCTTCAGGCTGCGCTGCCCGCGCGTCAGGCCAGCGGCCTCCCACCCCGCCGGCCTCTCGCCCAGATGCCGCTTGAGCAGGGCCATCTCAGCGTACCATCCCGGCTTCGAGGGGGTTCATGCTCTTGGTCTTCAACCCCTTGGCCAGATAGTAGAACGCCTCGCCGAACAGCACGAGCGGGTCGTCGAGCTTGAAGTCGTCGAAGGCGTCGGCCCTCACCCCATCACGCAGCCGCAGGGCCTCCGCCAGCCGGCCCCGACGCAGCAGGTCGAGACGGCGGATCACATCGCCCAGCAGCCACCTCTCCACCACCCCGTCACGTACAGGCCCGGCCGCCACCAGCGCGGCCTCGGGTCCACGGGTCTCGGCCAGGTAGAGCAACCAGGCGAAGTTCACGCCCGAACTCAGCGAGAGGTCGATGGAGCCCCACAGCCGCGGGTTGATCTCGATGAAATGGTGGCGCCCACTCTCGGCGTCATACTTGAACTCCAGCATCGCCAGGCCGTGCCAGTCCAGCGCGTCGAGCAGGCGGTGGGCATCCGACTCCAAGGCCGGGTTGGACGCACCAACACGCAGGGTACTGGTCCCCCCGATCGTAACCTTTTCCTGGAGACGGCGGTGGGTGAAGGAGGCGATCCGCCGGCCGTGCCAGTAGAGGCAAGAGACCCCCCAGCCATCGCCCGTCACCCGCTCCTGCACGATCGGCGGCCGATCGTGGTCGAGGTCGAAGTCGGTCATCATCCGCTCGAGCTCGCGCGTCAGCGCCTCGCCGCCACGCGCGAAACGTACGCCTTTGGAGCTGTTGCCACGCCGCGCCCGGGCCACGTACCAGCGATCCGGATCCGTGACGGCCTGGGCTTCGGCCGGAGTACGATACTCGACGATGGGTGCCACCGCCACGCGCAGCCCCCTGGCCAGGCGGCTCATGCGGTCCTTGTCGTTGACCAGCGCCAGGGTGACCGAATCCACCATCGGCAGTGCAATGACTGCTGGCAAGCGCCCCGCCTCCCGAGCCTGCACCAGCAGCTCGCCCTCCTCGTGCCCGGGGATTATCACCCCCACCTCGTGACGCAGGCAGAGCTCGGTGATATCCGCCACGAAACCCACGGGATCGACATAGGGCGAACGATACCCCCCGCGGGCATGTGCCAGGCGCGACGCCTGGCACATGCCGATCCTGGAGGTGTCGGCCACCACCACCTTCACGCCCTTGCGCACCAGGCCCCGCAACGCTGAGTAACTACTGCGACACCAGCCGTGGGTCAGCAGCACCGTCGATTCATCACCCATGCATGACACCCCCGCTACAGATCGGTAATCTCGAGCAGCCGTCGATTGACCCGCTGGACGTCGTACTGCCGTGCCACCCTCTCCAGGCTGGCACGCCCCATGGCCTCCACTACCGTGTCCTCGGCGTCGATCATGGCCAGCATGGCGTTGGCCAGACCACGGGGCTCGACCAACAGGCCGTTCACGCCTGCCTCCACCGTCTCCCAACTACCAGGCGAATCCTTGGTGATAATCGGCCGCCCGGTGGCCATCGCCTCCACTGTCGCCAGGCCGCTGTATATCACTGACTTGGCGGTAAGCGATCACCGCCTCCGGCTGCTGGCGCTCGATCAGGGCGCGAATCGCCCACGCCGTGCGCCAGTCCTCCAGCGGATTGAGCCCACCTCGCCCGATAGCCAGAGCTTCGAAGGGTATCGACAATGAAGCAAGCTCACGGCTGACCGCGTCGGTGGCGGCGTCCGAATGAGCCGCCGTGACAACCCGGTGGCCACATTCGCTCAATAGCCGCAGCAACGGACCACGGAAATTGACCAGTGAGCGCGCCACGCCCCCGATCACCAGAACACGACGGGGGCTGCGATTGCCGCCTCGGCCTCGCATGGCAGGGCAAATTCAGGCATGACCGAAGATCTCCAGATGGCAGCGCTCGTGCAAACTCGCCAGCGCCTGACTTATTTCTTTTCCAGTAAAAACATCATATGGGACTGATCTTCGGGCATCCGAAACATCTTTATGATGTGAAATCGTCGCGCAATGACACCGACAACCTTATTTTCAGATGTTTCATGACTCGAATTGATTTGCCAAACACCACTGTCACAGCCACGCCCACTCATCCTGACCAAAACCTTCTTCAATATGAGAGGCAGCGGTAGAGATAACGTCGAAATCGAGGAAGATGTAATACGCGCCATCAGGTAGATGCGGAAGTCGTTGACCGGCAATGTGATCAGGCAATATCTCTTCGTCAGAGCCGACAGGTTGCAGAGAGCCTTTTCCATATCACCAAAAGGGATATGATGAAGAACTCTTGAACACAACACCAGATCGAACAGCCCAAGCGGCAACCCTTCGGGCAGAGAAAGAATCGAACCGACATGGTCCGGGTTCAGCTGAGAGTTGATATCGAAGGTTGCAACGTGAACCCCATCGTGTCGCAAGTACGCAGTCACCAACCCCGTCCCCACCCCGACTTCCAGAACCAGCCGGGGATGGCATTCATGGATCATCGAAAGTTGATACCAATATGTAAGCATCCTCTGCTTAGAGTTGTACTTGGAAAAATCATAATAGGATTTCGGAATATCCTCTGGATTGATAGCTGTCACTGGAGTATTCATAATTAGCTTGTTCCAATTGGTTTTAACGAAATCAATGAGATAAGCCAAATTCAATTCCTGGAGCAAGCCTCAGTACAGAGCTGCCCCCCATAGCCCATGAAGTCGAGGCATTTCATTGCCACATTCGGTGTATAAAAGTCATTCCATCGGTTGTTTAGGTTCCTCGTGTCACTCGCAAGGGCGTGGTCCATCGAATGTGCCAGCCCCACGATGTCACCACACGCCACTACCCTGCCCCACTTTCCATGCTCCTGTATCTCCGCCGGGCCATGGGGCAATCAAAACTGACAATATTCACCTGAGCATACAGCACCTCGACCACGACATTTCCAAGCCCTTCCCAGCGTGGCGACAGCCTCAGGCTAACGCCGTGTACCGTCCACTGAATCGGGGTAACTTCACGGCTGCTTGGTAGCCGGATGACGCTGAAGTAGGCCGGAACCGGCAATCACTGGTCTCAACACGCCCGTTAAGGATTCTGATGAATGAAGCCGGGAAACTTCTCTTCCCAGGTGAGGGCGTTGCGACCGTTGACCTGTGCCCAGCCGGTAATACCGGGACACGCCTCATGACGCCGGAACTGCTCGGGGGTATAGAGCGGCAGGTAGTCCATTAGAAGCGGCCGAGGTCCCACCAGACTCATATCCCCCTTAACACGTTCCAGAGTTCATGAAGCTCATCCAAGCGCGTGGCCCGAAGCCAACGGCCAAAAGATGTCAATCGCAGATGGCTGGGCAAGAGCTCTCGGTTCGCATCGTAGTCGTTGAGCATGCTGCAGTATTTCACCAGCTCAAATGGTCGCCTGTTCAAGTCGGGACACATCTGCCGGAACCACACCGGGAAGCCAAGCCGCCAGCGGATCATAAGCGCCAGCGTCAGAAGCGATGGCGACAGCAACAGAAGGAGCACGCCGGCTTCCAGCAAATCGAGTCCGCGCTTTGCACTCATCGTTCCATCCCTCTCAGTGGTTAAACACTCACCGGGTGGACTGAACCGCATCAGCTATTACACAGCCCCATCAATTTGAGTCAGGCATCTATGGCCATACGCTGGAAAACAATATTCCTCTCGACCAATTCATCGTACTTTCCATGGTCTATTACACGCCCGCTTTCCATGAGATAGATGCAATCACACTTCCTTACCGTTGCAAGGCGGTGAGCAATCATAATGATGGTCTTCTTGCCGGAAAAGTCATGTATAGCGTCCATCACCAGCTTTTCGGTGATGCCATCCAAGGCACTAGTAGCCTCATCAAGGATCAGGATCCCGGCGTCATCATATAGCGCCCGGGCGATCCCAATGCGCTGGCGCTGGCCTCCGGATAGCTGGATGCCACGCTCTCCGACACGCGTCTCCAGACCATCGGGAAGTTGACTTATTAGCTCATCTAGGCGAGCCATACTTGCGGCTCTCTGCACACGATCATCATCGGTCTGCTCATCCGGAAGCCCAAAGGCAATATTCTCCCGGATACTGGCATCAGCCAGAAAAATAGATTGAGAAACGAATCCCAAGCTGTTCTGCCATGCACGCTTCACCCCCTCATTGAATGGTTCACCATCTATCAGAAACTCACCACTATCGGGTTCTATCAGGGCCAACAGAATATCAATAGCAGTAGATTTACCTGACCCAGAGGCGCCTACCAGACCGATGACCTGATTGGCCGGCACTGTTAATGAGAGTTTATCCAATGCGGCCTCCTCCTTGCCAGGGTAGTGAAACACGACATTGCGCAGCTCGATCGCCTGATGAAATTGCACATACCCCGCCGCCGATGCAGGCAGTGGGTCCTGATACTCTGCGTGACGGCTGTCCAAAAGGTCCTCATGTATGCTGTCGAAAGCCGCCAAATTACCTCTGATGGTCGCAACACTAGTATAGATCTGTTGAAAGGCAGGCAATAGCTTAAGTCCCGAAAGAGCAAAAACGGACAGCACAGGAAGGATATCCCCCAAGTTACCTTGGTGTGCTGAAAGAAAATATAGAACTAGAAAAATAACCGAGCCGAAGGCGACAAGTTCCATGGCATAGCGAGGAACCTCCGATAGTGCCTTAGTCGTCCCTCTTGCTCGCCCGAAACGTCTGCTGCATTTTTCGAAACGCTGGTTGAATACCGGCTGGCGCCCCAGTAGCAGTGCGTCCTTGATTCCGCCGAAGCCTTCGGCCATCAGTTTGAACCGCTCACGCTGGGTACGAGAGATTGCCTTGCCATTGGACACCAGCTTCCGACGTACGGTGCGATACAAAACGAGATACACAAAGAGAAAGACGATGACCCCTGTTGATGCCACGACCGGATTGTAGACAAAGATGGCTATCGACATAAACAGGACCATCACGACCCTGGCATTCATCTTCATCAACGGTGCAATGATCTTGTCGGTAATCCGCTGACACTCCTGTGAAATCTTGTTCGTCAACTGTGCGCTGCTCCCTCCGGCATGGAACAACCAGGGCTGCTGCATGTAATGCCGATAGAGACGCGTACTGAGCTCGGCCCCTATCTGCTGGCCGTACATGGAGAGCCTCCACACAGTAAACATCGAGATACAGGAAGCGACGGTCAGCGCTGCGAGAACGGACACCCCCATCCAGAACAGGAAGTCAGCGGGGTCGCCGAAGCCAATCATTGAATAAAGACGTGCCACGGCACCATCGCCTTCGAGACGACTCATGTCACCGACCAGAGCCATAAAGGGACCGATGGCCACGACTCCAGCCACCTCAGCCAAGGCCATGAACACAACCAATAGCTGTAACCGGAGGAGTCGCTTGCGCTGTTCACCGGTAAGGAGTCCACAAAGAGCCTTTAGACTTGAGAACATTGTCTGACCGCCTTCATTTCGGATGTAGATATGTGCCTTCGACGCTTCAGTTCAAGAGTAGCTATAGCCATAGCTATAGCCATATCGGGTGGCGGCCTTACGTTCGATCGCATTGAGAATCGCCCCCTTCACCGTGACCCCTGCCGTCTCCAGCCGCCTGACCGCCAGCTGCACCTCCCGCAGCGGGTTCACCTGGAAACGCGCCACCAGCAGCGTGGTACCACACTGCGCGCCGATCACCGCGGCATCCGTCACCGCCAGCACCGGCGGGGTGTCGACGATCACCAGGTCGTAACGCTCGCCCACCGCGTCGAGGAAGCGGCTGA
>NZ_JAKVPY010000005.1:0-231920 GCF_022487945.1 Halomonas flagellata
GCGTCGGGGTGACCGCCACCCTGGGGATCGTGCTGCTGGCCGCCACCGTCCAGGCCTGGTTCTTCGGGCCGGTCAAGGTGTGGATGCGCCTGGTGATGCTCCTCGGCGCCATGTTCATGATCTATGGTGGCATCTACACCGACGTCGCGGGACTGGCCATCGGTGGCGGGCTGTTCATGCTCCAGCGCGGCAGCCACGGCGGCGGTGCCAAACCGGCCACCTCCAGCTGACCTCATGCCGTCCCGGCATCAGCAGAAGGGCCCCGCCATCGTTGGCGGGGCCCTTTTTCCTTCATGTCATTCCCGGCGGCGTGTCAGCCGCTGATATTGTCGAGGACCTTCAGGGTCGGTTTGGCCTGGTTGAGGGTATAGTTGGGGGTATAGAAGTGCAGGCCCGGGGCGCCGCGCGGATGATCTCGGGAAAGTCCTGGTGCGCTGGGAGAAAAGGGCCGATACCTAATTGGCAATACTCGATGTGGTGGCGCGGTTCCGATGCTGCGGCACCCGGCTAGGAGCCTGTCGGATTTGACCGATCGTCGCGAGAGAGTCGGATTTCGAGACAAGTTCATCGATCTGATGAGGCGAATAGCCCGCTATTTAACGAATCAGATCGAATGAAGTTGGCCGAAAGACCGGCTCTCGCAGTAGATCAGCGTTAAGTCCGACAGGCTCCTGGATAATCAGCTAGGTTTGTGGAAGGAAGTGATCCACACCACCTCGGTCGAGAGACATGCCATGACTGACGAACGCTTTTTCTGCCTTCCTACCCTTGTCGCGGCCGGTGGCCTGCTGATCTGGGGCTCCATGGCCATGGCCCAGGAGCGTGCGGACTGGCCGGAACGGATCAGAGTGGCTACTGCCTCCATCGGCGGCACCTACCATATCTACGGCCACGGCCTGTCCGCGCGCATCACCGATGAACTCGACTTGCTCGCCGATACACGTGCCACCGGCGGGCCCTACCACAACATGATCCTGGTCCACACGGGTGAAGCGGAGCTGGGCTTTGTCACCCTGGGGCCGGCAAGGGAGCTTTGGGAAGGCGAGGCCGAGTTCGCCGATGGTGAGAAGATGCGCAACGTGCGTGCCCTCTTTCCCATGTACCGGACCCCCTTCCACGTAGTCACCCAGGCCGATTCAGGCATCGAAAACATCGATGACCTGAGTGGGGCCCGTGTCGGGGTGGGGCCCATGGGCGGCACCTGCGCCACCTATTGGGAGCGGTTCTTCGATGAGCTGGGGGTTGAGGATGTCCGCCTGCAGTATGCCGGCGCCAGCCTGCTGGCGGATTACGTGCTCGGCGGCCTCAGCGATGCCTTCGCCTTCTGTGCCGGCCTGCCTATCAAGGCCTTCGAGCATGTGGAGAGTCGCCAGGAGGTACGGATGTTCGGCCTGACCGAGGAACAGCAGGCGACCCTGGTGGACGCCTTTCCGGTGACTCCCTACGAGATCCCTGCCGACACCTATGCGTCGATGGATGCCCCCCAGGCCTCGGTGGCCTTCTGGAATTTCGCCATCGGCCACAAGGACCTCGATGAGGGCTTCGTCCATGAACTCATGGCGCTGGTGCTCGAGGACAACGACGCCATGCAGGAGATCCACCCCGCAGCGGCCGAGACCCGGCCGGAGCACATGGAGAAGAACGATGTGATCTGGTTCCACCCGGGAGCGGTGCGCTATTACCGGGAGCAGGGGCTCGAGGTGTCCGAGGCGATGATTCCGCCCGAGATGCGCCAGGAAGAGAACGAAGAGGCGGCCGAAACGGAAGGAGAAGGAGAAGGCGGAGAAGGAGAAGGCCGGGCCGAGGAGGGCGCCGAGCAATAATAGCCGCGGTCGCCTTCTGTGCGTGGCCATTCGATGATTGCACGCGTCCGCCAGCCGGGTCGCCAGCGGGACAACCGGGCGGTGCTGCATCGTACCGGGCAAGAGCCCGTCGCGGCACCGCCTCGGTCATCCACCAGATTGCCATCAGGGTGGCGATCGGCGCGACCTAGCGCGCGTCCGACGACAGTCCCTCGGCGAAACCCATCGCGGTCCAGACCACCAGCGCCATGAGCAACCCGAAGGCGCGCAGGCCCCACGTCATCCTGGCGCATCGACCGCCGCAGCCCGATGGAAGTCACCCTATCGCTTCTTCTGCGGCGGCAGATCGGTACACACGCCTTCGAACAGTTCGGCGGCCATGCCGACCGATTCGCCCAGGGTCGGATGCGGGTGGATGGTCTTGCCGATGTCCACCGGGTCGCAGCCCATCTCGACGGCCAGACACAGTTCGCTGATCAGATCCCCCGCCTGGGTGCCGACGATGGCGCCGCCGATGATGCGATGGGTCTCCTCGTCGAACAGCAGCTTGGTGAAGCCCTCGTCGCGGCCGTTGGCGATCGCCCGACCGCTGGCCGCCCAGGGGAAAATCGCCTTGCCGTACTTGATGCCCTCGGCCTTGCATTCGGTCTCGGTCTTGCCGGCCCAGGCGATTTCCGGGTCGGTGTAGGCCACCGAGGGAATCTGGCGGGCATCGAAGAAGCTCTTCTGTCCGGCGGCGGCCTCGGCGGCAACATGGGCCTCGTGAACCGCCTTGTGGGCCAGCATCGGCTGGCCGATGATGTCGCCGATGGCGAAGATATGCCCGACGTTGGTGCGCATCTGCTTGTCGGTGGCGATGAAACCGCGTTCGTCGACCGCCACGCCGGCGTTTTCGGCACCGATCTTGTTGCCGTTGGGGCTGCGCCCGACCGATTGCAGGATCATGTCGTACATCTGTGGCTCAGCGGGGGCGTTGTCGCCCTCGAAGCTGACCTTGAGGCCGCTCTTCTGGGCTTTGACGGCGGTGGTCCTGGTCTTGAGCATCACCTTGTCGAAGCGTGGCTGGTTGACCTTTTCCCAGACCTTGACCAGGTCGCGGTCGGCACCGGTCATCAGCCCGTCGAGCATCTCGACCACGTCGATGCGGGTGCCCAGGGTGGAGTAGACCGTGGCCATCTCCAGGCCGATGATGCCGCCGCCGATGACCAGCATGCGCTTCGGGATGGACGTGAGTTCCAGCGCGCCGGTGGAATCGACCACCCGGGGATCGTCGGGAATGAAGGGCAGTTTCACCGACTGCGAACCGGCGGCGATGATGCACTTGTCGAACTTCACCACCTGCTTGTCGCCGGTCTGCTCCTGGCCGTCGCCGCTGGTCAGGGCGACTTCCAGGTGATGCGGGTCGAGGAATTTGCCGAACCCGCGGACAACGTCGACCTTGCGTGCCTTGGCCATACCGGCCAACCCCCCGGTGAGCTTGCCGACGACCTTTTCCTTCCAGCCGCGCAGCTTGTCGAGATCGATTTTCGGCTTGCCGAAGGCAATGCCGTGATCGGCCATGGCAGTGGCCGCGTCGGTGACCGCCGCGACATGCAGCAGCGCCTTGGAGGGGATGCAGCCGACGTTCAGGCACACCCCGCCGAGGTTGGCATAGCGTTCCACCAGCACGGTCTTCATCCCCAGGTCGGCGGCCCGGAAGGCGGCCGAATAGCCGCCCGGGCCGGCGCCCAGCACCAGCATCTCGCACTCGAGGTCGGCCCCGCCGGTATGGGTGGCCGCCTTCGGGGCGGGCGCGGTGGCCGCCTTCTCTCCCGCTCCCTGCGCGGAAGAAGGCTGGGATGCGGGGGATTTCCCCTCCGCTTCCAGTATCAGAATCGCCGAGCCTTGCGAGACCTTGTCGCCGACTGACACCAGCACCTCGGTGACCTTGCCGGCCTTGGGTGCGGGCACGTCCATCGAGGCCTTGTCGGATTCCACGGTGATCAGCGGGTCCTCGGCACCGATCGTATCGCCCGCGCGAACCAGCACTTCGATGATAGGAACATCGCCGAAATCGCCGATGTCCGGCACCCGAACCTCTTCCAGGCTGCCGCCGCCATAACCACCGCCTGCATCGCCGGGCGCCGCTGAGCCAACCCCTTTTTCATGGACCGCCGGATGCGGTTCGTGGTCCGCCACCCGGGATCCGGTCTCGGCCGGTTCCAGCATCAGAATGGTCGAACCCTCGGAGACCTTGTCACCCTCCTTGACCTTGAGCTCTCCGACCGTGCCCGATATCGGGGACGGCACGTCCATGGAGGCCTTGTCGGTCTCCAGGGTGATCAGCGGGGTTTCGATGTCGATCGCATCGCCCGGTTTGACCAGCACCTCGATGATCTCGACGTCCTTGAAATCCCCGATGTCGGGCACCTTGACTTCGATTGCATTGGCCATGTCGTCGATTCCTTACATGATGATGCGCCGCATGTCGGCGAGCAGGTTGGCGAAATGGACGTTGAAACGGGCCGCGGCGGCGCCATCGATCACCCGGTGATCCCAGGACAGCGACAGCGGCAGCATGAACCGCCACGCCGACTGCTTGCCGTCCGGCGAGACCTGCTTCCAGTAGGAGCGACACACGCCCATGATGGCCACTTCAGGGGCATTGATGATGGGCGTGAAATACAGCCCGCCGATCCCGCCCAGCGAGGAGATGGTGAAACAGCCGCCCTGCATCTGATCGGGCTTGAGCTTGCCGTCGCGGGCCAGCTTGGCCAGCGCACCCATTTCCTGGGCGATCTCGATCACGCCTTTCTGGTCCGCATCGCGGATCACCGGCACCACCAGGCCGTTGGGCGTGTCGGCGGCGAATCCGATGTGGTAATACTGCTTGAGGATCAGATTGTCGCCTTCCAGCGAGGCATTGAACTCGGGGAACTGCTTCAAGGAGGCGACCGCGGCCTTGATCATGAACGCCAGCATGCTGATCCGGATACCCGACTTCTCGTTATCCTTGTTGAACTGCACCCGGAAGGCTTCCAGGTCGGTGATGTCGGCCTCGTCGTGGTTGGTGACGTGGGGAATCCTCACCCAGTTGCGATGCAGATTGGCACCGGAGATCTTCTTGATGCGCGACAGCGGCTTGGTCTCCACCGGACCGAACTTGCCGAAGTCGACCTTGGGCCAGGGCAGCAGATCCATGCCTTCTCCACCGGACGGGGCCGCAGCCGCCGGTTGCGCCGCCGGGGCGCCGCCCTTGGCGAAGCTCTGGATGTCCTCCTTGGTGACCCGGCCCTTGAGGCCGGTCGGCGGCACCAGGTTCAGGTCCACCTCCAGTTCGCGGGCCACGCGGCGAGCCGAGGGACTGGCGTGAACCCGGCTGAAATCCGCAATCTGGCCGGTCGAAGGTGCGGTGGAGGGGGCAGCCGCCGGTTGCGGTTTCTTCTCTTCTTCCCCGGTGAGAGCCGCGGTCTTTTCTCCTTCTCCCGCCTCGCTCTCCAGCAGCAGCACCAGGCTGCCCTCGGAAACCTTGTCGCCGACCTTGACCTTGACCTCCTTGACGGTGCCGGCCTTGGGCGCGGGCACGTCCATCGAGGCCTTGTCGGACTCCACGGTGATCAGCGGGTCCTCGGCCTGGACGCCGTCACCGGCCTGGACATGGACCTCGATGATCGGCACATCGCTGAAGTCGCCGATGTCGGGGACCTTGATCTCCTCGACCCCGCCACCGGACGGTGTCGGTGCTTCCTCTCCCCCGGCGGGAGAGGAGGCAGGGGGGGAGGGGGATTCACCCTCCGCCTCCAGCATCAGAATCGTCGACCCCTCGGAGACCGTGTCGCCGACCTTGACCTTGACCTCCTTGACCGTGCCCGCGGCGGGCGCGGGCACGTCCATCGATGCCTTGTCGGACTCCACGGTGATCAGCGGATCCTCGATCTGGACGCTGTCGCCGGCCTGGACGTGGATTTCGATGATCGGGACATCGGTGAAATCGCCGATGTCCGGTACCTTGATTTCTTGGATGGCCACTTTTCTTCTCCTCCGGCTCAGGCGTACAGGGGGTTGGGCTTTTCGGGGTCGATGCCGTATTTGGCGATGGCGTCCCGGACCTTGCCGCTCTTGAGCTTGCCCTCGTCGACCAGGGCTTGCAGCGCGGCCACGGTGACGTAATGACGATCCACCTCGAAGTGGCGGCGCAGGGCCTGGCGGCTGTCGGAGCGGCCGAAGCCGTCGGTACCCAGTACCTCGTAACGCCGCGGCACGAAGGGGCGAATCTGTTCGGCGAACATCCGGATGTAGTCGGTGGAGGCGATGACCGGCCCTTCGGTGCCTTCCAGGCACGCTTCGACATGGCTCTTGCGCGCTCTCTTCCCGGGATGCAGCCGGTTCCAGCGCTTGACGGCGTGGCCGTCACGGGCCAGTTCATTGAAGCTCGGGCAACTCCAGACGTCGGCCGCCACGCCCCAGTCGTCGCGCAGCAGGTCCACCGCGGCAATCACCTCGTTGAGGATGCTGCCACAGCCCAGCAGCTGTACCCGCGGCCCCTTGCCCTTTGCCTTGCTGAATGAGTACATGCCCTTGATGATGCCGTCCTCGGCGCCTTCGGGCAGCGCCGGATGATGGTAGTTCTCATTCAGCGTGGTGATGTAGTAGAAGACGTTCTCCTGGTCCTCGTACATGCGCTTGAGGCCATCGCGCACGATCACCGCCACCTCGTAGTGGAAGGTGGGGTCATAGGCGATGCAGTTGGGGATGAACTGGGCGAACAGCTGGCTGTGCCCGTCCTGGTGCTGCAAGCCCTCGCCGTTCAGGGTGGTGCGCCCCGAGGTGCCGCCGATCAGGAAACCTCGCGCCAGCATGTCGCCGGCTGCCCAGGCCAGATCGCCGATGCGCTGGAAGCCGAACATGGAGTAGTAGACGTAGAACGGGATCATGGTGACCCCGTGGTTGCTGTACGACGTGGCCACGGCGATCCACGACGACATGGCCCCGTCCTCGTTGATGCCTTCCTGCAGGATCTGGCCTTTCTGGTCCTCCCGGTAGGGCATGATCTCCTCGGCGTCCATGGGCACGTATTTCTGCCCTTCGGGGGCGTAGATACCGATCTGCCGGAACATGCCCTCCATGCCGAAGGTGCGTGACTCGTCGGCGACGATCGGGGTCAGCCGCGGCCCCAGGGTCTTGTCCCGGGCCAGGGATACCATGATGCGCACCATGGCCATGGTGGTGGACATGGTGCGCTCACCGGTGTCCGCCAGCACCTGCTTGAACATGTCCAGGGGAGGCGCCTTGAGCACATCGCCGTTGCGCCGGCGCTGGGGCAGGTAGCCGCCCAGCGCCTTGCGCTGCTCGTGCAGGAATTGCATCTCGGCGCTGTCTTCGGGGGGCTTGAAGAACTCCGCCCTGGTGACCTGTTCGTCACTGAAGGGCAGGTCGAAGCGCTTGTGAAAGTGCCTGAGGTGATCCTCGCCCAGTTTCTTCTTCTGGTGGGTGATGTTCTGGCCCTCGCCGCCTTCGCCCATGCCGTAGCCCTTGACGGTCTTCATCAGCAACACCGAGGGCTTGTCCTTGGTGTTGACCGCCGCGTGATAGGCCGCATAGACCTTCTGCGGGTCGTGGCCACCACGGACCAGCTTGTAGTAGATGTCGTCGTCCGACATGTGGGCGACCATTTCCTTGAGCTCCGGATACTTGCCGAAGAAATGCTCGCGGATATAGCCGCCGCCCTTGACCTTGAAGTTCTGATACTCGCCGTCGACGCATTCCTCCATGCGCTTGCGCAACAGCCCCTTGGTGTCCTTGGCCAGCAGTTCGTCCCAGCCCGAACCCCACAGGCACTTGATGACGTTCCACCCCGCGCCCCGGAAGTTGCCTTCCAGTTCCTGGACGATCTTGCTGTTGCCCCGCACCGGGCCGTCCAGACGCTGCAGATTGCAGTTGATCACGAAGATCAGATTGTCCAGCTTCTCCCGGTTGGCCAGGGCGATGGCACCCTGGGACTGGGGCTCGTCCATCTCGCCGTCGCCCAGAAACGCCCAGACCTTTCGACCTTCGGTGTCGGCCAGCCCCCGATGCTGGAGGTACTTCATGAAGCGTGCCTGATAGATGGCCATGATCGGCGCCAGACCCATGGACACGGTGGAGACCTGCCAGAAGTCGGGCATCAGATAGGGGTGGGGATAGGAGGAGAGCCCCTTGCCGTCCACTTCCAGGCGGAAGTTCTCCAGCTGCTCCTCGGTGAGCCGTCCCTCCAGAAACGCCCGTGCGTAGATACCCGGAGCGCAATGGCCCTGTACGTAGATGATGTCTCCGCCATGATTATCGCTGGGGGCATGCCAGAAGTGATTGAACCCCACCTCGTACATCACCGCCGAGGACTGGTAGCTGGCGATATGCCCCCCGGGCTCGGCAGGTTTCTTGTTGGCGCGCACCACCATGGCCATGGCGTTCCAGCGCAGATAGGCGGTCAGCCGCTGTAGCAAGGCCGCGTCGCCGGGCAGCTTGGCCTCCTTGTGGGGTGGGATGGTGTTCACATACGGCGTGCGGGTGGTGTCCGGCGGCTCGGCGCCGGCCCCGTAGGCTTCTTCCACCGCCTTGTGCAGCAGGTAGGTGGCTCGCTCGGGGCCCACCCGCTCCACTACCACGTCGACGGCTTCCTGCCACTCCCGGGTTTCCTGTGGATCGAAGTCGTTGTAGTTGTCGAATGCCATGGATCGTCTCCCTTGGTTGGGTCGGAATTATTGTAGTTATTGATCGGTCTGTGCCTCGACCACGGCGAAGGCGCTCATGTTGGCGATACCCCGCGCGGTGACCGTGCGGTTGAGCACATGAACCGGCTTGGCGGCCCCCAGCAGGATGGGCCCCACGGACACACCGTTGCCCAGTACCTTCAGAGCGGAAAAGGTGATGTTCGCCGCGTCCAGGTTGGGCATGATCAACAGATTGGCCTCGCCGTCGAGAAGCGAATCGGGCAGGATGCGCCCGCGCACGCCGGTGGACAGCGCCGAGTCGGCTTGCATTTCCCCGTCCACCACCAGATCCGGTGCGCGTTCCCGGATCAGCGCCAGTGCCTGGCGCATCTTCCCTGCACTGTCGAAGTCGGAACTGCCGAAATTCGAGTGGGAGACCAGGGCGGCGCGGGGCGTGATGCCGAAGCGGCGAATCTGCTCCGCGGCCAGCAGGGTGATCTCGGCGATCTGACCGGCATCGGGATCGTAATTGACGAAGGGATCGGCAATGAACAGTGTGGTCCGTTCGAGGATCAGCAGTTGCAGGGCGGCAGCCGTGCTGACGCCCTCGCGCAGGCCGATGACGTCCAGCACCAAGCCCAGGTGCTCGCGGTAGGTGCCCACCGGGCCGGCGATCATGGCGTCCACATCGCCCCGGCGCAGCAGCAACGAGGCCAGGATGGTGGCCCGGCTCCGTACTCGCTTCTCGGCGGCCTCCGGCTGTACACCGCGCCGTCCCATCAGCTTGTGGTACTCGCTGGCCAGTTCGGCGTAGCCGGGATAGTCCTGGGCGTCGATCAGCTCGAAATCGACGCCGGGCTTCACCGGCAGGCCCAATTCCTCGATGCGTGCCTCGACTACCGCACGGCGGCCGATCAGTACGGGTTTGGCATATCGCTGACTGATGCAGACCTCCATGGCGCGAAGGATGCGCTCATCCTCGCCTTCGGCGTACAGCAAGCGTAGCGGATTCTGTCGAGCCCGCTCGAACACCGGCTCCATCACATTGCCGGAGCGGTATACCAGTCGTGACAGCGAGCGGGTATACGCATTCAGGTCCGCGATGGGGCGAGCGGCCACACCGCTGTCCATGGCGGCCTTGGCCACCGCCGGCGGGATGGTGTCGATCAGGCGCGGGTCGAAGGGTTTGGGCAGAATGTACTCCGGGCCGAAGGTCAGCGCCTGTCCGCCATAGGCCACCGCCACCGTTTCCGGCACCGTGGTGGTCGCCATGTCGGCGATGGCCTTGACGGTGGCCAGTTTCATCTCCTCGTTGATGGTGGTGGCGCCGCAGTCCAGGGCGCCCCGGAAGATGAACGGGAAGCACAGGACGTTGTTGACCTGGTTGGGGTAGTCCGAGCGTCCGGTGGCGATCACCGCATCCGGGCGTACCGCCTTGGCGTCCTCCGGCATGATTTCCGGGATGGGGTTGGCCATGGCCAGGATCAATGGGCGATCGGCCATGGTCGCCACCATCTCCGGTTTGAGGGCGCCCCCGGCCGAGAGACCGAAGAACACGTCGGCCCCGTTGACGGCATCGGTCAGGGTGCGGGCCTCGGTCCGAGCCGCGTAGCGCGCCTTGTAGGGATCCATGTCCTCGGTACGGTCGGTGTGGATCACGCCGCTGCGGTCGCAAACCAGGATGTTGTCCTTGCGTACCCCCAGGGCCACCGCCAGATCCAGACAGGCCAAGGCCGCCGCGCCCGCGCCGTTGCAGACCAGGCGGATGTCGCCGAGCTTCTTGCCCACCACCCGCAGGCCGTTGAGCAGGGCGGCCGCCGAGACGATGGCGGTACCGTGCTGGTCGTCGTGGAAGACCGGGATCTTCATCCGCTCGCGCAGGCGCCGCTCGATCTCGAAGCATTCCGGTGCCTTGATGTCTTCCAGGTTGATGCCGCCGAAGGTGGCTTCCAGGCCGGCGACGATCTCGATCAGCTTGTCCGGGTCGCGCTCCTCGATCTCGATGTCGAACACGTCCACGTCGGCGAACTTCTTGAACAGCACGGCCTTGCCTTCCATCACTGGCTTGGAAGCCAGGGCGCCGATGCTACCCAGCCCCAGCACCGCCGTGCCGTTGCTGACCACGGCAACCAGATTGCCACGGGCGGTGTACTCGGCCGCCTGCAGGGGGTCACGTTCGATCTCCTCGCAGGCCGCGGCCACCCCGGGCGAATAGGCCAGCGACAGATCCCGCTGGCTGGCCATGGGCTTGATCGCCTGGATCGCCAGCTTGCCGGGGCGGGGGAATCGATGGTACTGCAAGGCGCTGTCGCGCAAATCGTCTGCCATGTGCTTTACCTCATTCGCTTTTTCTCGCGGCGACATATGGTCACCGGTTGCGGGACCTGCCGTGAGCCAGGCCGGGGTGGCATCAACCCCCATTGCTCCGCAATGGTCATGCCTTCATATTGAAATATCTGGCATTTCATATGGTTGCGATAGAGTCATTCGACCTTGGTCGAAGCATGATGGGCGAGGGTGGGCTGGAATCCCGCACGGGACAGGTGTTGCGGTGTGCGGGTTTCCACACAGAGTCTCGTACTATAGTCGTATCTGAATAAGCTGCAATGCATGTGATTGATATGGAGACGATCACACGGTGAAAGATGCAAGCGCTGGACCTCTCTGTCTCCGCATTGTTTGATGACCTGGCGGATCGTTTAGGCCCGCTCATTCCACGTTCGGAAACGCGCGATCGTGCACTACGCTACTTTCGGGGACTGCTCAGCCAGTGCGAACGAAAGAATGGCTGGCACCTCGCCGAGTGGCTCGGGGATAATCTGCCTAGCCAATGATCCTCGATCTTCGCCCTTCGTCCGATAGGTTGCGTTGCCTACTGCAGTCATCGAGCTGGAAACCGAGCGGATCGCCGGAGCCTGGAGCCCCGGTGTCTCCCGGTCACTTTCGTTTCACACTGCCACCTCATCCAGCTGCGCCAGTACGCCTCCCTTGTTCTGCATGAAGCGGCGCAGGCGGTCGTTGTAGCCTGGAGCGACGGCCTCGCGGACCGAGGGGTGAACGGCCAGCGCCTCGCGCCACTTCCGGAGAATGAGGGACAGACCCTCATTTCCCGCGCAGGTGGACGTGCGAGCTGCCCGTCGTCAGATTTTGACGACGGGCAGCTGTCGGCAATGGCTGACACGGAATGATGTGATGGCGCCTCCCCAGCCCGCACCGATGCCGCTACTCTGCCGAGGTCGACCATAGGGGGTGTGCCATGAGCGTGAAGCGCTGCGAATTTTCATTTCGCTCAACTGAGGTCGAGCTGTTACTCGCGCGAGACCCTGTCACGAGGGAGTGGCTTGCAACCATGAGCTGGCATCTGGACGAGTCGCCAGAGCCGAAGACTCACCCCATGCCGCCACTGGCCGCCACGTTCGACGAGCACGTGGCTTGGGGCTGCGCCCTGGACTGGGCGAGCCAGCAGATCGACGACGCTTGGTTGTCCATCATAGGTGCTCACGTCAACGTGTGACGAACAAGAAAAGCCCCGGCTCGTGGCCGGGGCAACTCATCCGAAAGACATAAACTACCATCCCTAGGGCCCAGCGATGACGCCGACTACCGGCATGCAGTGGCGGGGCGTCACTCTCTCCATCCACCCGCGCGGCCCAGATTCCCTCGAACCACGGCGGTTCGCCATCAACCGCCAACCGCTCGTACCAGCCATCCGCCGCCATCAGGCAACGATGTCGACATCGGCACCGATGCTCGCGACCGCCTGGCCCGCCAACTCACCATCCCCCCCTGGCACGCCCTGCCCGAGCCCCCGTGCAACCAGCACCGCACCCGCGAGCTGATCTACTACGAAACCTCGCGGGTACGCCAGCGCATCAATGGAGAGAAACACTTCAAGCCCCGAGTGTGTCCCCCACCACTGCATCCAGACAGTGGGCAACGGTCGTGCAGGAGGACGCTTTAGCGCGCGACCGGCTGATGGCCGATCATGGCAACGGTGTCCAGAAGGCCGTTTGGTCAGGCGAAGGGCAGCACACCCAGCGGTAGCTCTCTGCCAGCCTTTACGCACCAAGCCCCTACGACTTTTTCCTCAGCATTCGATTACGCAACATGGAGGTATCTTTGGTAAACTTATGTTACTTGATGTTTCGTTGCGGGATGCATATGTCTCCAAATAGAAACAGTACATGTCGCAATGGTCGAGGAGGCGGCGTCATGTGGTACTGCCTGGCGGTAGCGTGCCCTGAGATCGGAAATCCTGAATTCAAGCAATAAGTGCGGCACCTTCGGTATCCAGGGCTCCTGAGTATTCGCCCAGCAGCGACGTCCCGGGGACCAGGATGCGCCGGGCGTGGCGACCGAGGGCCATGGCCGGATCGCACAGGGGCTGCGCGAGAGCATCAGGACCAGGGCGATGAGCCCCGGCAGTCGGGGGCGGGACGGCCGGAACAGGTGAGCGCGTCATGGGACGACCCTCGAGAAGCAACAGGCTGCGATGGTGGGTCGATTCCTCGGCGACCGCGCCCGGACCAAGCCGGGAAATGTCCGCGAAATCGCCAGCTGTTCTTGCCGCAGTACGCGCCACCGGTCGATGAGGCGCTCCGGAGCAAGGCGCTGTGGGGCCGCGTGAAGTCCGCCGAGCAGACTAGATCAAAGCCGCGCGCAAGCGCGCTGTCGTGAACTGGAGAATCCTGGCGCTGATGCGCCTGTGGAGGTGATCGCCATGTACTGGATCAAGATCCCCGCCGACTGGTGGTGCAACGAGTTCGGCGACGAGATCCACCGCTACGAGATCCTGGACGACGAGGGCCGAGGCCAGGTCGAGTACCACATCCACCGCGCAGGCGAGCGTTTGCCTTGGAGCGGCAAAACCCACTCGCTGGCCGAGGCCCAGCGTCAGCTGGAGCACAGCCACAGGGCGTTGATGGCATGAGCCAGGACACGAACTATGTATGCAGCGATGCGCATACATAAGGAAATGAGGGACAGACCCTCATTTCCGGCTGAATGGGAGATAGAGTGAACCTCAAAGGGTTGACAGTTAGGAAAAGTATCGTAACGTCGAACGACCAACCGGGGCATTGGATGGTAGGCGACTTGTAGTAGTTGTAGGGCGCCACTGGACAACCAGAACCGCGCCTGCAAACAGATTTACTATGCGTCGGAAAAGCTGCGACGCGGTAATGTGATGGCCGCGACCTGCTCTGCCCGTGAATTGCTGCAGCACGTCACGAGCCGCTGGGGCATCCTGGCGTTGATCGCGCTGGAATCTGGAACGCAGCGTTTCAGTGAACTGAGGCGCAAGATCAATGGAGTGAGCGAGCTTTCGTTTCACACTGCCACCTCATCCAGCTGCGCCAGCACGCCTCCCTTGTTCTGCATGAAGCGGCGCAGGCGGTCGTTGTAGCCTGGAGCGTCGGCCTCGCGGACCGAGGGGTGAACGGCCAGCGCCTCGCGCCACTTCTGGGCCTTCGGCAGAGCGGCGAAATAGGGGCCGCTGCCAAGCCCGGAGAGACACAAGGCTTTGTCCGAAAAGTCGGCGAGCGATGGCCAGGGCTAGGCCCGTTCCCTACGGGCCCACGCATTTCCCACATCCGTGTGGGTCACAAGGAAAAATCAGCGACAAATCATCAGGATAGACGATTTGTCGAAGCCGCGCTGCAGCATCGACGTGGCGAAGGTGTTGTCGATGACGCCGCTCCGGCCGTAGTCGCGCACCAGACGATCGCCACCTCCACGCTGGCAGCGAAGTCCAGCGCCGATGCACCGCAGCAGGCTCGCTGGCAAGCCCGCTCGGCAACCCAGCCTCGCAAGATCTCCCTCCACCGGTTGCACCACCAACACCGCGCCCTGGCTCAGCGGTTGTCGTACTCGTCGTGGCGACGCCACCAGACGCCCGTCTCGTTGCGTCCGCGTGGTGCGCGGTCGAGCCACTGGTACATGCCCCAGAGGCCGTCCAGTCCGCGCGCATAGGTGGAGTAGGTGTGGTAGACGACGCCATCCTCCAGCGCGAACGCGCTCATGCCCGGCCTCTCGCGCGTGTAGGTGGCCGTGTCGGTTCCGCTCATGGCAGCGAAGGTAGTGGCCCCGTCCGGTGTCGAGCGCGAGGGTATCTCGGCGGCAGACGGGTCTTCGCCGCGCAACGGCAATGCCGCCTCGCGCCGGTAGTTGTATTCGATACCTCCCTCGCGCTGTTGCGCTTCGGTGAACCAGACGTTGAAGTCGGCGTTGAAGTCGCTGCCGAGCGAGGACGCCCAGGGGAAGGTCCAGCCCATGCGCCGCTGGTACGCCTGCAGCTTCGCGAGCGGCGCCCGCGACACCGCGCAGAGCGTGACGTCGTGGTTGGCCAGGTGGACGACGCAGCCGTCGAAGCCGTCGGCGATCGCCGAGCAGGCGGGGCAGCCCGCCGTGTAGTCGGGCCCGAACATGAAGTGGTAGACGAGGAGCTGCGAGCGCCCGCGGAAGAGGTCCGCCAGCGAGACACTCCCCTCGTCGGTCTCGAAGCGGTACGCCTTGTCGATCCGCACCCAGGGCAGCTCCTGTCGCCACCGCGCCAGCTCGTCGCTGCGCCGCGTCAGTGCCTTCTCGGCCTCGAGCAGCTCGAGCCGGGCCGCCAGCCACTCCTCCCGTGTCCCGGTCAGGTGTGTCGTCATCGTTCTGTCCTCCCTTGGCCCCCAGTGTCAGGATGAGTGTCGTGCATTCCGTTCTCGCTACGACGTGTCGGTTAGGGGTTCGTGAGATAGGTTAGTAACGAGCATCGAACGCTGGGAGTAACAAGTGTGACGGGATTCCGATGGAGACGTTGATCACGGCCGCCGCGCGTGCGCCGGCGGCGGGGATTCCCTCGGCGCCCTGAACCGGGTCGCCTTGACGTCACGGCGCTCCAGATTCGCCTGCGCAAGCCGCAGGATGTTTGATTAGGCTGGGAGTGTAAGAACACGTATGCGTACTAGGCGTCTTGCCGCCGACTGGCGGCGCGGGGGGCTGCTGCCGGGGACGACGGCACCGCATGTCGCGATCCCCGAGGGCGGTAGCGTGGTTGAGTCCTGAAGCCGCCCATCGGTCATAAAGTTATTACGATCTACAATCGCCAAGCCGTTGATGGCGTGACCGCGGCGGCCAGGCGCCGAATAGCAGGCTGTCTTGCGACAGCCTGCTGAAGTGCAGCCGGCGTGGGCGACCGATCAGAGGATATTGCCATCCTCGAATTCCACGGCTTCCATGGCGAAGCGGCCGTCCGGATGGAATTTCTTGACGACGTCGTCAACGACGAGAACGCTGAAGCACCGCAGCCGGCCCTCGTCCGACTCGCTCCACGAGATGCAGATGCGATCGCTGTTCGTGATGCCGTAATAGCCGGTATCGGACCAGTCTCCGCCGACCATCCTGCCGGACGCGGCGTTCTCGGCACCATAGTGGACCTGGACTTCCTTCTTGTCTGGAAGAAGATACGTCACCGTCTTTCCGGCCACGCGCTCGGCAATTTCGTCTGCGGTGAGTTGCTGGGCGCCGTTGTTAAGCGCCTCCTCCATGTCGGTTCCCGCTGCCGCGCTGAGCGAAGTGCTTGCCAGCACGACGAAAGCCGGTATTCCGATCAGAGATATCTTGATGTTCATGAGCGCATCTCCCTTAGGTTCGTTGCAAACAGTCTGAAGCCAAGGGACGGAATAACCGTCCGGATCCACGCTGTCCATGGCTAGAGTTAAGGATATTCCGGAGGAGAGCATTCCGCTTGAAGAGCGTATGAATTTTGCTGTTTTTTTCATGAAGTTGCATGGCGAACCCCGGTGTCAGGCATGATCTATCGATTCGAAAGGTTTGTGTTCGATCCGGATGCGGCCAGACTGCTCGATTCCGGCCAACCTGTCCCGCTTGAGCCCCAGGTCTTGAGCCTGCTGACGTATCTTGTCGAGAACCGGGACCGCATCGTCTCCAAGGACGAGCTGATCGACGAGATCTGGCAGGGGCGCGTCGTCTCCGACGCCGCACTCAACACGCGCATCCGCGCGGTTCGCAGGGCGCTGGGCGACGATCGCGCGCAGCAGCGGTTCCTGCGGACCTATCCCAAGCGGGGCTTTCAGTTCGTGGCCGAGACCGACTGTCTCGAAGCGGACGACGAAGCCGACGCCCCGGTCATGGCGCCCCAGGCGTCGGCCCTTCGCCGTGCCTGGGTCTGGGTGGGGCCGGCTATCCTGGTCCTCATGCTGGGGGGGCTGGGTGCCGTGTGGTGGCTGGATGACAGCGAGATTACCGAGACCTCGCTGCCGCTGCCGGCCAAACCCTCTATTGTCGTCCTGCCGTTCGATAATCTCTCCGGTGATCCCGACCAGGAATATTTCGCCGACGGCTTCACGGAAGACCTGATTACGGACCTGTCACGCATCCGAGATGCTTTTGTCATCGCGCGTCGTACCTCATTCACCTTCAAGGGAAAGGCGGTGGACGTGAAGAACGTGGCCGCCGACCTGGGGGTTCGTTACGTCCTCGAAGGGAGCGTCCGTCGAGCCGGCGACCAGGTCCGCATCAATGCCCAGCTCATCGATGGCCAGACCCGTAGTCACGTCTGGTCGGACCGTTACGACCGCGCCTTGACGGATGTGTTTTCGGTGCAGGACAACGTGACGGGGCAGATCGCCGCGGCGCTGAAGGCCGAGCTTCGAGAGGCGGATAGCCAGCGACAACGGCCGACGGCAAGCCTCGAAGCCTGGGACTACGCGCTGCGAGGCAATGTGCTGCTGTTCAACCCCGAGAGCGCCGAGGATTTTCAGGATGCCAAGGCGCTATTGGACAAGGCCGTGGAGCTCGACCCCGGTATCGCCTCGGCATGGAGTGGGCTGGCGTTCGTCCATTTCGTGGCGAGCACGCGCCCCATCCCCGGCATTTCGGCGCCGAACTCGAAAGACTTGTCCCTGGAAGCGGCACAGCGGGCCGTATCGCTCGACCCGAAGGACGCCGAAGGGCATTGGATGGCTGGTGTGGGGTATGCCCGGAACGGGCAGCCGGAACGCGGCCTGGTTTCGTGTAACACCGCCATGGCGCTAAATCCCAACAACGACTGTGCTTATGTGTGTGCCGGCTTGACGAACATGGCGTTGGGAAATCCGGCCGAAGCCCTGCCGCATTTTCGACACTCGCTGCGCCTGAATCCAAGGTTCCGGCCGTCCACGAAATTTACCTACATGGGGCTCGCGTATTTGCACAACGGACAGGATACGGAAGCCATCACCGCACTGAACCGTGCCATCGCCGGTTCGCCCAACGATCCAACGGCGAACTTTGCCTTGGCATCCGCCCTGGCCTTGACCGGCCGCGTGGAAGAGGCGCGTGCCGCGCTTGAAAAATCCATGGCCCTGGCTTACAGCGGCCGAACCATGATCGAGACGCAGCGCGCCAGCCACTCCTGGATGGGCCCGGGATTCGAACGCGTCCTCGAAGGCCTCCGTCTCGCCGGCATGCCTGAGCAGTAATCCGGTGATTTTGTATTTCCTATCTATCCTTGATGCTCATGATGAAGCCCTCCAACGGACATGTGCATCGTTATTCGCCTCGTGTGCGAAGTTGCCATGTCATTCGGTCTTGACGATAAAAGGCGCTCCTTCGGGACCAACCTGGAAGACGACGAAGCGCAGCCATTCCGATTCGCTCTCATTGCGCATCACCATCACCTTCTCTGGAAGCTCCTCGATCACGTCGCCCGGCCCGCCGTTGCGGACTTCTCCGTCGACTTCCATGGCCCCCGAGCCCTCCAGGATGTAAACGACTACATGGCCCGTATGGTAGTGCACCGGCGAGGTGAAACCCGGTGGATAGTCGACGTGACTCACGATGACTTCGTTTCCATCCGCTATCGCGAGAGGGGACTTCAGAATTTCCGTGAGCTTGGGTGTCTCGTCGGCAAAGGCAGTGCCGAGAGCCGATACAGCTGTCAACGCCCCAGCGGCAAGAAGAGGGACGATTCTGGATGTGGTAATCATGTCGAAACCCTCCTGATGGGTAACATGCAGAACTCTCGCGGTTGCTGCATGGTGAAGTCTAGGTAGCGGGCGTGATGAGAACGGGGTTGAGTGGCGTGACAGGATCGTGAAAATTGTCGGGGAGTGCTGACCCAAGGCGGTGATCACATGACCGAGTTGTATGTCAGGCTGTTCGGCGGCTTCGGGGTGTACAGGAGTGCCGGGCCCAGCATTGTGTTCCCGACGAGGAAAGCACGAGCGTTGCTCGCGTTTCTCGCGCGGCACCCGGGACAACCGCAAGGGCGCGAAGGGCTGGCCACCATGTTCTGGCCCGACAGCGCCGAGTCCGAGGCGCGCCGCAACCTGCGTCAGGCGCTCAAGTTGGCGCGTCGGGCGCTCGCGGACCAGGGCGATGCGATCATTGTCAGCCAAGGCGATGCACTCGTGCTGGAGTCCAGTGCCGTTGAGGTCGACGTCGACCTGTTCGAGCGGCTGCATGAGGCCGGCACGCCAGAAGCGCGCGAACGGGCCGCGGCGCTGTACCGCGGCGACTTCCTCGAGGGGGTGAATCTCGCCGACGGCCCCTTTGCCGACTGGTCCATGATCGAGCGGATGCGGTTGCACGAGCGCGCGCTCGACATCTTCTCGGGGCTGCTCGCCGATCGGCTGGAGGTGGGCAGAACCGAGTCCGCCATCGATATGGCGCTTCGTCTTCTCGAACTCGACCCGCTTCAGGAGCACGTTCACCGGCGCTTGATACGGCTCTATCTCGAACGGGGCCGCCGTGGCTCGGCGCTCGAGCAGTACCACGTCTGCCGCGCCGCGTTAGAGCGCGAGCTGGGGAGCCGACCGGAACCCGAGACGGAGCAGCTGTATCAGGAGATCCGCCGCTGCCGGGGCGAACTGCCTGCGTCCGCCCCTGGACGTTCTGCCCAACCGGCAGCGTCGCCATCCCCGCCGGCTGAGGCGCCCCTGCTGGCGCGACCGGCGGTCGCAGTGCTGCCGTTCGCCCATCTCGGCGGCGATCCGTCACAAACCTACTTTGCGGATGGGCTGAGCGAGGACATCATCACGGCGCTTGCCGGCTGGCGCTGCTTCCCGCTGATCGCCAGCAGCTCGACCTTCTGCTATCGCGAACGGGGCAATGGCCTACACGGCATCGCTGCCGAACTCGGCACTCGTTACCTGGTCGATGGCTCGGTGCGCCGCTCGGGCACGAAGCTGCGGATCAGCGCTCATCTGGTCGAAGTGGAAACCGCGCGCTACCTGTGGGCGGAGCGCTTCGATCTGGATCTGCACGATATCCTGGCGGTGCAGGCGGAGGCGGCAGAGAAGATCGTGGCGGCTGTTGCGCCTGAACTCCAGCAGGCCGAGCTTCGTCGAATCCTTACCAAGCGGACGGAGGACTGGAACGCCTGGGACTATTTCCTCAGGGGCTGGTCTCTCCTGAACCATTTTACCGCCGAAGACAACGCGCGGGCGCGATCCGACTTCGAGCAAGCGCTACGGCTCGATCCCACCTATAGCGACGCATTCATGGGACTCGCCAGTGGACACCTTCGCGACCTCTTCCATATCGAAACGGCGGCTTCACGAGAGGAGGCGCTTGCGCGGGGGGTGGCGGCGGCACGCGAGGCGGTGAGTCTCGATCCCAACTCCTCCTCGGCACACCATGTCCTCGGCACGGCGTACACCTGGGTAGAGGACTATGATGCGGCGATTGCCGAGACCGAGCTTGCGATCGAGCTGAATCCGAGCAACGCCTTTGCCCGCATGGCCCTTGGCAACCGCCTGGATTTGATTGGCCAGACGGCGGAAGGGATCGCGCAGATGCTGCATGCGCTTCGGCTCAATCCCCGCGATCCCCGTCGGTTCAACTTCATGAGATTTCTGGCCCGCGCCCACATCGCTGTCGGTGAATACGAAACCGCCTTGCGCTGGGCGCGCAAGGCGGTTCAACTCCGCCCGGATCAGCCAGACCTGCATTTCCGACTCGCCATCTGCCTCGCGCACCTCGACCGTACCGAAGAGGCGCGCACCGCACTCCATCGGTCCGAGCGCCTGCGGCCCGGTTTCCTCGAGAGCCGCCAGAACTGGCAGCCTTATACCGACGCCGCTCGCAACGAGCATTTCTTTGCTGGCCTGCGACGCCACGGGCTGTTCGGCTAAGCCTGTCCCGCAGCAGACCGCTTGCCGGGCCGAATGGCGCTGTCCCTGTCGTCGATCCACGGCGTCTCGCGAGGGTCTCCTCGATCGACTTTCTCTTCTCCTATGGTCTCGCTCCCGTCGGGCTGGAGCCGACGCTCGCGGTGTGTGCACTCGGGGGCGTGCTCGCGCCCGGGGCCAGGTGCCCTCTAGTCCAAATCGTCTGTCCTGACGATTTGTCGTCGGTTTTTGCCTTGTGACCCACACGGATGTGGGAAATGCGTGGGCCCGTAGGGAACGGGCCTAGCCCTGGCTATCGCTCGTCGACTTTTCGTACGAAGCCTAGTAACGGGCATCGAATGCTGGGAGCAGCAAGTGTGACGGGATTCCGATGGAGGCGTTGATCACGGCCGCGGCGCGTGCGCTGGCGGCGGGGGATCCCCTCGGCGCCCTGAACCGGGTCGCCTTGCGCGACGACGCGCCTGCGCTCGCGCTGCGCGGCATCGCGATGGCGCAGCTCGGCGATCTCGTGCGCGCGAAGGCGCTCCTGCGACGTGCGGCGCGGGCCTTCGGTCCGAAAGAGGCCGTGGCCCGGGCAAGGTGTGTCGTCGCCGAGGCCGAGATCGCGCTCGTCTCGCGCGACCTCGGCTGGCCGGCGAAGACGCTCGACGCGGCGCGAGCGACGCTCGAAGCGCATGGCGACCGGGTGAACGCCGCCTATGCACGGTATCTCGAGGTCCGGCGCCTGCTGCTGATCGGGCGCCTCGACGAGGCCGAGCGCAGGCTCGCCGACCTCGACCCCGCGCCCCTCCCGCCCGCGGCGAGGGCCGCCCACGAGCTGGTCGTCGCGGGGATCGCGATGCGACGCCTCCGCACGAAGCCGGCGCGTGCCGCGGTCGCTCGGGCCGGGCACGCCGCGCGCCGCGCCGTCATCCCGGCGCTGACGGCCGAGGTGGAAAGCGCCTCCCTCGCCCTGAACACGCCCGCGGCGCGGCTGATCGTGCGTGGCGAGGAGCGGCTCCTGCTGCTCGAGGAGGTGGAAGCGTTACTGGCCTCGAGGGCGCTCGTCGTCGACGCGTGTCGTCATGTCGTGCGTGACGCCGGCACGGTGGTCTCGCTCGCCAGGCGTCCGGTGTTGTTCGCGCTCGCCCGCGCGCTGGGCGAAGCCTGGCCCGGCGACGTACCGCGGGGCACGCTCGTCGCACGGGCATTCCGCGCCAGGCTCGCCGATGAGTCGTATCGCGCGCGCTTGCGTGTCGAAGTGGGGCGGCTTCGCTCCGAGCTTGGGACGCTGGCCGGGGTGCGCGCGACGAAACGAGGGTTCGCGCTGGCGCCGCACGGGGCAGGCGAGGTCGTCGTGCTGGCGCCGCCGGTCGACGATGAGCATGCGACGGTGCTCGCCTTGCTCGCCGACGGTGAGTCGTGGTCGAGCTCGGCCCTGGCGCTGGCGCTTGGCACCAGCCAGCGCACGGTGCAGCGGGCACTGGAGGCGCTGGCGGCGGCGGGCAAGGCGCAGGCGTTTGGTGGCGGGCGAGCGCGTCGCTGGATGACCCCGCCCGTGCCGGGATTCCCGACGACTTTGTTACTCCCCGCTCCCCTGCCGGGCGACTAGCATGGAAGCCTCAATCCCGAGTGATGAGGAGGGAAGCATGAAGCGTTCAGCGGCCGAGATCATCAGTGAATATGGGCCCTTTCCGGGTGTCGACGGCGTGCATGGGGTCACCTATGACGGTCAGCTCGTCTGGTTTGCCACCGGCGACAGGCTGACCGCCTTCGACCCGGCGAGCGAGCAGATGCTGCGCTCGATCGATGTCGCCGCGCAGGCCGGCACGGCCTTCGACGGCCAGCACCTGTTTCAGATCGCCGAGGATCGCATCCAGAAGATCGATCCGGACACCGGCGCTGTGCTCGCCACGATTCCGGCACCCCCCGGCGGCGGCAACTCGGGGCTCGCGTGGGCCGAAGGGTCGCTCTGGGTAGGGCAGTATCCGGACCGGAGGATCCAGCAGGTCGATCCGCAAACCGGGGCGGTGCTTCGCACCATCGAGTCCAACCGCTTCGTCACCGGGGTTACCTGGGTCGATGGCGAGCTCTGGCACGGCACCTGGGAAGATGACGCGAGCGATGTGAGGCGAGTCGATCCGCGCACGGGAGAGGTCCTGGAGAGTCTCGAGATGCCGCCCGGGATGGGCGTGTCGGGGCTCGAGTCCGATGGCGGCGACCGGTTCTTCTGCGGCGGCGGAGGCAGCGGGAAGCTGAGAGCCGTTCGCCGGCCCGGGTGAGCCTCCGCGGTCGGCGCGGCAAAGGGTTTGACACCCGTCCTGGAGAAGCGAAGTATGAATTCGTGACTTGTCGGCCCCTGTGCCCTGTCGTTGTTACGGAGTCCCTACTGTATGCGCGTCTTTACCAACCCGGTCGGTTCCGGTTCGCTGTGGTTCGATAACCTTGCCACCGCCGACGGCACCCCCGTGGCTTACGACCCGCAGGCGCGGGCCTTTTTGCCCATGCCGCCCTTCTGCGCCAACCGGGAGGTCATCGGCTGCAACTGGATCGCCCCGGAACAGGGCGCCTTCTGTCGATCCTGCGCCATGACGGCGCTGGCCCCGGATCCCGCCATCCCCGGCGCCATCCCCAACTGGGCGCAGACCGAGGCCGCCAAGCGCTGGGCGCTCGACAATCTCGGCCGCTGGCACTGGTTCCGGCCGGAGGATCCGGGCACGCGCCCCGTTTTCCACCTGCTCGCCGAGGGCCCGACGCCTGTGCTCATGGGGCATGTCGCGGGCGTGGTGACCATCAGCGTGGCCGAAGCGGACCCGGTCCTGCGCGCAACCCGCCGCCAGGCACTGGACGAGCCCTACCGCACCATGATCGGCCATATGCGCCACGAGATCGCGCATATGCTCTGGTGGCGGCTCAGCCTGCGCGCCGACTTCCTCGACGCCTTCCGCGCCATGTTCGGCGACGAACGCGCGGATTACCCCACCGCGCTCCAGCGCCACTACCATGACGGTCCGCCGCCCGACTGGAGGCTGCGCTTCCTGACCAGCTACGCCTCTGCACATCCGCACGAGGATTGGGCCGAGACCGCCGCGCATCTGCTGCACCTGACCGATATTACCGACAGCTTCGTCGCGGCGGGCCTGTCCTCGCCAGAGCTGCCGAGCCCGGGCTGGGACCCGTATTCGGAACCGGATGCCGAGCGCCTGATCCATGTCGCGGCCTCCCTCGCTATGGGGGTCAACCACGTCAACCGCTCCATGGGGTTGTCGGATCTCTACCCCTTCGTGCTGTCGGACGCCGCGCGCCGTAAGCTCGCCTTCGTGCATGACTGGCTGCGCCGGGGTGCGCAGGGGCGTTGAGGCGAGTTCACGAACGAGCGCGATTACGCTGGTTCGATCCTGTCGGGTCGCGTGTGACTGGGCGAATGAATACACACCTGCCGAGTCATCTATGACAACCGCTACCTGGTTTATCTTGATCGGTTCGCTGCTGCTGGTAGTGGGCTTTACCTTCTCCTATCTCAAAAGCGTGCCCGCCACCTCTGCCATCGTGTATCTTCTTATCGGATTCATTGTGGGGCCCATGGGCTTCGACTTGTTTCATTTCAATCCGCTGGAAGAGTCGGCTTTGTTGGAGCTCCTGACCGAAATCGCCGTGCTTATTTCATTGTATTGCGCCGGCGTAAAAATGCCGGCGCCGGTCACCCTGAAGCGATGGCGAACTCCCCTGCAACTGGCGGTGGTTTCGATGGCGCTTACCGTCGGACTAGTGACGCTGTTCGGCTACTACTGGCTTGCTTTGCCCCTTGGGGCCGCCGTGTTGCTGGGTGCCGTGGTCGCACCGACCGACCCGGTACTGGCGACCGAGGTGCAGGTTCGTCACGCCGATGATACTGACGAACTACGTTTTTCATTGACCTGCGAGGCCGGAATGAACGACGGCAGCGCCTTCCCGTTCGTGATGCTCGGCCTGGGATTGCTGGGTCTGCACGAGCTTGGCGACGCCGGTTGGCGGTGGCTGGCGGTGGATGTGTTCTGGGCAAGCGGTGCAGGTATCGGCATCGGTATCCTGGCGGGCGGTGGTGTCGGTTGGCTGGTAAACAAGATACGTACCAGCATTGTGGACACTGCCTTTCTGGAAAGCTTTCTCGGCCTGGGGCTGATCGCGTTCGCCTACGGAATCAGCCTGTTAGTGGATGCCTGGGGCTTCTTGGCCGTTTTTAGTGCAGCGGTGGCTCTGCGCCATACCGAATTGAAATTGGCCGGCCTCAAACAAGGTTACTCGGTACCTGTCGAGACACGCCTGGAGGGTGAGCCGCAAGCCATAGCGCACGTGCACGTGAGCGAAAGCTCCCTGGTATTCAACGAGCACCTCGAACGGCTGGCAGAAATCGTGCTGGTTTTACTGATCGGTGGCTCGCTCTTCTGGGATTCCTGGAGTTGGCGAGCCGTGGGTTTCGCGGCGTTTCTGTTTTTTGTCGTCCGCCCCGTCAGCGTGCATCTCGGCGTGCTGGGAAGCCGGGCGCCCATGCGTATGCGCCACCTGGTGGGCTGGTTTGGCGTTCGAGGTATTGGCTCGCTGTACTATCTGATGTACGCCATCCAACACGGGCTGCCAGAGGAAGTCGCGCTGGAATTGATACACCTGACCCTGGTGGTGGTTGCCTTGTCGATTCTGGTTCACGGGGTCAGCGTAAAGCCCACTATTTCTCGCTATTGGCGTTCGCGGAAGCCTCGGTAATAGTTATAACGTCACATTGTCGCGACCGCCTCCTGAAGCCAAGGCTTTGTCCGAAAACTGCCTGCGCTCGCCCATACGGCGTTAAAAATCAGCTTAAAATGCTCATTTACACCCACGTAAACTCCGCTTTGGACTCGCGACATCCCTGTCACTCGCTCTTCGAGCAGCGGAGCTGCCCAAATCGTCTATCCTGACGATTTGTCGCTGATTTTTGCCTTGTGACCCACACGGATGTGGGAAATGCGTGGGCCCGTAGGGAACGGGCCTAGCCCTGGCCATCGCTCGCCGACTTTTTGGACAAAGCCTGGTTCGAACTCCCTGTGGCGGGCAGAGAGTGGGCTACACTCGCAGAAGAAGAACCTGATCGCCGACCTCGACGGGGCCGGCCGGAGGATATCGAGCGCGGCGCAGTGGGGCGGATCTCGTTTGGCGTTCGACGCCCCGGCCCTCGTACTCGCGCCGCGCAGTAAAGCGGGGAGGAACCATGGCGGCGATTGAGCGCTACGACGTGATCTGCATCGGCGGCGGCTCCGGCCTCACGGCCGCCTATTACGCTCAGCAGGACGGCAAGTCGGTCGCGCTGGTCGATGACCGTCCCGACCAGCTCGGCGGCACCTGCGTGAACCGTGGCTGCATCCCGACGAAGGGCCTGATTCAGGCCGCCGAGGTGATGCAGACGATCCGGCACGCCGGGGACTTCGGTATCCACCTGGATCAGTCGTCGGTTCGCGTCGACTTCCAGGCCGTTCTCGACACGGTCCGCCGGCGGCGCGAGAACGACGCCGCTGCCGTGCGCCGCTGGGTGGAGAGCGCCTTCACCCCCTACTATGGCCAGGCGCATTTCGTGGACGACAAGCTGATCGAGATGGAGGACGGGCGCCGGCTGACCGGCGAGCGGATCTTCATCGCCGCGGGCGCGCGACCCGCGATCCCGCCGATCCCCGGGCTGGCGGAGAGCGGGTTTCTCACCAACGAGTCCGTCATCTTCGACCTCACCGAGCAGCCCGAGCACCTGATCATCCTCGGCGGCGGCTACATCGGCTGCGAGTTTGCCCATTTTTTCTCCGCCCTGGGCACCCGCGTCACGGTGATCGACCATTCCGAGTGCCTGCTGGCCGAAGACGACGACGTGCGGGCGCTGTTCACGCAGGAACTCGCCAAGCGGGTGGAGCTGGTGCTGCAAGCCGAGGCACGCCAGGCGCTGGTGCGCGACGGGCAGTGCGGCCTGGTCGTCGCCACCGACGACGGCGAACGGACCGTGCTCGGCGATCGGCTCCTGCTGGCCACCGGTCGGCGTCCCAACACCGATCGCCTGGCGCTGGAGCGGACGGGGGTCGAGCTCGACGGCCGCGGCTTCGTGGTGGTCGACGACGGGCTGCGGACCACGCACCCCGACATCTATGCCTATGGCGACGTCATCGGGCAGGGGATGTTCAAGCACACCTCGAGCTACGAAGGTGAGCTTGCCTACCGCAACGCCCACGGTGCCTCCCTTGCCGTCGACTACACCGCCAACCCCCACGCCGTGTTCAGCAACCCGCAGATCGGCTCGGTCGGGCTGACCGAGCGTGCCTGTCGCGACCAGGGCCTCGATTACACCGTGGCCCGGAAGGACTACGCCGATTTCGCCAAGGGCAAGATCGTCGGTTCACCCCCGGGCTTTGCGAAACTCCTGGTCGAGAAGGGCAGCGACCGGATCCTGGGCTTCCATATGATCGGCCCCCAGGCAGCCGACCTGATTCACGAGGTGGTGGTCGCCATGAACACCCCGGGGGCCAAGGCGCAAGGGGTGCGCGACAGCATCCACGTGCACCCGACGCTCGCCGAGTTGGTCAGGCAGGTGTTCGACGCCACGGCGTAGGAGCCGCTCAGCGCCGCGTGTCCTGGGGAAGTGCGGTGGACCAGAAAAAAACCGATGTCATGGTGAGGCTAGCCCAAGCCGCATGACCTGCGTAATCTCATTACGAGGTTAGCGTTAGTGCCATATCCTGGTCACGGGGGCTGTGATTTCTCAGTGATATTTCATGAGGAATATCAGGTTGTGTCTGAAGGTATCCATGTATGAATGAATTGCCTGCTTAAATGTCAGGGTGTTTGTCCCAACGTCGCCTAATCTTGTTTTAGGCGAGTCTTTCGCCGGTGCGTTTTCCATAAGGGGCAAGACAAGGGGACAAGACCATGCGACAACCTCGCGTGACACGGGATTTGACGAAGGCCATCGTGCTGGTGGCGGGGATCGGGGCCACGCTTTCCTTGGCGAGTGCGGAACCGGTCAAGATCGAAGCCACGGTGATGCCCAAGGAGGAGGTACGTCTCGACTTTGCCGATGGAAGCAAGAGATTTGTCCAACTACTCAATCGTGAGGGCGAAGCGATCGGCAGTGGACCACTCGATGGCACTACCGTGACGGAATATGGCATGCATGACATCTTGCCCGGCGTGGGAGGCGACGCCAACGGCTATCTGGTATTCACCGCGGGAGAAGGTGACATCGCCTACATCAAGTGGCTACTGCGTGCCGTATTCGTTCCTGGCCCTGAGGGCAAGCCATCGTTGCTCAACAATGGCTTGTGGGAGGTCGTTGGCGGTACCGGCCAGTTCGAGGGGCTCAATGGCGCGGGGACATTTCATGTCGAATTTCCGTCACAGACCAATCGTGTCTTCGTACTGGAAGGCGAGATGCTGTCGGCCGCAGAGGAATAGCCCGGTCATTCCATTCCTGGAGTAATCGGGGACGTCCCCCCCTTCTCCGCCAATGACTCCACTGTCGGGTTCGCGCTGATAACAGCGCTGCTCAGGCGCTGACCCGCTTGGGCTCGCCGGCAAAGACACTCAGTCCCAGCCAGCGCTGCATGCTGGCCTGCAACTGGCGAGCCCCGGTCAGCAGGAGCTTGCCGCCGGCGAGCGCCTCCGCCACGGTCATCAGGCCCATCCAGATGGCGGTCAGGCCCCGCCCGAGCTGACCCTGTTCGCCTTGTTGCGGCCGGCACCGCCGGCCCCGTGGTTGCCCAAGGAGTACCATGGCGAGCCGATCGTGGCGCTGCTCGCCTGCTACAGCGGCAAGCCGGAGGAGGGCGAGGCGGTGGTCGCGCCGATCAAGGCGTTCGGCAAGCCCATCGGCGACGTGTTGGTGCGTCGGCCCTATGTGCAGCTGCAGAAGCTGCTCGATGCCACCCAGCCCAAGGGGCGGCGCTACTACTGGAAGAGCGAGTATCTGCCGGGCATCGAGCCCGCGCTGTGCGACAAGGTCATCGAGCATGCCGGGCGCATCCGCTCGCCGTACTCGTCGGTGATCCTGTCCCATCTCGGCGGCGCCCTGAACGAGCTCGACAACGACCACTCGGCCGTGGGCAACCGCGATGCGCGCTACGTCTTCAACGTGGGCGGCGCCTGGGAGCAGCCGGAGGACGACGCGGCGAACATCGCCTGGGCCCGCGAGGCCTGGCACGACCTGAAGGCCTTCTCCACCGGCGGCACCTACATCAACTTCCTGACCGAGGACGAAGGCCCGGAGCGCGTCGAAGCGGCCCTCGGCCCGGCCCTCCGGCGGCTCGCCGAGATCAAGCGCCGCTGGGATCCGGACAATCGCTTCCGCGTCAATCGCAACATTGCGCCCGGCTGAGCGAGGACGTCGGCGAGGCGTTCACGCCGGAGCTGGGCGAGCAGCAACCCCACAACCCAAAGGGCCCGCGAGAGATCGCGGGCCCTTTTAAGTGGTGGAGAGGGAGGCTTAGGCGGCTCCCGGCTCGCGGAAGTGCTCCCACGCATGGTGATACAGAATGCCGGCATACCCGTTGCGCTGCATGATCTTGAGGATCTTCGCGGGGTTGCCGTCACCGAGGGCCTTGTGCAATTTCGCCCGCTGCTCGGCATCGAGGGCTTCGTACCAGTGATACGGCTCGCCCTGTGCGTCGCCATCCTCGGCCTTGCGCATCAGGTCCATTTCGATGCGGCCACCATGGCGATACAGGATGTCGAAGCCCTCCTGCAGGTGGTCCGCCGGCACGTCGCACGGCTTTTCGAGGCCTTCCAGCACGTTGTAGTAGTAATAGCTCAGCGGTTGCATGTGGCTCCTCCAGCGGTATGCCGTTGCTCATCCGTCTATGCTTGCTCTCCCTGTCTCCATGTTGCCTGAGACATGGCGACCAGCTCAATTGAAAAAGGGCAACTCGACATGCGACGGGCTCAAGATGGTGGGCCGGCTTCGCCGCCGCCCTGCAGGGCCTGATCCAGGTCGGCGATCAGGTCATCGAGCGCCTCGATGCCCACCGAGAGCCGGATCAGCCCATCCTCGATGCCGAGCCGTTCGCGGGTCTCGGCGGGCACGGAGGCGTGGGTCATGATGCCGGGGTGCTCGATCAGGCTCTCCACCCCGCCCAGGCTCTCGGCCAGGGCGAACAGTTGGCAGCGTTCCAGCACGCGCCGGGCCGCCGCTTCGCCGCCGCGAACCACGATGGTGACCATACCGCCGAAGTCGCTCATCTGGCGGCCGGCCAGGGCGTGCTGGGGATGGCTGGCCAGGCCGGGGTAGATGACTCGCTCCACGGCCGGGTGGGCGTCCAGCCAGGCGGCCAGCGCCCGGGCATTCTCGCAGTGCTGGCGCATGCGCAGCACCAGGGTCTTCAGTCCGCGCAGGGCGAGGTAGCTGTCGAACGGCCCGGCAATGCTGCCGACGGCGTTGTGGATGAAGGCCAACCGCTCGGCCAGCGCCTCATCGGCGACCACGGCGACCCCGCCGACGATATCGGAATGGCCCCCCAGGTACTTGGTGGTGGAGTGCACCACGATGTCGAAGCCGAGCTCCAGCGGCCGCTGCAGTACCGGCGTGGCGAAGGTGTTGTCCATGACGCTGATCAGGCCGTGAGCGCGGGCGAAGTCGGCGATGCGTTGTAGGTCGACGAGCTTGAGCAGCGGGTTGCTGGGCGACTCCACCCAGAGCATGCGGCTGTTGTCGCGCAGGGCGGTCTCCAGGCTAGCTTTCAGGTCGGCCTCGCGGCTGAGGTCGACGAAGCCGAAATCGAGCCCGGCGGAGCGCCGGCGGACGTTCTCGAACAGGCGGTAGGAGCCGCCGTAGAGGTCGTCCAAGGCGATCACATGGCTGCCGTGGTCGAGCAGTTCCAGCACGCTGGCCGTGGCCGCCATGCCCGAGGCAAAGGCGAAGCCCGCCGTGCCGCCTTCCAGGTCCGCCATGCAGCGCTCGAACGCCAGGCGGGTGGGGTTGCCGCTGCGCGAGTATTCGAAGCCCTGATGTCGACCGGGGCTGGCCTGCACGTAGGTGGAGGTGGCGTAGATCGGCGTCATGATGGCCCCGGTGCTGGGGTCCGGCGCCTGCCCGGCATGGATGGCCCGGGTCGCCAGCCGATGGCGTCCGTCCTGGTAATCGTCACTCATCGCATCTCTCCCGTTCCCTTCAGTCGATCCGGCGCCGCAGATAGTTGAGCAGGTCGATCCGCGTGATCAGGCCATCGAATTGGTCGCCCTCGGTGACGATGGCGACGTGATCCTCCTGGAACACCGCCACCAGGTCGTCCAGGCTGGCCCCGGGGCCGAGCTCCTGCAGCTGCGTGATCATCGCCTCGCGCACCGGCGACTTGAAATGGTCCTCGTGGCCATACACCGCCATCAATATGTCCGACTCGTCGATGATGCCGACCACCCGGTCGCCCTCCATGACCGGCAGTTGGGAGACATCGTAGAGCTTCATGCGCGCGTAGGCCGTGGTCAGCGGCTCGTCGGGCGTTACCACCACGGTGTCGTGCTCGGCATAGGGATGCCGGATCAGGTCGCGCAGGTCGCCGTACTGGCGCCGCTCGATGAAGCCCTGATCCTCCAGCCAGTGATCGTTGTACATCTTGGACAGGTACTTGTTGCCGGTATCGCAGACGAAGGTCACCACCCGCTTGGGCTGGGTCTGGGCGCGACAGTAGCGCAGCGCCGCCGCCACGCAGGTGCCGGTGGAGGTGCCGCCCAGAATCCCTTCGCGATGCAGCAGTTCGCGGCCGCACAGCAGGCTCTCCTTGTCGGAGATGGTGATGGCCTGGCTGACCCGCGACAGGTCGGCGATGGACGGAAGGAAATCCTCGCCGATGCCTTCGACCAGCCAGCTGCCGCCCTTGGTGCCGAGCTGCCCGCTACGCACGTACTCGGCCAGCACGGAGCCCTCGGGGTCGGCCAGCACCAGTTCCACCTCGGGGGCGGCCTTGGCGAAGCAGCGTGACAGGCCGGTCATGGTGCCGCTGGAGCCCACGCCGCACACCACGGCGTCGAGGCGCCCGTCCATCTGGCGCAGGATCTCCGGGCCGGTGCCGTGCTCATGGGCCAGGGGATTGGCGGGGTTGCCGAACTGGTTGATGAATATCGCGCTCGGGATCTCCCGGGCGATGGCCGCCGCCTTGTCCTGGTAGTACTCGGGGTGGCCCTTGGCCACGTCCGAGCGCGTCATTACCACTTCGGCCCCCATGGCCTTGAGATGGAAGATCTTCTCGCGGCTCATCTTGTCGGGAATCACCAGAATCACGCGGTAGCCCTTCTGCTGCGCCACCAGCGCCAGGGCCAGGCCGGTATTGCCGGCGGTACCCTCGACGATGGTGCCGCCCGGTTTTAGCTCGCCCGAGGCCTCGGCGGCCTCGATCATCGACAGCCCGATGCGGTCCTTGACCGAGCCGGTCGGGTTCATGTTCTCCAGCTTCAGGTAGAGTTCGCAGGGGCCGGTGTCCATATTGGCGACCCGCACCATCGGCGTGTTGCCGATCATGGCGATGGCATTCGCTAGCGGTTGCATTGGGGCCTCCGGGAATCGGTTCCTTCCCTAAGGAACAGTGTAGGTGCCCCGGTGGGTTCGGTAGCGATGTGGTGGAGCGAGTCCGGCGGCGAGGAGCCGGCCTCTCATCGCTCGCAACATGGATCAGCGCTTCCCTAGGTCTCCTCGCGCACCAGATTGATCAGGCTGCCGCTGCGGATCATGGCGATCTGGCGCTGGGACAGGCCGTGGTGCAGGGTGTAGGACTCCTCCCTGGTCCGGTTGTGCAGCATGACCTCGCCGCCGCTGTCGAGGGCGCCGAGCGGGTCGTCCAGGACCAGTTCGTCCCCCTGGTCGATGCGCTCCAGGTCGTCGGGGTTGGCGAAGGTCAGCGGCACGACACCGAAGTTGGCCAGGTTCTGCCAGTGGATACGGCCGTAGGAGAGGGCGCAGACCGCGCGCAGCCCCAGGTAGCGGGGGGCGATGGCGGCGTGTTCGCGGCTCGAACCCTGGCCGTAGTTCCGGCCGGCGACGAGGAAGAAGCCGTCGCCGTCCAGCGCCTTGGCGCGCTGGCTGAAGTCGGGGTCGACGGCCCGGAACACGTACTCGGCGATGGCCGGGATATTGCTGCGCAGGGGCAGCACCTCGGCCCCGGCGGGCAGGATCTCGTCGGTGGAGACGTCGTCACCCAGCTTCAGCAGCACCGGGCCGGCGAAGCGGGTGGGAATGGGCTCGAATTCCGGCAGCGACTTGATGTTGGGCCCCTTGATCAGCGCCACCAGGCCGCTGTCCTCGGCAGGGGCGACGAGCATCTCGCGGTTGATCGCCAGCGGCTCGGGTTCTTCGAACCGTGGGTACGCCATGTCCAGATCGCGCGGATCGGTGATCCTGCCGGTCAGGGCGGAGGCGGTGGCGGTTTCCGGGCTGCACAGGAAGACCCGGTCCTCGGGGGTGCCGGAGCGGCCCGGGAAGTTGCGCGGTACGGTGCGCAGGCTGTTGCGGCCCGTGGCCGGCGCCTGGCCCATGCCGATGCAGCCGTTGCAGCCGGCCTGGTGGAGGCGGGCACCGGCGCGGATCAGCCGCGACAGGTAGCCGTGACTGGAAAGGTTCTCGAGGATCTGGCGCGACGTGGGGTTGACGTCGAAGGAGACGCCCGGCGCTATCCGGCGGCCCTCGACCATCATCGCCGGCACGGCGAAGTCGCGAAAGCCCGGATTGGCCGAGGAGCCCACGTAGGCCTGGTAGATCTCCTCGCCGGCCACTTCACGCACCGGCTTGACGTTGCCAGGGCTGCTGGGCAGGGCGATCAGTGGCTCGAGGGTGGACAGGTCCAGCACGACATGCTCATCGTAGTCGGCGCCGTCATCGGCGAGCAGTTCCTGCCAAGCGTCGCCGCGCTCCTGGCGCTCCAGGAACCGCTTCACCTCGCCGTCGGAGGGAAACACCGAGGTTGTCGCCCCCATCTCGGTGCCCATGTTGGCGATCACGTGACGGTCCATGGCGCTCAGGGCAGCGAGGCCGGGGCCGTAGTACTCGAAGACCTTGCCGACGCCGCCCTTGACGTCGAAGCGGCGCAGCATCTCCAGCACCACGTCCTTGGCGCTGACCCAGTCGGGCAACTCGCCGGTCACCTCCACCCCTACCACCTTGGGCATGTTGAGGTAGAGCGGTTTGCCGACCATGGCCAGGGCCACCTCCAGGCCGCCGGCACCGATGGCGAACATGCCCAGTGCCCCGGCGGCCGGGGTGTGGCTGTCCGAGCCGACCAGGGTCTTGCCGGGCATGCCGAAGCGCTCCTGGTGGACCGGGTGGCTGACGCCGTTGCCGGCCGGGCTGAACCAGACGCCGAACTTGCGGCAGGCGCTCTGCAGGAACAGGTGGTCGTCGGGGTTCTTGAAGTCCTCCTGCAGGAGGTTGTGGTCGACATACTGGGCCGAGAGCTCGGTGCGCACGCGGCCGACCTGCATGGCCTCGAACTCCAGCATCACCAGGGTACCGGTGGCGTCCTGGGTCAGGGTCTGGTCGATGGCAAGCCCGATCTCCTCGCCCGGCACCATCCTGCCTGACAGCAGGTGGGACTCGATCAGCTTGCGGGTCACGTTGAGCCGAGTCATGACGCGCTCCCGTCGCGGTTTCGCCTTCAGTCTAGCAACCTGGCGGGGAGACGATCCGACGCTCAGGCCGCTTACGCGGAGCCCTTGCCCCGCATGGCGTCGATGCTCCAGGGGCCGGGGCCCGCGAAGACGAGGTAGAAGAACACGAAGCAGTAGAGGATGGCCGCGTCGCCGCCGTTATTGACCGGGAAGAGATCCTGCGGGGCGTGGGCGATCCAGTAGGCGAAGGCCATGGTGCCGGAGGCCAGGAAGGCCGCGGCCCGGCTCTGGAAGCCGACCATGATCAGTACCCCGCAGATGATCTCGATGAAGCCGGAGATCCCCGACAGCGAGAAGGTCTCGACCACACGGTCCGTTGGCGGGAAGCCGAGATGCTTCTGGGTGCCGTGCAAGAGGAAGATGAAGCCCGACACGATACGCAGCACGCTGAGCACGCGGGGTGCCCAGACTTTCTGGAGTTCGAGGGTGTCCATGGGGGCGCTCCTTGTCCAATGGCAATGGCGACATTGGCAAAGCGTGGCCCGCTCCGGTGGATTGGGCAAGGCGACGCAGGTGATGATGGCGACGATCCGCCGGGTGATCGAGGAGCCGGGCGCTGCCTGAGCCGGTTGCGTCGCCACCCGCCGCCTTGATTCCTCTCAGCCCGTTGAATCGTTCGAGGGGATGGCCGCCGGGTCCATCCACATCGCCTCCCAGACGTGACCGTCGGGATCCGCCAGGTTGCGGTTGTACATGAAGCCGAGATCCTGAGGGGGATTGATATCGGCGGTGCCGCCCTTGGCGGCGGCCGCCTCGTTCATGGCGTCGACCGCGGCGCGACTGTCGCACGACAAGGCCAGCATCACTTCGCTGGAGGTGGTCGGCGGAAGCGGCCGGCTGGTGAAGGTGCGCCATTTGGCATGGGTGAGCAGCATGACGTTGATCGCCTCGCTCCATACCATGCAGGCCGCCGTATCGTCGGTGAAATGTGGGTTGTTCTCGAAACCGAGGGACGTGTAGAACGCCACCGACGCGTCGAGGTCGGCGACGGGCAGGTTCACGAAGATCATGCGTGACATGGTTGGCCTCCATCGGGTGGATGCAATAGTGATAGTTGTCTGTGCTGTCTCCTGCTAGTCGAACGGCACGTCGCGCTTTCGACAGGGAGGGGGCGCTGCCCGGGGGACCACGCTGGCGCTGGACGATCTCGAGCGTCTCGCCGTTGCCGCCTACCTGGCGGGCAAGGATGCCGAGAGCAATGACCTCTGGGCCCGGACCTCATTGAGCAATCAGTCAACTCCGGTCGCTGTGCTCCGGTGGCGGCCAGCCTCTCTTCGCTCGCGACATAAATCAGCGCTTCCCTGATTCCCCCTGCACCTGGCGGAAACTACCCAGTGGCCGCCTGAGGCCGATCGGGTAGCTTCGCCGAGGCGTTGCCCGGCCTTCCTGTCGTAGTCTTGAACTGTGGAGATGACCTCAACGAGGGGAGGGGGCGATCATGACCATCAATGACAGCACCATCCAGCAATTCCGGAACCGCTTGCGGGGACGGCTCGTCCTGCCGGAACAGGAGGACTATGACGAGGCTCGCCGGGTGTTCAACGGCCTGATCGACCGACGTCCTGCCATGATCGTGCGGTGTGCCGGGGTGGCCGACGTGATCGCGTCCGTCGACTTCGCGCGGGAGGCGGCGCTGCCGATCGCCGTGCGTGGCGGTGGCCACAGCGTGGTGGGCAGTGCCGTCTGCGACGAGGGTCTGGTGATCGACCTGTCGCCGATGGCGAGCGTGTGGGTCGATCCTCGGCAACGCGTGGCGCGCGCCGAGGGCGGTGCCACCTGGGGGGACTTCGATCATGAAACCCAGGCCTTCGGCCTGGCCACCACCGGCGGCATCGTGCCCTCGACCGGCATCGCCGGGCTCACCCTGGGAGGCGGGATCGGCTACCTCAACCGCAAGCATGGCCTGGCCTGCGACAACCTGGTGTCGGCCGATGTGGTCACCGCGGAGGGACGGCTGGTGACGGCTAGTGCCGACGAGCATCCGGACCTGTTCTGGGGCCTGCGTGGCGGGGGTGGCAACTTCGGCGTGGTGACGTCCTTCGCGTATCGGCTGCATCCGGTGGGGCCGGTGCTGGGCGGTGAACTCGTCTATCCCCTCGACCGTGCCAGGGATGTCCTGCGCTTCTATCGTGACTGGTCCAGTACGGCCCCCGATGAAGTGAGGGCGGATGCCACCTTGCTGTCCGGGCCCGAAGGCCCCGTACTGGACATCAAGATGTGCTATTGCGGGTCCCTCGAGGAGGGCGAGGCCGTGTTGCAGCCCATGCGCGCGTTCGGCGCTCCGGTGCTCGATACCGTTGCGCCGGTCCCCTACGCCACGGTGCAGAACCTGCTCACCGAGGTGTTCCAGCCCGGCCGGCGGCACTACTGGAAGGCTGGCTTCATGAGGGCGTTCGGCGACGACGCCATCGAGGCGCTCCTCGACTTCTTCGTCGCCGACACGCCCGCACCCTTTGCCGCGATCGCCATCGAGCATCTGGGGGGCGCCATCGGTCGCGTGGGCGCCCAGGACACCGCCTTCGCCCACCGGCAGGCGCAACACAGCGTCCTGGTGTTGCGGATGTGGGAGGATCCCGCGGAATCGGAGGCGAATATCGCGTGGGGACGCCGCTGCTTCCGCGCCGTGGCCCCCTTCCTGGAGGAGGGCGCGTACGTCAACTACCTGGGCGACGAGGGCGAGGCGAGGGTCAGGACGGCCTATGGGGCCAACTACGCGCGGTTGGTCGCGCTGAAGAACGTGTACGATCCGGAAAATGTCTTCCGCTTCAATCAGAACATCACGCCGACCCACCAGCCCCCGTGACCTCGGCGAGGAAGCCCCGCAGCACGGCCAGGGTCTCCTCCGGATGGCTGCGGGTCACCCAGTGGGAGCCGGGGAGGCGGGCGATGCGCAGGTCGGTGGCGTAGTCGCCGAGGTTGGCGTAGCCGGCCTCCGAGACGAAGGGGTCGCGCTCGGCGACGATCAGCTGCACCGGGCAGGTCACGCTGGCCCTGGGGGGCAGCGGCGGTGGGTGGAGCACGTTCTGGCGGTACAGCGCCATGGGGCCCAGTGCCATGGCGAGTACCTGCTCTCGGCTCTCCTCGAGCAGGGGATCGCCCTTGGGGACGCCGGCAATGCGCAGCACCAGGCGCCAGGCGGGCACGCCGCCGAGGCGCCACAGCGCTTCGCCCAGCGGCCAGGCCAGCAGCGGCAGGGTGTAGCTGGCGCGCAGCAGTTGCGCGACCACCGGCCAGAGGCGGCGCGGGCTCAGGCTCTTCAGGCCCTCCAGCCCCCACTGGCGCCAGATCGCCAGGTGCGGCCCGGAGATGAAGCTCCAACTGAGCACCCGCTGGCCGTAGTTGGGGTGGGTGACATAGGACCATCCGATCGTGGCGCCCCAGTCGTGACCCACCAGGTGCAGCCGGCTCGCGCCCAGCACCCCGATCACCGCCTCGATGTCCTCGAGCAGGGCGGCGATACGGTAGCGCCGCGCCGGCTGGCGCGGCTCCCCGGCCGGGATGCCGGGCCAGTCCAGGCTGGCCACCCGGTAGCGATCTGCCAGGGCCGTCATGGTCTCCTGCCACATGCGCTGGCTGTCCGGGTAGCCGTGCAGGAAGAGCACCAGGGGGCGCTGGGGGTCGCCGCCGTGGCGCACGCGCAGCCGGTAGCCGGGGCGCTCGACCCAGGTCTCGGCCAGCCCGCTCATTCCGGCTCCGGCAGGGCGAAGGCGACGATGGCGTCGCCGGGGTCGGAGAACAGGTGTCCGCCCGCCGCGACCACCAGGAACTGGCGTCGCTCGGGGCCGAGCCGGTAGGTGAGGGGCGTGGCGTGGGCGGCGTAGGGGAGGTCGGCGCGCCACAGGGTCTCGCCGCTGGCCAGGTCGAAGGCGCGGATATAGCGATCCGGGGTGGCAGCGATGAAGGCCAGGCCGCCGGCGGTGACGATGGGGCCGCCGACATTGGGCACGCCCCACTCGAGCCAGAAGGGCCAGGGAGCCAGGCCGCGGGTGGAGCCCAGGGGCACCTCCCAGCGGATCTCGCCGTCGTCCAGGTCGACGGCGGTCAGCGTACCCCAGGGCGGGGCGCTGCACGGCATGCCCAGCGGCGAGCTCAGCAGCTCCACGCTGACCCCATAGGGGGTGTCGCGCATCTCGCTGTAGAGGCGGTTGGCGCCGGCGAGCCCGCCGGCGTCGGTGCGGGTCTCCTCCTCGGGCAGCGCCGCGTACTCCTCGCGGGGAATCAGCCGCACCCCGGTGGGCACCCGCGACTGGTTGACCACCAGCAGGTTGCGGCTCGGGTCGACGGCGCCACTGCCCCAGTTGATGCCGCCCGTGGCGGCGGGGTAGACCACCGTGCCCTCGAGGCTGGGCGGGGTGTAGAGGCCTTCGGCGCGGCGCGACTCGATCTCGCGACGGCAGCGGCCGCGGTCCCAGAAGGTCAGGCCCCAGGCGTCGTCCGGGGTCAGTTGCGGCGGAAAGAGCGTCGGCGGGGTAACCGGGAAGGGCTGGGTGGGCGAGAGCCACTCGCCCGGCGCCGGGTCCTGGGGCACCGGGCGCTCCTCGATGGGGTGCAGCGGTTCGCCGCTCTCGCGGTCGAGCACGAACACATGGCCGGCCTTGGTCGAGACGACCACCGCGGCCACCGGGCCGTCGTCGGTGTTCAGCTCGATCAGCGACGGCTGGGCGCCTATGTCGTAGTCCCAGAGGTCGTGGTGGACGGTCTGGAAGTGCCAGGCGACCTCGCCGGCGCGCTCGCCGCGGGTGTGCAGGGCGACCACCGAGGATGAGTAGTGATCGAGCCCGTTCCGCTGGCCGCCGAAGTAGTCCGGTGGGGCATTGCCGGTGGGCACGAAAAGCAGGCCGCGCTCGGCGTCGGCGGCCATCGGCGCCCAGACATTGGCGGTGGAGCGGCGGTAGGGGCCTTCCGCCGGGGTGGCGGGGTGATCGGGGGGCACCGGGTCCCAGGCCCAGGCCAGCTCGCCGGTGCGGGCGTCGAAGGCGCGCACCACCCCCGGTGGGGCGTCGGCGCGCACGTTATCGGCCACCAGGGCGCCGACGATGACCAGATCGTCGACCACCAGCGGGGCCGAGGTGACGTAGTACTCCCAGGGCGGCACGTCGTCGCCGAGGTCGTCGCGCAGCGCCAGGCGGCCGGCCTCGCCGAAGTCGGCGCAGGGGCGGCCGGTGGCGGCGTCCAGGGCGATCAGCTCGGCGTCCTGGGTGCCGGTGAAGATCCGCTCCCGGCATTCGCTCTCGTTCCCGCCATCGGCCTCGGCGTCCTGCCAGTGGGCCACACCGCGGCAGATCATCGGGTAGGCGCCGTGCAGCCGGCGCAGCTGCAGCTCGGGGTCGAACTGCCAGAGCTCCTCGCCGGTTTCCGGGTCCAGTGCGATGACGCGGTTGTAGGGGGTGCAGAAGATCAGCCGCTCGCCCACCACGATGGGCGTGACCTGCAGCGAGGTGCGGGTCTGGGTCTCGTCGCCGAGGGCGAAGTCGCCGCTCTCGTAGCGCCACACCTCCTCGAGGTAGGCGACGTTGTCGGGGCGGATCTGGTCGAGGGGCGAGTAGCGCAGGCCCTCGAGGCCTTGACCGTAGTGCGGCCAGTCGCCCGTCGGGCCGCTCGTGTCGAGGGGCGGGGGTGGTTCACCGCAGCCGGCCACGAACAGCAGCATGGTGAAAAGCAGTTCCCCCCGGATCGCACCTTGCCGTCGCATCCTGCGCTCCTCCCTGAAGCCCGGCGCGCCTGGCCGGGAAACCCCTCGCTCGACTTGAAGCTAGTCCATAAGCCGCCCCCGGGCGAGGCGTGGCCCTGTTCCGCGACAAGGTGATGATCCTGGTCTCCGCCGCCGGCGATGACTGGCGGCTGCGCTACATCATGGGCGACGCTGCGCGCTTCCGGCCCGGCGATGTCACGGCATCAGGGCTACCCGGCGCGGTCGTTGCCGGCATCCCGAGCGTTGACACAAGCGTTTCGCCGATCCTGACCTGCATCAGGAAACCCCGGAGCTCGTGAACCATACTGACAGAGCCGCGATATCTCCTTACTTCCGGACTCAGGAGTTCACATGGCTTGTCATGACAAGGTGGTCATTCCCGATGAGCTGACAGTGATGGCATGCATCGACGGGGCCTGCGGATGATGCGGTGGAGGGAACCATCCGGCGATAAGCCAGCACGTGCCCGGTCAACGACTCGCCTCCGGGAGCCCGCGGTTTCATGACGCTGCTGCTGATCGTCACGCTGCCCCTGCTCGGTGCCCTGCTGACCAGTGCGACGGCCCGCGCCCGGGACCTGCGGTTCTCGGCCCTCGTCGCGGCGCTGGCCCCCGTGACGGTGCTGGCCCTGGTGCTGTCCCAGTTGCCCGCGATCCTGGCCGGCGAGGTCATCGCTGCCGAGTGGCGCTGGATCGAGGCCATCGGCCTCACGATCGCCTTCCGCATGGATGGGCTGGCCATGCTGTTCGCCCTGCTGATCGTCGGCATGGGCCTGCTGGTGATGCTGTATGCGCGCTATTACTTTGCCGGCAAGCACGGGGGAGCCCATTTCTATGTCCTGACGCTGGTGTTCATGGCGTCCATGCTGGGCATCGTCACCTCGGGCAACCTGCTGTTCATGCTGGTGTTCTGGGAAATGACGAGCCTGGTTTCGTTCCTGCTGATCGGCTTTCATTCGGATCAGCGCCCGGCGCGCCGTGGTGCCCGCCTGACCCTGGTGATCACCAGCGGCGGGGGGCTGGCGCTGATGGCCGGTGTCATCCTGATCGGCCAGGTGGTGGGCAGTTTTCAGCTGAGCGATGTGCTGGCGGCCGGCGATACCCTGCGCGATCACCGCCAGTATCCGTTGATCCTGTCCCTGGTGTTGCTGGGGGCCATGACCAAGTCTGCCCAGTTTCCCTTTCACCTGTGGCTGCCGCATGCCATGACCGCGCCCACGCCGGTGTCTGTCTATCTGCATTCGGCGACCATGGTCAAGGCGGGGATCTTTCTCCTGGCCCGGCTGCATCCGGTGCTGGCGGAAACGCCTCTCTGGCTGTACAGCGTCTCCACCGTGGGCATGGCGACCCTGCTCACCGGCGCCTTCGTGGCGATGTTCAAGCACGACACCAAGGGGCTGCTGGCCTACTCCACGGTCAGCCATCTGGGGTTGATCACCCTGCTGCTGGGCATGGGCACCAGGATGGGGTTGATCGTGGGCCTGTTCCACCTGCTGAACCACGCCCTGTTCAAGGCACCGCTGTTCATGATGGCGGGCATCGTCGAGCAGTCGACCGGCACACGGGACATGCGTCGCATCAACGGCATGTGGCACTTCATGCCCTATCTCGGCGTGCTCACCGGCGTGGCCGCCGCCTCCATGGCCGGGCTGCCGCTGCTGAACGGCTTTTTGAGCAAGAAGATGTTCCTTGCCGAGACCCTGGTCTCGCCGTTCTCCGGCGTGCTGGCCTGGCTCACCCCCTCCCTGGCGGCCTTGGGGGGGCTAGCGACCGTCGCCTATTCGGCGCGCATCTTCCATAACGTCTTCTTCAACGGGGCACCGCGGGACCTGCCCATCTGGCCCCCGAAAGCGCCAGGAGTGGGCATCCTGATACCCGTGACGCTGCTGTCCGCCGCCTGCATCCTGGTCGGCATCGTGCCGCAATACGTGGTGCATACGCTGCTGAAGATTGCCGCCGAGGCGGCGCTGGGTGATGACTTGCCCCAGTACAATCTCGGCCTGCTGCACCACTTCAACCTGCCGTTCCTGATGAGTGCCCTGGCGCTGACGGGCGGCCTCGCCATGTACCTGGCAAGACGGCAGCTTTTCGCCATCTATGACCGGCTGCCCGAGGTCGATGCCAAGGAAAATTTCGAGTGGTTGATGCTGCAGGCGGGGACCTTCGCCGAACGGCTGGTGCACCGGCTGGAGAACGGCTCGGTGCAGCGCTATATCGCGCTCGTGCTGCTCAGCGCCCTGATCACGATGGGCTCGGCCCTCGCCAGCATGACGGAGTGGCGCGGTCCCGAGGCACTGACTCCCCTCGATCCCATGACCATATTCGGTACCGTGCTGCTGATGGTCTCCGCCCTGGGGGTGGCCATCGGCCACCGCAACCGTTTCCTCGCCCTGTTGCTCACCGGGTCCGCCGGACTCTTCGTCACCCTCACCTTTGCCCGTTTCTCTGCGCCGGACCTGGCCCTGACGCAGCTGTCCGTGGAGGTGATGGCGGTGATCATCATGATGCTGGCCCTGTCCTTCCTGCCGCAGACGACGCCGCCGGAGTCCTCCGTCCCGCGGCGCGTGCGCGATCTCGCGCTCGCCGGCGTGAGTGGCCTGGGCATGGCCACCCTGGCCTACGCGGTCATGACCCGCCCGACGCAGAGCATCTCCGGGTTCTTCCTGGCCCGTAGCGTCCCGGAGGGCGGCGGCACCAATGTGGTCAATGTGATCCTGGTGGACTTCCGCGGCTTCGATACCCTCGGCGAAATCACGGTACTGGGGATTGCCGCCGTGGCCGTCTTCGCGCTCACCCGCAACCTGCAACTCAAGGAACGGGTGCCACAGGAGCAGGGGCAGTACTGGGCGTCCGAGCCCCATCCCATGATTCTCAGGATGATCGCCCGCCCCATCCTGCCGGTCACGATCATGGTGTCGGCCTACATCTTCCTGCGGGGGCACAACATGCCCGGAGGCGGGTTCATCGCGGGACTGATCACGGCCGTTGCCCTGTCGCTGCAATACATGGCGGGCAGCCTGGCCTGGGCCCATTCGTGCATGCTGACTCCCTTCCGTCCCCTGGTCGGTGGCGGCATCCTGCTGGCCGCACTCACCGGCCTGGGCAGCCTGGCAGCCGGCGCGCCTTTCCTGACCAGTTGGTTCGGGCACTATCGACTGCCGGTGCTGGGCGACTTCGAGCTTGCCACCGCGCTGCTGTTCGACCTTGGCGTCTTCATCACGGTGGTGGGGGCGACCCTGCTGATCCTGGCCAACATGGGCAAGCTCATGACCCTGCAAGGGCCGGGGAAGGAGATCGGCTGATGGAAGTATTGTTTGCCGCCGCCCTGGGGGTGCTGACGTTCTGCGGTGTCTACCTGCTCCTGCGCGCCCGCACCTTTCCGGTGGTGTTGGGCCTGACCCTGCTGTCCCATGCCGTGAACCTGTTTCTCTTCGGCATGGGCCGCCTGGCCCTGGAGGCGCCCCCCGTCATCGGCGCAAGCAGCCATCAGGCCGACCCGCTCCCCCAGGCCCTGGTGCTGACCGCCATCGTGATCGGCTTTGCCATGACCGCCTTCGTGGTCGTGCTGGCCCTGCGTGCCGCGGTGGAACTGCGCAGTGATCATGTGGATGGGGTGGATCCGGACGAGGACTGGCGCCCATGAACCACCTGCTCATCCTGCCGGTGCTGATCCCGCTGTTGGCCGGTGCCTTCCTGGTGATTGCCTTCGCCGTCCCGCTGGCGCTTCAGCGCCTGATCAGCCTGCTCAGCACGGCGCTGCTCGTGCTGATCGCGTGGCTGCTGTTCGAGCAGGTCATGGCGGGGAATCATGTGCTGTATACGCTGGGGAACTGGTCGCCGCCGTTCGGGATTCTCCTGGTGGCGGACCGCCTCAGTGTCCTGATGTTGCTGATCACCGCCGTGCTGGCGGCGTTCTGCGTCCTGTACGCGGGTCGCGGGGACGACACCCGAGGTGCCCACTTCCACGCGCTGCTGCAGTTCCAGCTGGCGGGCATCAACGGTGCCTTCCTCACCGGCGACCTGTTCAACCTGTTCGTCTGCTTCGAGATCCTGCTGATCGCGTCCTACGCCCTGCTGTTGCATGGCGGCGGCATCGCGCGCTGCCGGGCCAGCCTGCATTACGTGATCCTGAACCTGGTCGGGTCGGCGATGTTCATCATCGGGGTCGGCATCCTCTATGGAGTGACCGGTACCCTGAACATGGCGGACCTGGCGGTACGCGTGGCCAATGCCCCCGCCGAAGACCTGCCGTTGCTGACCGCGGCCTCGCTGCTGTTGCTGGTGGTGTTCGGCATCAAGGCGGCCCTCTTGCCCCTGCTGTTCTGGCTGCCTCGGGCCTACACCGCCGCCAGCGCTCCCGTCGCGGCGCTGTTCGCCATCATGACCAAGGTCGGCGTCTACGCCATGCTGCGTGTCTTCAGCCTGATCTTCGGCCTGGAAACGGGCCTGGTCGGCACCATCGCCTGGCAGTGGCTATGGCCCCTGGCACTTGCCACCCTGGCGCTCGGTGGCATCGGGGTACTCGGGGCGATCAACCTGCGCAACCTGACCGCCTACATGGTCATCGTCTCCGTCGGGACCCTGCTGGCAACCCTGGCGCTGGGCAGTCGGGACGCCCTCGCCGCCGGGCTCTTCTACCTGATTCATTCCACCCTGATGACGGCGGCCTTCTTCCTGCTGGCCGACCTGATCGCCCGGCAACGCGGGGCAGCCGCCGACCATATGGTGATTGCGGCGGCCATGGCGCATAAGCGTACCCTGGGGATCGTGTATTTCGTCGGCGCCATCGCGCTTGCCGGCTTGCCGCCTTTCAGCGGCTTTGTCAGCAAGGTCTGGATCCTGCAGGTGGCCGGCGGTACGGACCGTCAGGCCTGGTTATGGGCGTTGCTACTGATTGCCGCCTTCATGATCCTGATCGCCCTGAGCCGGGCCGGCAGCAAGTTCTTCTGGCGGCAGTCCGGTGAGCCCCCACTGCGATTGCGGGTGGACCCGGCAAGGCTTGGCGTCGTGATCACGATGTTGCTGGGCAGTGTGATGCTGTCCGTGGCCGCCACTCCCGTCATGTCGCTCATGCTGGATACCGCCGACGCCGTCCTGTCGCCCGGTGCCTACGTGGAGGCGGTCGAGGCGGCGGCTCGACAGACAGGGGGGGAACGCTGAGATGGGAGTCCTTCGGCAATTGCGTTACTGGTGGCCCCGGCCACAGTTTTCCCTGTTTCTGCTGGTGCTGTGGCTCTTGCTGATGAACACCCTGAGCCTGGCCCAGCTGCTGACCGGTGCCTTCCTGGGCTGGTTGATCCCCTTCCTGACCCAGCCGTTCTGGCCGGAGCGCCCCCTCCTGCACCAGGCGTGGCGGCTGGTGCCGTACTTCGCCCACCTGCTGTGGGACATCCTCAAGTCGAACGTCACGGTGGCCTGGCTGATTCTGCTGCCTCCGAGGCGACTCCGGCCCGCTTTCATCCGCTACCCCGTCATCCTGACGGATGAGTTCGCCCTCGCCATGCTGGCCAGCACCATTTCCCTGACCCCGGGCACGGTCTCGGCCGGACTCAGTCCGGACCAGAAAACCCTGCTGATCCATGCCTTGCACGTGGTGGACGAAGAGGCCCTGATCCGCCATATCCACACCCGTTACGAGCAACCCTTGAAGGAGATTCTGGAATGATCGCCGCCGTCCTGCCGTTGGCCCTGCTGCTGTTCAGCGTCAGCCTGTTGCTGAATCTCTATCGACTGCTGCGCGGGCCAGACCTGACCGATCGCATCCTGGGACTGGATACGCTCAACATCAATGCCATCGCCGTGATCGTGCTGGCGGGCATCTACATGGACACCACCATCATCTTCGAGGCGGCCATGCTCATCGCCCTCATGGGCTTCGTGGGAACCGTGGCCATGACCAAGTACCTGGTGCGTGGTGACGTCATCGAATGACCGCTAGGAGGGGCCCATGAACATCCCGCTCTGGCTTGACGCGTTGATCGCGGCGCTGTTGTTGATCGGTGCCGTTGTGGCCACCCTGGGCTCGGTGGGGCTGGCCCGCATGCCGGATTTCTACATGCGCCTGCACGGTCCGACCAAGGCGAGCACCCTGGGGGTGGGCTGCACGATGCTGGGCTCACTGCTGTATTTCAGTGCCGCCGGCAAGGGCATCAGCGTGCAGGAGGTGTTGATCACGGTCTTCCTCTTCGTCACGGCACCGGTGAGCGCCCATGTGATGGCCCGTGCGGCACTGCATCGTCGGGTGGCGTGCAGTGCCCATACCCGTCATCCCCCCTGGCCCGAGATGGACCATCCCCCGGAGACACCATCGCCTGCGACCCGAGGGGATGCCCGCCATGCCCCTCCGTCGACCCCGGGGGAGGTCTCCGACACTCGGACCCGGGGCGGTTCATGAGGCTGGAGATCGCCGGACACCCCCACAACGAAGTGCCGCTCCTGGCAGCGGCGCTTCGCGTTGTGACCCGGCGAGGTCACAGCGTCATGAAGGGCGAGGGTTCCTGGTCGGTGAACTGGTAGATGTCCCAGTCGCCCTGCTTGGGGCCGGGCATGCCCGGGGTGCCGATGGGCATGCCGGCCAGGCCGATGCCGCCTATAGGGGGGCGCTCCTCGAACAGCTTCTCGACGGCGGCCAGGGGCACGTGGCCCTCGATGGCGTAGCCGCCCATCAGGGTGGTGTGGCAGGCGCCGAGCCCGTAGGGCAGCCCGGCCTGCAGCTTGATGCTGCCCACCTCGACGTCGTCGACAATGGTGACCGAGACGCCCATCTCCTCCAGGTGACGGGCGTAGTCGTCGCAACAGCCGCACTGCGGGTTCTTGTAGAGGGTGGCCTCGTCGGGCAGGGCGGCCTGGGCCGCGGTAGAGCCCAGCAGCAGGGCGCCTGAGAGCAGCAGGGACATGGCAGGGCGGTTCATGAGCGGTCTCCCGAGTGGGGGGGTGGAACGGAGCGAGGTGAAGAGGTACTCGATCAGCGAGGCGAAGTGTCTGCGTATTCAACCGCGTCAGCCCGGAGCTTGCCTTGACCCAGCGCAAGGGTGCAAGGGGTCCCCCTCACGCTCTCCATCCCCGGATAAGAAGCGGAGTTCACCAAGGGCTTGAATGAAAAAGAATATTAACCCGGCGATTTCGTCGGGTTAATATCTATCGAAACTAGTATGGAGTCGACACGACGTGGGTCGTTTATCCTACAGGCGTTGATGCTTGCAAGATCCGAACCGAGGTTACTCCATGGTCGGCATGACGAAGTCCGCTCCGGCACGGATGCCGGTCGGCCAGCGAGACGTAATGGTCTTGAGCTTGGTATAGAAACGTATGCCTTCGGGGCCGTGCATGTGATGGTCGCCGAAGAGCGAGGCTTTCCAGCCCCCGAAGGAGTGGAACGCCATCGGTACTGGAATCGGCACATTGATGCCGACCATACCGACCTGAATCTGGTGGGCAAACTCACGGGCCGCATCGCCGTCGCGGGTAAAGATCGCAGTGCCGTTACCGAACTCATGCTCGTTGACCCAGCGTGCGGCGGTTTCGTAGGAATCCGCTCGTGCCACGGCGAGTACCGGCCCAAAAATCTCTTCCTTGTAGATCTTCATATCGGTCGTGACATGATCGAACAGGCTGCCGCCGATGAAGTAGCCGTTTTCCTGCCCCGCTGCCTTGAGTTCCCGGCCGTCGACGATCAGCTTGGCGCCTTCTTCTACCCCAGAGGCAATATAGCCGCGCACCCGCTCGAGGTGCTCGCGCGTCACCAGCGGGCCCATGTCCGAGGTAGTGTCGGTACCCGGTCCAACCTTGAGCTTCCGTACCTTGGCTTCGAGCTTGGCGACCAGGGCATCGGCGGTTGCCTCGCCAACGGGAACCGCGACGGAAATCGCCATGCAGCGCTCGCCGGCCGAACCGTAGGCCGCCCCCATGAGCGCATCGACGGCCTGGTCGAGATCGGCGTCCGGCATGATGATCATGTGGTTTTTGGCGCCCCCCAGTGCCTGGCAGCGCTTGCCGGCGCGTGCTGCGGTTTCGTAAATGTAGCGGGCGATCGGTGTCGAGCCGACGAAGCTGACGGCCGCGATGTCCGGATCGGTCAGCAGGGCGTCGACCGATTCCTTGTCGCCCTGAACGACATTGAAAACGCCATCGGGCAGGCCCGCTTCCTTGAGCCACTCGGCGATCAGAAGGGAGGCCGAGGGGTCTCGCTCCGAAGGTTTCAGGATGAAGCAGTTGCCGCAGGCCAGGGCAACCGGGAACATCCACATCGGCACCATTACGGGGAAGTTGAAAGGGGTGATGCCGGCGACGATGCCCAGAGGCTGCCGCAACGCATGGCTGTCGACTCGGGTGCCGACGTTCTCGGTGACCTCGCCCTTGAGCAGTTGCGGCGCACCCACGGCGAACTCGACGACTTCCATGCCGCGCTGAATTTCGCCTTTGGCATCGGAGAGTACCTTGCCGTGCTCGGCGGTGATCACGGACGCCAGTTCGTCCATGCGTTCTTCCAGAATGCCCAGGAAGCGGTTGAGGATGCGGGCGCGCCGTAGCGGGGGGGTGGCGGACCAGGCGGGAAAGGCCTGCTTGGCAACCGCGACGACTTCACGTACTTCCTCGGTGGTGGCCAGTAGCACGGTGCCGGTCTGTTCACCGGTTGCGGGATTGAACACCTGGCTGGTACGCGTGCCTCGGCCCGTCTTCTCTTCACTGTTCACGAAGTGGTTGATTGTGCGTGGCATATCAGTACCTCGATCAAAGTGATTGTCAAGGTGGATCGCACTAGTGAAGTATAGACGCGATAGATGTGTGAAACCGAATGAGCTTGCGATCGAGGCCGCTTCTACTCTTACCATCCACGACAAAAAAGCCGAATCAGGTCTCCTGATTCGGCTTTGATCGTGAGATCACCTCATCTCAAGCGACTGGTGTGCTCAGGACGGGAAGGAGAACTGCGCGCCCTCGCGCACCCCGGCCGACGGCCAGCGCTGGGTGACGGTCTTGCGCTTGGTGTAGAAGCGCACGGCATCCGGGCCGTAGGCGGCCAGGTCACCGAACAGCGAGCGCTTCCAGCCGCCGAAGCTGTGGTAGGAGACCGGCACCGGCAGCGGCACGTTGATACCGACCATGCCGACCTGGATGCGGTCGCTGAAGTAGCGGGCCGCCTCGCCGTCGCGGGTGTAGATGCAGGTGCCGTTGCCATACTCGTGATCGTCGATCAGCTGCATGGCCTCTTCCATGGAGCCGGCGCGGACCACCAGCAGCACCGGCCCGAAGATTTCCTCGAGGTAGCAGGTCATCTCGGGGGTCACGCGGTCGATCAGGGTGCCGCCGACGTAGAAGCCGTTTTCAAAGCCCGGCACCTGGACGCCGCGGCCGTCGACGACGATCTCGGCGCCCTGCGCCTCGGCGCTGTCGATGTAGCCGCAGACCTTCTCCTGGTGGGCCTTGGTGATCACCGGACCGAAGTCGTTGCCGGCGTCATGGAAGGGGCCGACCTTGAGGGTCTGCATCTGCTCCTGCATCTTGGCGATCAGCGCGTCGGCGGCCTCGTCGCCCACGGCCACCGCCACGGACAGCGCCATGCAGCGCTCGCCGGAGGAGCCGAAGGCGGCCCCGGTCAGGGAGTTGACCACGTTGTCCATGTCGGCGTCGGGCATCACGATGGCGTGGTTCTTGGCGCCGCCCAGGGCTTGGCAGCGCTTGCCGTTGGCGCTGGCGCGGGAATAGATGGTCTCGGCGATCGGCGTGGAGCCGACGAAGCTGACCGCCTGCACGCGGGGATCGTCGAGCAGAGTATCGACGGCTTCCTTGTCGCCGTTGACCACGTTCAGCACGCCGGCGGGCAGGCCCGCCTCCAGGGCCAGCTCGGCGATGAAGAGCGTCGAGGTCGGGTCGCGCTCGGAGGGCTTGAGCACGAAGGTGTTGCCGGTGGCGATGGCCATCGGGTACATCCACAGCGGGACCATGGCCGGGAAGTTGAACGGCGTGATGCCGGCGACCACGCCCAGCGGCTGGAACTCGCTCCAGGAATCGATGCCCGGGCCGACGTTCTTGCTGTGCTCGCCCTTGAGCAGCTCCGGCACGCCGCAGGCGTATTCCACGTTCTCGATGCCGCGCTGCAGCTCGCCCTTGGCATCGTGGACGATCTTGCCGTGCTCCTGGCCGATCAGCCGGCAGATCTCGTCGGCATGCTTTTCCAGCAACTGCTTGAAGCGGAACATGACCCGGGCGCGCTTGGCGGGGGGAGTGTCGCGCCAGGCCGGAAAGGCAGCCTGGGCGGCGGCGATGGCGTCCTCGACGGTGGCCTGGCTGGCCAGGGCGACCTGGCCCCCCACTTCGCCGGTGGAGGGGTTGAAGATGTCCTGGGTCCGTGCGGCGTCTTCGACACGAGCGCCGTTGATCAGATGGCCAAGCGTGGTCATGGTGATACCTCTCTAAGTCGTCGTTGTGAGTAAAGTCGTGAGCTCGGTTTGCTGTTGGCTCGGTATATTCCGCTGAGGGCTCTCTTCAGCTCGGGAAGGCTCTCTGCAGGTCGCTGAGGGCTCTCTCCAGCCCGCTGATGGCTCAGTCCAGTTCGCCGATGGCGTCGCCAAGGACGTTGACGAGGCGATCGATCTCGTCGCGCTCGACGGTGAAGGGCAGGCCGAGCTGGATGGTGTCGCCGCCATAGCGCACGTAGAAGCCCTTGTCCCAGCACTTCATGGCGATCTGGTAGGGGCGCAGGGCCGACTCGCCCGGGAAAGGCTCGATCTGCAGCGCCCCGGCGAGGCCGTAGTTGCGAATATCGCTGATGTAGCGCGCGCCCTTGAGGCTGTGCAGCGTCTCTTCGAAGATCGGCGCCATAGTCTTGACCCGCTCGATCAGGCGGTCCTGCTCGAGCACCTCCAGCGTGGCCAGGGCCGCGACACAGGCCACCGGGTGGCCCGAGTAGGTGTAGCCGTGGGGTAGCTCGAGCATGTGGTCGGGCCCGCCCTGTTCCATGAAGGTCTGGTAGATCTCGTTCTGGACGATGACCGCGCCCATGGGCACCGCGCCGTTGGTCAGCTGCTTGGCGACGTTCATGATGTCCGGCACCACGCCGAACTCCTCGGCGCCGGTCATGGAGCCCATGCGGCCGAAACCGGTGATGACCTCGTCGAAGATCAGCAGGATGTCGTGCTGGTCGCAGATCTCGCGCAGGCGCTTGAGGTAGCCCTTGGGCGGCGGGATCACCCCGGCGGAACCGGCCAGGGGCTCGACGATGACCGCGGCGATATTGGAGGCATCGTGCAGGGCGATCAGTTCCAGCAGCTCGTCGGCGCGCTCGGCGCCTTTCTCGGGCATGCCCTTGGTGAAGGCGTTTTCCGGCAGCAGGGTATGAGGCAGGTGGTCCGCATCGACCCCCTGGCCGAAGATGGTGCGGTTGGCCCCGATGCCGCCCAGGCTGAAGCCGCCGAAGTTGACGCCGTGATACCCCTTGGAGCGGCCGATCAGCTTGGTCTTGGTGGCCTTGCCCTTCTTGCGCCAGTAGGCACGGGCGATCTTCAGCGAGGTGTCGGCACTCTCGGAGCCGGAGCCGGTGAAGAACACGTAGTCGAGGCCCGGAGGCGTCAGCTCACGGAGGCGGTGGGCCAGCTCGAAGGCCTTGGGGTGGCCGAACTGGAAGGCCGGCGAGTAGTCCAGCTCGGCGAGCTGGCGGGACACCGCCTCGGTGATTTCCGGGCGGCAGTGGCCGGCGCCGCAGGTCCAGAGGCCGGAGAGGCCGTCGAAGACCTGGCGCCCCTGGGCATCGGTCAGGTAGCTGCCCCGGGCGCCGGTGATGATCCGCGGATCACGCTTGAACTGGCGGTTACCGGTGTAGGGCATCCAGTAGGCATCCAGTTGCTCGGGGCTCAGACCAGCGGTCTGTGGGAAATGTTGATCTGACATGGCCGCACCCTCTGTTGATATCGCCGTTGTCGGAGGTTCTGTAGGGCATGCTAGACCCGGCTACCGGTAAGTTAAATCTAGATATATTTAATCTCATGAAAGTCATTGTTTAACTTTCTGCCTCGGCGTGGGTATCCTCGATACTGCATGTCGTCGAAAGGAGGGAGGTGCCGATGCCACCCCGAAGGGAGGCCTTGACGGGCCAGCCGAGCGATGCCGATCTTCGGCTGTTGAGGATCTATCGCAAGGTCGTGGAATGCGGTGGCTTCTCGGCTGCCGAGGTGGAACTCAATATCAGCCGTGCCGCCATCAGCATGGCGATGAACGATCTGGAGACACGACTCGGCCTGCGGCTCTGCCAGCGGGGGCGTAGCGGCTTTTCCCTCACCGACGATGGCGCCGAGGTCTACGAGGCCGTGCTGCAGCTGCTGGCGGCGGTGGAAGGCTTCCGCACCCGGGTCAACGGCCTCCACGCCTGGCTCAAGGGGGAGCTCAATATCGGCATCACCGATAACCTGGTGACCATGCCTGAGATGCATATCACCGATTCGCTCAGCGCGCTCAAGAAACGCGGCCCGGATGTGCGTATCAACATCCGCATGATACCCCCCAGCGACATCGAGCTGGCCGTCCTGGATGGTCGCCTGCACACGGGAGTGATCCCGGCGTTCAAGACCCTGCCCGGGCTGCAGTATCTCTCGCTTTACGAGGAGGCCTCGCAGCTGTATTGCGCCTCCGATCATCCCCTGTTCGACGCCGAGGGAGTGACGGAAGAACAGCTGGCGAACTGTGATGCCGTGTTACCCGCCTACGCCCAGGCCCCTGAGATCAAGGCGTCGCATGGGCCCCTCAGGGCGGCCGCTTCCGCTACCGACCGCGAGGGCATCGCCTTCCTGATTCTCTCCGGCCGCTATATCGGTTACCTGCCGACCCACTACGCCGACAGGTGGGTACGCGATGGCCGGATGCGCGCCCTGAATCCTGACAGGTGGCACTATCTCACCCATTACAGCGCCATCACCCGCAAGGGGGCGCCTCCCAACCTGGTGCTGGAAAGCTATCTCGAGGAGCTGGATCGCCTGGCCAAGGAGTGACAGCGGCCGACCGTCACGTACCCCGCCCGGCAGTGCGGTGAAGGACGTCGAGTCATGAGCCGTCTCCCTTGGGCTGCTCGCGGGCATAGCGCTGCTTGAGCAGCAACGAATTGCCGATCACCGACAGTGAGCTGGTGGTCATGGCGATAACACCGATCATCGGGTGCAGCAGGCCGGCGGCGGCGATGGGAATGGCGGCCACGTTGTAGCCGCTGGCCCAGATCAGGTTCTGGACGATCTTGCCGAAGGTGGCGCGGGAGAGGTGCATGGCGTCGACCACTCCGGTGAGCTCGCCGCGCACCAGGGTCACGTCGGCGGCCTCGATGGCCACGTCGGCGCCGGCGCCGATGGCGATGCCCACGTTGGCCTGCTTGAGTGCCGCCGCGTCGTTGATGCCGTCGCCGACCATGGCCACATGGTTGCCGTGCTTCTCCTGCAGTTTGCGGATGGCGTCGACCTTGCCCTCGGGCAGCACGCCGGCCTGGACCTCGTCGATCCCCACCTCGTCGGCCACCGCCCGGGCGGCGCGCTCGTTGTCGCCGGTGATCATCACCACATGCAGGCCCAGGGCATGCATGCCGCGGATGGCCTCCATCGACTCCTCCTTGAGGGTGTCGGCCACGGCGACGATACCGCACGCCCGGCCCTCGGCGGCGACGATCACCACGGTGCGCCCCTTGCCCTCGAGCGCCTGCATGTCGTCGCCCAGGGCGTCGAGGCCGGTCACCCCTTCCTCTTCCAGCAGGCGGCGATTGCCGATCAATACCTGCTCGCCGTCCACCTTGCCGGACACGCCGCGCGCGCCGGTGGAACGGAACTCGCTCACTTCGCCGGGGGCGATGCCGCGTTCCCGGGCGCCGTCGACGATGGCGCGGGCGATGGGGTGCTCGGAGGCGTTCTCGACGCTCGCCGCCAGGGTCAGCAGGCGGGTCTCGTCGCCCCCTTCGGCGGGGATGGCGTCGGTCAGCTTCGGCTCGCCGCGGGTGATGGTGCCGGTCTTGTCGAGCACCATCACCTTGACGTCCTTGAAGGTCTGGATCGCCTCGCCGGAACGGATCAGGATGCCGCGCTCGGCGCCGATGCCGGAGCCGACCATCAGGGCCGTGGGGGTGGCCAGGCCCAGGGCGCAGGGGCAGGCGATGACCAGCACGGCGATGGCAGCGAGTATCGCCAGCACCGGCGTGGTGGCCCCCGGATTCACCCAGGGCAGGAAGGTGGCGCCCCAGTCGAGGATCGGGCGCAGGGCCTCCGGAAACAGCGCCCAGACGATCAGGCTGGCCAGGGCGATGAGCAGCACCGCCGGCACGAAGCGCCCGGTCATGCGGTCGGCGAACTCCTGGATCGGCACCCGCGAGCCCTGGGCCTGGTCGATCAGGCGCACCACCTGGGCGAGGAAGGTATCGCCGCCGACCCGGGTGGCCTTCACCCGCAGCCGCCCCTCCTTGTTGATGGTGGCGCCGATCACGCCGTCGCCGGTGCCCTTGTAGACCGGTATCGACTCGCCGGTGGCGAGGGACTCGTCGAGGTGGCTCTCGCCCTCGACCACCTCGCCGTCGGTGGGCACCTTGTCGCCGGGGCGCACGATCATGATGTCGCCGGGCGCGAGCTCCTTCACCGGGACCTCGATCTCCTCGCCGTCGCGCTCCACCCGCGCCGTCTTGGCGCCCAGGGTCAGCAGGCGGCGGATCGCCTGGGAGGCACGCCCCTTGGCCAGCGCCTCCAGGTAACGTCCCAGCAGGTGGAAGGTCATGATGGTGGCGGCCATCTCGATGAACGAGGTCATCGGGTAGACGAAACCGATCAGGCCAATCAGGTAGGGGGGCAGGCTGCCCATGGAGATCAGCACGTCCATGTTGAAGGTGCCGTTCCTCAGCGAGCGCCAGCTCGAGCGGTGGGTGGCGATGCCGCCGTAGAGGAACACCACCGGGAAGGCCAGCACGGCGATGATCGCGAGATACCCCGGGATCGGCTGCCAGAACATGTGCGGCATCATCAGCAGCATGATCAGGGCGGTGGGCACCGCGGCGATGATCAGCCGCTTGCGGGCCTGGCCGAGGTAGGCTTCCTCGATCCCGGCCTCGTCGGCGCTCTCCTCCTCGCGTTCGTCGTGGACCGCCGCCACGTCATAGCCGGCGCCCTCCACGGCGACCTTGAGTGCCTCGCCATCGGGACCGTTTTCGCTGGTGGCTACCCTGACATGGTGATTGGCGATATTGGTCTGGATTTCGCCGACGCCCTCCAGGCGCTCGAGCGTCTTGCGCACGATACCGGCACAGTGATCGCTGCCCATGCCGGGGACCGTCAGGGTTATCGTTCTCAGGGTCATGTCGGCCATTGCTATCCTCCTGATGGAAGGGCCGAGCGGGCGACCGCCACGCGATCGCCCGGTTCAGGGGGGGGAGAGAACGGCGATCAGCGATGGGAGTCGTTGTCGTCAGGGTTCCCTGCAGGAGGCGCAGCCTCCTGCAGCTGCTGGCGCTGTTCATCGGTGAGCAGGTCGTGCATGGCGTTACGCATCCGGACCATCTCGGCCATCATCTCGCCTTGCAGTTCGGCCATGCGCGCGTGCTGTTCCTGCACGGCCACCGGGTCGGGGCGCGAGTCGCGCATCACGGCCATCAGGTCCTCGCGCAGGTTCATCATCTGTCCCATGCGCTCGAACTGGGCGGGGCGGTGTTCTCGCATCAGCTCGCGCATTTCGTCGCGCTGCTCGGGGGTAAGCAGCGACATCATGCCCATGCCTTCGGCCATCATCGGGCAGGGCATCATGCCCCCGCCCATCATTCCGCCCATCATGCCGGGGCCCATGCCACCCTGGCCGTGACCCATCATTCCGCCCATCATGCCGGGGCCCATGCCGCCCTGGCCGCCGCCCATCATTCCCCCCATCATGCCGGGGCCCATGCCGCCCTGGCTGCCGCCCATCATTCCCCCCATCTTGCCGGGGCCCATGTCGCCCTGGCCGCCGCCCATCATGCCGCCTGGCATGCCCTGGGCGATGGCGAAACCGGCGCCACCGGCACCGAGTGCCAGGGCCAGGCCGAGAGCGAGGGTGCGCTTGCGAGTGTTCATGGTGTTTCTCCTTGCGGGCACGCTGGCCCATCATGCGGTTGTCGCTGGATGCGTTGCGGCGGGATGCCGTGAAGTAAGTGAGGCAGGTCGTGCGGCCATGGTCCGTCAGGCGCCGTCGCGCTCGAGTCGGGCGGTGAATCACTCAGGATCGGAATCGTCGGGTCGACAGGCGCCGGGGCGGGCTCGGGGCGAGCCCTCGGCAGGCCGCTGACGGCAGCCACACGCGGAGCCTTGACCGGGCCGGCTTCGGGCAGGGTGGAGGGTCGTCACGCCGGGCTCCTGTGGTGTGACATGCCACCTCAGCATAGTCGAGGCACCCACCGTCGCCATTGACCTGTATCAAGCGAAAGGCCGGGAATGAACCTGTGTGAAGGGCATGGGTTACTGTTTTGGGTGATTTTTGGTCAGAGTGCGCACTGTTCGCGGATCCGGCTCGCCAGGTCGTCCACGGCAGCCTCGTCCGTCGTGTCCACCTCCAGGCTGTAGGCGCGCTCCGCTTCGCTGATGGATTGTGCCCAGGCTTGCTGGCGCTCCATGATGGATTCATCCGCCTCGGAAGGGTCCGTGCCTTGGGCCGCCCTGGCCCGCAGCCAGTGCCGGCGTTGGCGTTCGGGGGCCGTGCAGGCCAGCAGCCGATGGGGGATGTTGCGGGAGGCGGCCACCTCGATCAGCTGGTCCCGCTCCGCCCGCTGCAGGGCCGCGGAATCGACGATCACGGAATAGCCGGCCGCCAGAGCATCGGCGGCGAGTGCCGAGAGGCGCTCGTAGGTCTCACGCGAGGCCCGGCGGGTATAGATATCGAGTTCGGGCTGGGCGTGGCTGTTGGCGAGCGTCGCCAGGCCAAACAGGCGCTTGCGTTCCACATCGGAGCGCAGCCAGACCAGGTTCAATGACTCGGCCAGCCGCTGACTCAACCAGCTCTTCCCGCTGCCGGATACTCCGGTGGTCACCAGCAGGCAGCGGTGACGCGGCGTCGCATAGCGCTCCGCCAGGTCGATATAGGAGTGGTAGTGGTCGAGCAGCGCCTGCTTGTCCGCCTCGCTCAGGTCGGGGTTGCCCCGGCTCAGCAGTGCGATCTTGGCCCGTACGGTGGCGCGGTAGGCCTTGTAGAAGCCGAGCAGGGGCAGGCAGTCGAAGTCACCGCTGAGCTGCAGGTGGCGGTTCAGGACCCGGTTGGCCAGCTGCGGCGAGCCGCGATGCTCCAGGTCCATGAGCAGAAACGCCAGGTCGTTGCAGGTGTCGATCCAGCGCAGCCCATCACTGAACTCGATACAGTCGAACACCGTGACCCGGTCCCGGTAGAGGGTGATGTTGCTCAGGTGCAGGTCACCGTGACATTCGCGTACATGGCCGTCGCGATGGCGCCGTGCCAGGTGCGGCGCCAGCCGCTCGAAGGTCTCCTGGTTCCAGGCGGCCAACCGGCCCAGCTGATCGCGTTGCGTTGCCGTCTCCAGCAGGGGGCGGATCTGCTGGAAGTTCTCCTCGGCATCCGCACGCACCCGCGCCGGCGTCCCCAACTCGTCGTGGGTGGCGGGCAGTCGTGCATGGAAGTCGGCGATCTGGTCGGCCAGTTCATCCAGGTGCGATGCCTGCAGGCGCCCCGCGTCATGCAGTGCATCGAGCATCTGCGCGGTGTCGAACTGGTGCATGCGGATGGCGTACTCGAAGGCGTCACCCTGGCCGCCGAGCCGTGGGGCGGCCGGGCTGCCGGTAATGGGCACGACATCCAGGTACAGCTCCGGGGCCAGGCGGCTGTTCAGGCGCACCTCCTCTTCACAGAAATGCCGGCGCCGCTCCAGGGTGGAAAAGTCGAGAAAGCCGAAGTCCACCGGCTTCTTGATCTTGTAGGCGAACTCGCCGGTCAGCAGGACCCAGGAGATATGGGTCTCGTGCAGGGTGAAGTCGCTGACCGGGTGGTCGTAGCAGTGGGGGGCTTGCAGTGCCTGAATCAGCTCGCGACTCATGGTGACACTCTCCTTCCTTTGTCTTGTCTAGTCGGCTCGTCGGGCTCGGCCTTACGCCGGGGGCTTTCGCTACGGACCCTGGCGGCGATACTCGCCGGGGGGGAGCCCCGCCTGCCGTGCCGTCAGGGCAGGACTCGCAGCGCCCGCCCAGTGGTCGCGGCCGTCGCGCAGTGCCTGGGCGAGCCTGATCGTGGTCGCTGCCGGGATGGCACCGATCGGTGCGAGGTTGATACCCAGCGGAGAGGCAGTCCCGGTGGCGGCCGCGTGATGGGCGAGGCGCGCCCAGGTGTCGTGGATGTGCCACAACGAGCGCTCGGTCACCGACTCGGGGCCGCGGGTGAGCCACGTCTCCAGCTCGTCGGAGAGGCTCACCCCCAGCCAGTGCAGGAAGTGGATGCTGCGCGCGGAGCGCACGGGCGCGAGCGAGATGAGGAGGCCGGGGGGGCGTCGGCCGTGCCTGGGCTCGCCGAGCACGTCGAGCAGCGCGGTGAGCTCCTCGGCGTGGAAGATCACCTGGGTGGTGAAGAAGTCCGCACCGGCGGCGACCTTGTGTTGCATTCGTTCGGCCTCCCCGCGGCGCGTGGGGATGCAGATGTTGCCGATGCGCATCCGCGGCGCGTCGAGCCGCTCACGCAGCAGGCGGTTGGCCTCGGGGACCGACGGGCCCGGATAGGTGCGGTCGCTGCGCTCGCCGCCGACCAGCACGAAGCGACGGACACCGTAGCGCTCCCAGGTTTCCCGGAACCATTCGAGCTGGCGCTCCGCCTCGAGGTGGACCACCACCCGGTTGATGATGCAGGGGAGGTCGAGGCGCTCCTGGATGTACCGGGCGAGCAGGCGGGGTTCCACGCGGGGCGCGAAGGGCCGGCGCCGCTCGCCCTTGTGGCTCCGGGAGCGCTCTTCGTGGATCTCCGGGATATTGACGGCGTCCAGGCCGAGCACGCGGTGCAGGCCGGCGATCCGCTCCAGCGTCGCCTCGATGCCGCTTTCCCCCTGGCCGAGTTCCGGTGGCACGGCCTCCAGGACAAGTTCGGTGGGTGGCGCCGGGCGGTTTACCAAGCTATCCATCAGCATCCCCTCCTCTCGGGTGAGTGGATGTCCACTTCCTGCGCGCTTCGGAGACCGGGAAGCGGGCCTCTCGATCTGCAGTCCACTGCCGGATCCGCTAGCCCCTGTCAGCAGATGGCCGGCGGCGCCTCAGTAACGGTAGTACTCGGGCTTGAACGGCCCCGCCACCGGCACGTCGATATAGCGTGCCTGCTCCTCGCGCAGGACGCTGAGGTGGGCGCCGATCTTCTCCAGGTGCAGCCGGGCGACCTCCTCATCGAGGTGCTTGGGCAGCACGTGGACCGCCTGGCCGTACTCGCCCCGGTTAAGGTGCAGGGCCAACTGGGCGAGCACCTGATTGGTGAAGCTCGCCGACATCACGAAGCTCGGGTGCCCGGTGGCGCAGCCCAGGTTCACCAGCCGGCCCTCGGCGAGCAGGATCACCTTCTTGCCGTCCGGGAAGGTGATGTGGTCGACCTGGGGTTTGATGGTGTCCCACTCGTAGCGACGCAGGCTGGCCACGTCGATCTCATTGTCGAAGTGGCCGATGTTGCACACGATGGCCTGGTGCTTCATGGCCGTCAGGTGCTCATGGGTGATCACGTGGTAGTTGCCGGTGGCGGTGACGAAGATGTCTGCCAGGGGGGCGGCCTCTTCCATGGTCACCACCCGGTAGCCCTCCATGGCCGCCTGCAGGGCGCAGATCGGATCGACCTCGGTGACCCAGACGGTGGCGCCGAGGGACCTGAGGCTCTGGGCACAGCCCTTGCCCACGTCGCCGTAGCCGGCCACCACGGCGATCTTGCCGGCGATCATCACGTCGGTGGCGCGCTTGATGCCGTCCACCAGCGATTCGCGGCAGCCGTAGAGGTTGTCGAACTTGGACTTGGTCACCGAGTCGTTGACGTTGATGGCCGGGAAGGGCAGGGTGCCCGCTTTCTCCATGGCGTAAAGGCGCTTGACGCCGGTAGTGGTCTCCTCGCTGACGCCGCGCAGGGCCTGCTGCACCCGGGCGTAGAAGCCGGGCCGGTGGGTCAGGCGCCAGCGGATGGCGTCGAACAGCGCGCGCTCCTCGTCGCTGCTCGGATTGTCGAGCAGCGAGGGATCCTGCTCGGCCTTGGCGCCCAGGGTGACGGCGAGCGTGGCGTCGCCGCCGTCGTCGAGGATCAGGGTGGGCTCGCCGCCGGGCCACTCCAGGATGCGGTGGGTGTACTCCCAGTACTCCTCCAGGGTCTCGCCCTTGTAGGCGAACACCGGCACGCCGCGCTCGGCGATCGCGGCGGCGGCGTGATCCTGGGTCGAGTAGATGTTGCAGGAGGCCCAGCGCACCTCGGCGCCGAGTTCGAGCAGGGTCTCGATCAGCACGGCGGTCTGGATGGTCATGTGCAGCGAGCCGGCGATGCGCGCGCCCGCCAGTGGCTGCTCGGCACCGTACTTCTCGCGCAGCGCCATCAGGCCGGGCATCTCGGTCTCGGCGATGGCGATCTCCTTGCGGCCCCAGGGAGCCAGGGCGGGGTCGGCGATAACGGCTTCCTCGCGCTTTTCAGCGACCAGGTTCATGGTGTCACTCCGTGTCGGAATTGAGTGTCGTTGTGGTGGTGGATAGGGGAAGCCGCCGCCTCGCGCAGGGCCTCGGCCTTGTCCGTGCGCTCCCAGGTGAAGGTCTCCTCCTCGCGGCCGAAATGGCCGTACACCGCGGAGGGTCGGTAGATGGGGCGCACCAGGTCGAGCATCTTCAGGATCCCGAACGGTCGCAGGTCGAACAGCTCCCGCGCCAGCTCCACCAGCCGCGTCTCGGAGACCTTGCCGGTGCCGAAGGTCTCGACGTGGATGGAGGTGGGCTGGGCCACGCCGATGGCGTAGGAGACCTGGATCTCGCACTTGTCCGCCAGCCCCGCGGCGACGATGTTCTTGGCCACGTAGCGGCAGGCATAGGCCGCGGAGCGGTCCACCTTGGAGGGATCCTTGCCCGAGAAGGCGCCGCCGCCGTGGCGAGCCATGCCGCCGTAGGTATCGACGATGATCTTGCGCCCGGTGAGGCCGCAGTCGCCCACCGGACCGCCGATGACGAACTTGCCCGTGGGGTTGATGAGATAGCGCGTGCGCTCGTTGAGCCAGGCCGCGGGCAGCACCGGCTTGATGATCTCCTCCATGACCGCTTCCCTGAGGTCGTCCTGGGTGATGCTCTCGGCGTGCTGGGTGGAGAGGACCACGGTGTCCACCGCCACCGGTGCCCCGTCCTCGTAGACCAGGGTGATCTGGCTCTTGGCGTCGGGGCGCAGCCACGGCAGTACCCCGCGGCGACGCACCTCGCTCTGGCGGCGCATCAGGCGGTGCGCATAGGTGATGGAGGCGGGCATCAGCACGTTGGTCTCGTTGCAGGCGTAGCCGAACATCATGCCCTGGTCGCCGGCGCCCTGGGCCTCCTCGGTGTCCCGGTCCACGCCGCCGGCGATGTCCGGGCTCTGCTTGCCGATGGCATTGAGCACGGCGCAGGTGGCGCCGTCGAAGCCCACTTGGGCGCTGTCGTAGCCGATGCCGGAGACGGTCTGGCGAGTGAGCGCCTCGAGGTCGACCCAGGCGGAGGTGGTGATCTCGCCGGCGATGATCACCATGCCGGTCTTGACCAGCGTCTCGCAGGCCACCCGGGCCCGCGGGTCCTGCTCGATGATCGCATCCAGGACGGCATCGGAGATCTGGTCGGCGACCTTGTCCGGATGCCCCTCGGAAACCGACTCTGAGGTGAACAGATACTGTCTGGTCATGGTGCCCTCTCTTGTTTTTCAGATGGCCGCGCGGTTCGGCTTGCGAAACAGGAAGATGCCCCAGCGCAGGTGGCCGTTGCGCCCCCCCTCGACCCAGTGCTGGAGGCCCCGCTTCATGCGCTCGATGTAGTCGCGGCTGACCACCTGGGCGACCTCGTCCTCGTGCTCGGTGAGCACCTCGTGAATGCGCCCATAGTGGGTGGCGATCATCTCCGATGCGTCGTCGAAGGCCAGCTCCTCGAGGCCGAGTTCGGCCAGCGTTTCCCGGTAGAAGCCCGGCGAACCCAGCGTCTCCAGGTGAATGCGGGCCAGTATCGGCGCCAGCGCCTCGGACGGGCAGTCGTCGTCCTGCATGGGGTCGGTGAAGATGAAGTGCCCGCCGGGGCGCAGTACCCGTACCGCCTCCTCCAGCACCTTCCGACGGTCGCCACTGTGCAGGATGGCGTCCTGGGACCAGACCACGTCGAAGGCGTCGTCATCGAAGGGCAGGTCCTCGAAGCTGCCGTCGATGACCTCCACCAGGGCGTCCACGCCCTGTTCACGGTTCTGCCGGCGACCGCGTTCGTTCTCTCGCTCGCTGAGGTTGAGCGCGGTGACCCGGCAGCCGAAGCGGTGCGCCAGGTAGCGCGCCGAGCCGCCGTAGCCGGCACCGATGTCCAGTACCCGGGTAGTGGCGTCCAGGCCCGGCAGGCGTGTCGCCATCTCGGCGATGGTGCGGCGGCTGGCGTCATAGACCGCCTCCCGGGGGTGGTGGTAGAGGCCCACGTGGATGTCCTCGCCCCCCCAGACCAGGGAGTAGAAGTTATCCGCGTCGTCGCTGTTGTAGTACTCGCGGGCCGTCTCCACCGCGGGTGAATAGGTCCGGTATGCGACCTGATCCATGAGCTTGTTCATGAGATTGGCTCCCGATAACCTTTCTGTGCCACGTGAATGAAAAAGTCCGGCTCGCTATCCCGGTAGGTCTCCTGAAAGTCTCCGTAGGTGTCCACCTGCTGGAACCCGACCTCCTGCAGCAGGCGCCGGGTATACGCCTTGCGCAGCGGGTACATGTTCAGGTGGTAGGTGGAGTGGTCCGGAAAGGTGTAGCGGAAGCGGGTCAGGCCCTCGTCCACGTACTCCGGGCTGACGGAGACATGGGTGCCGCAGTAGTAGTAGGTGTGCTTGCCGGAATAGCCGACGTCGAGGATGGCGTCGTAGTTGCGCTGGTCGAGAATCAGCAGGCCGTCGTGCTTGAGGGTGGCGTAGAACTCGGCGAGCGCCTTGCGGCGATCGTGTTCCGAGAACAGGTGGGTGAAGGAGTTGCCCAGGCAGATGATGGCGTCGTAGTGGTCGTGGATATCGCGATTGAGCCAGCGCCAGTCTACCTGGACGGTGCGCAGGATATGGCCTCGTGCACGCGCGTTCTCGAACGCCTTGGCGAGCATCTCGGGGCTACCGTCGGAACTGACGACCTCGAAACCCGCCTCGATCAGCCGCACCGAATGAAAGCCGGTGCCGGTGGCCACGTCAAGCACGCTCCTGGCGCCGTGCTCACGCAGCATGTTGATGAAGAAGTTGCCCTCGCTCTGTGCCCGGCTCTCCCAATCGATGAGCTCGTCCCACTTGTTGACGAAGCCCTCGATGTACTCTCGCTGGTAGTGGCCTGTCTCCCGACAGGCGACGGGGTCGGGGCCAAAGTCCTGATACAGTGATAATGAGTGTTTCATTCAGCGCCCCCTTGCAGACAGGGAACCTCTGCCTAGCCCGCCTGTTGCTGCACCACGGGCCATCCGTCCCTGCCATGCTCATCGTGGCGTTTCGGTAGCCTGCCGGCCTTGTGACTCGACAGGCTCGTGGCCGGTGTCTGTCATTTCGGGTGACAACGAACGTGACGCACCCCGCTGCCGGGAACCGTTTCGACAGGACAAGGCGATCACAGCGTTGTCGCAAAGAGAAAGATAGACGGCGTGAGCAGACAAGCAAGTGGTATCGAAATAGTGTTTGGGATTTCTGCCGGCTTGCCGCCTCGACGCTCGGCGCGGCGACTCTCCGATAGCCGGGCGAAGGTGTCGGGCGCTGTTCTGAAACGCCTGTCTTTCGTGAGCCTGGCGACTGGCTCTGCCACTGGCATATCATCGTTCATCGAAACACGACACGGATACGACCATGACTCCATTTCGCCTATATCCCCTGTTGATGCCCTTGCTGGCGCTGGCCCTGGTCGCCTGCCAGTCGGAGCCGGAGGGCATCACGCTCGACGCCCTGCGCCAGCAGACCCATATCCATGGGCTGGCCTTCGACCCCACCGACAGCGAACGGATCCTGCTGGCCACCCATCACGGCTTCCATGTGGTCGGCGCCGATGGCCTGGCACGCCAGGTCTCCCACGAGACCCATGACTTCATGGGCTTCACGCCGCACCCACAGGAGGCCGAGACGCTCTTCGCCAGCGGCCATCCGGCGCGTGGCGGCAATCTCGGTGTGCTGGTCTCCGGCGACGGTGGCCAGAGCTGGGAGCAGCGCTCGACGGGTGTCGACGGTCCGGTGGATTTCCACCAGCTGACCGTCAGCGCGGCCGACCCGGAGGTGCTGTACGGGGCCCATGCCCGACGGCTGCAGGTCAGTCGCGATGGAGGCCATACCTGGCAGGTGCAGGGCCCTGTGCCGGACGGACTGATCGGCCTGGCGGCATCCGGCCGTGATCCGGACCATCTCTATGCCGCGACCGAATCGGGGCTGTTCATGAGCCCGAATGGCGGGCAGCGCTGGCGCCAGCTGCACCCCGAGCGTCGCCCCGTCAGCCTGGTGGCGGCCGATGGCGAGGCGCTCTACGCCTTCATGCTCGGTGTCGGCCTGATCCGGGCCGAGGAGGCCACCCGCCAGTGGGAGGAGGTGAGCCGCGACTGGGGCGAGCGCTACCTGATCCACCTGGCGGTGGACCCCGAGGATCCTGCCCGTCTGGTGGCGGCGGATGACCAGGGCCGGTTGCTGCTCAGCACCAACGGCGGCCAGGACTGGTCGACCCTGTAAGCCGGCTCGAGCCCGGAAGGCCGCGCTCGCGCCGGGGCCGGGCGAACCGGCCATTTCATCAACCATGAACTGTCGATCCGTGCCGTGGGCGCAGCACGGATCGTCTCGTCGCGCCGACAGCCGGTGGTTGGGACGCAACGGCAGGGACAGGCCAGGGGTGGAGCAGGGGCTTGACCTGCATCAACGCGGTCGGCGTCGTCCCTCGCCATACGGGGTTTATCGGCACGCCGTTGCCGCGTATCGCCGGACCCCATTGGCATGAAGGGCACAGCTTGATGAGGCCGTACGGACCGCAGGGGACCAATAGCAGCGGAGCCTGATTCACGCTCAGCGCTCCAGGACATAACGCCCTGGCGCCTCGTCCAGCACCGGATAGCCTTCGATTGCTCCCGGCTCCCGGGCAGGTACGCGCTCGGTGCTGTGACCTTCCAGCCAGCCCTGCCAGCAGGGCCACCAGGAGCCGTCATGATGCGCCGCCTCGGCCTGCCAGCCGTCGGGGTCCACGAAGGGGTCGTCGCGGCGGATGGTCGAGATCTGGTGGAAGCGGCGGGAATCACCGGGCGGGTTGACGATGCCGGCGTTGTGCCCGCCGCTGGAGAGCACGAAGGTGACGTCCGCCGGCGTCAGCCACTGGACCTTGTAGACCGAGCGCCAGGGGGCGACGTGATCCTTGAGTGTACTGACGGCGAACACGGGGATGTGGATATCGGTCAGGGACACGGGCCGTCCGTCCACCCGGTAGCGCCCGCCGGCGAGGTCGTTGTCGAGGAACAGCCAGCGCAGGTACTCGCTGTGCATGCGCGCCGGCATGCGCGTGCCGTCCGCGTTCCAGGCCATCAGGTCGAACATCGGCGGACGCTCGCCGGCCAGGTAGCTACGCACCATCCTCGACCAGATCAGGTCCTGGGAGCGCAGCAGCTGGAAGGCGCCGGCCATCTGGCGGGTATCCAGGTAGCCCCTGACGGCCATGAGATCCTCGAGGAAACGCACCTGATCCTCGTCGATGAACAGCATCAGTTCGCCGGCCTCGCTGAAATCGGTCTGCGCGGCGAGTAGCGTGAGGCTGGCGAGGCGTTTGTCGCCGTCTCGCCCCATGGCGGCCGCGGCGATGGACAACAGGGTGCCGCCCAGGCAGTAGCCGACCCCGTGGATATGCTGTTCCGGACAGCTGGCCGTCACGGTGTCGAGGGCCGCCATGACGCCCAATCGCCGATAGTCGGCCATGCCCAGGTCCCGCTCCTCGCTGCCCGGGTTCTTCCACGAGATCATGAAGACGGTGTGGCCCCTTTCCACCAGGTAGCGGACCAGGGAGTTCTCCGGGGAGAGGTCGAGGATGTAGTACTTCATGATCCACGCCGGCACGATCAGCACCGGCTCGGCATGGACCTCCTGGGTGGTGGGCGCGTACTGGATCAGTTCGATGAGTCGGTTGCGATAGACCACCTTGCCCGGCGTCACCGCCACGTCCCGGCCGACTCGATACGCCTCGACCCCCACTGGCCCCTCGCCGGCCTGCCGGCGCCGCCAGTCCTCCAGCAGATTGCCGGCACCACGGGCCAGGTTGGCGCCACCCTCGCGCCGCGTCTGCTCCAGCAATTCGGGGTTGGTGACCAGGAAGTTCGACGGCGACCAGACGTCGAGCATTTGCCGAGCACCGAAGTTCACCATCGCCTCATGATGGCGCGAGACGCCCGGTACACCGGTGGTGGCCGCATGCCACCACTGCTGCTGCAGCAGGAAGCCCTGGTAGAGCACGTTGAAGGGCCAGCGCTGCCAGGCCTCGCCGCGGAACCGCTTGTCCTGGGGCAGCGGCTCGATGCAGGGCTCGCACGGCGCCCGGCAAGCTCGCTCGCAGTAGCTGCCGAAACGCTGCCACTTGCGCAGGGCCTTGCCGACAAGCTCGGCCTGCTTGTCGGGCGACGCGGCCAGATGTTGCGCCCAGTCCCACCAGGCCTGCTGGACGGCGGTCGGCGACAGCCCTCCCGTGAACAGACTCATCATGGCGTGCAGGCGCTGGTCGGTGGTTGTCGCCGGTGGGCTCGCTGCCGGCACATCGATGGTGGTTCGGGTCGTGGTGTCCATCAGCGCACCTCCGTGGGGCAGCAGGCCGACTCGGGTTGCGGGGAACAGCAGAAGGTGGATTCCGCTTCGCCAGGGGAGGGCACGGGCAGGCGGATCCCCGCTCGGTACATCAACGCCGCCACGGCCAGTCCGGCCAGGCGCGCCTCGGGAGGGTCGGCCCGGGAGCTCAGTACCACCGGCACCGTCAGCCCCATGACCACCCCGGCCGCCGTGGCGCCGGCATGGTACTCGAGGTTCTTGGCCAACACGTTGCCGGACACCAGATCCGGCATGAGCAGGATGTCGGCTTTCCCCGCCACCGGGGAATCGATGCCCTTTTCGCGGGCCGCACGCTCCGAGATGGCGTTGTCGAAGGCCAGCGGCCCATCGACCTCGGCGCCGGCAATCTGGCCGCGGCGGGCCATCAACGTCAGGCAGGCCGCATCCAGGGTGGAGACGATGGCTGGATTCACCGTTTCCACGGCGGAAATGACCGCGGCGCGAGGCTGCTCGAGCCCGATCATGTGCATCAGCTCGATGGCGTTCTGCAGGATCAGCGCCTTGGCGTCGAGGTCCGGCGCGATGTTCACGGCCGCATCGGTAACGGCCAGCAGGCGTGGGTAGTCGGGCACGTCCACCAGAAAGACGTGGCTGACGCGCCGGCCGGACTGTCGCAGGCCATTGCCCAGCAGAGCATGCAGGAAGGTATCGGTGTGGAGGTGTCCCTTCATCAGCGCTTCCGCGCGTCCGGCCTGCACGAGCTCCACCCCGATACCGGCGGCCTCCACGTCAGAATCGGCCTCGATCATCGCTTGCGGATCGAGGTCCCAGCCGATCGCAGCGGCGGCCCCGACGATCTCGGCGGCGCGGCCGATGAGCACCGGCTCGGCGATGCCCATGCCCGCCGCCTCGCGAAGCGTCTCCAGCACCGCGGCCTGGGCCGAGTTGACGACGGCGACGCGGATCGGGTCACCGCCACGGGCCTGCTGCACCAGGTCATCGAGCGTCGCAAGGGCCACTGGCGTCGCCGTCTTGGTCATGTCATCTCCTGTTGTTGGTTGGTCAGAGTGCGCTGCACGTGCCGGGCGATCATCCGCTCTTCATCGGTGGCCACGGCCTCCACTTCGACTGCCCCTGTGCCGTCGACACCTGGAGCCGGCCTTGTGGCGTGCCGATCCCGCTGGCCGTTCCCCATACCATACGATCGAGGTCCTCCTTCTCCGGGGGCGGAAGATGGTCCCGGTTCATCTAGAGGTCTCGGGCTCGGTTGATCTGATGGGTCAGGCGCATCGCCTCGTGTTCCTCCAGCTTCAAGAGCTCGCGAACGAGCTCACGGGTCTCGGGGATCTCGGCGCGTCCTTCCAGGTAGCGGTACAGCTTGAGGACCTGATCATGCAGCGCAAAGATTGCCTGGCAGATGTCATCGAAGCTCATCTCGGCATAGGGTGAATGACACACCTGGTGCGGGGCGATGGGGGCATGGGACAGGTAATCGTAGACCCAGGTGTGCAGGGCCTTCGGATCGGCCTGCTTCTCGAAGCCGGCCACGGCCTGTTCCAGGATCGCCTCGTGATCCGCAAGATACTCCAGTAACCACTTGGCGCGGGCTTCCTCCTGCCGGGTGGCACAGTGCTTCAGGCACTCTGCCAGATAGGCATGCAGCTGCCGGGTCCACTCGATCAGGTCTTGAAAGGTCTCGATCTTCATCCGATGTTCTCCTTTGATGGGCTACTTGCTCTGCAGGATTTGCTGTGAACCGGCTCGGCCTCAGCTCTGCCTCTTGTCCTCACTCGGCAGCCCCCAGCCGTAGAGGCTGCGAAACCCTATCTCGTACAGGCTGTCGCGGGTGGTGCCGGCAAGGCTCAGTGCCGAGGCAATCGACTCGCTCACGAGGGCTTCCCACTGCCGAAAGGGATTGTCGTCATCGAGCGGCTCCCGTGCGGGTTCTGTCACGTCTGCCAGCCACTTCACGCCGGTCATCCAGGGGGCGAAGCGTTCCGAGAACATCAGCCGGCTGGTACGTGCGGGATGCAGCTGGCGCAGCGTCTCCGCCAGCCAGGGATTGACGGCCAGGCGAACCCAGGGACCGATGAAGGTCTCGTAGAGGGCCACGTTGTGCTCGGAGAGGGCGCGCACCCGGTCGAATGCCGGGGCCTGGTCGGGATACTCCAGGTCCTCCACGCGGCGCTCCTCGAAGCGCACCTGGAACTGGGGCTTGTGGCAGTCGGGGTCGCCGGTGGGGTTGTCGATGCGCATCTCGTAGAGGCCGGGCGCCAGGTCGTTCAGTTCGCCGACATTCTCGAGGATCGCCCGGTGCTCGAGGCGCGCGACCCTGGAGGACACGAAGATGCCCAGGTGGCCCACATGGGTATTGAGCAGGTAGACGATGTGCTGGTCGGCGGCCTTGAGCGCCTCTGTGCTCGGGTAGACCGCGGGGATCCAGTTGAGCGCTTGATGGGGCGGGGTGATGTTGTCACCGCTGGAGGCGAAGATCACCAGTGGATTGCGGATACGCCGGAGATCGACGGTGCAGCCCGGACAGACCTGCAGCTCCCCGCGTTCGAGCTGGTTGCCGACGAAGAGGTTCTCGACGATGGCGGTGATCTCTTCCTTGCTCAGCGCGTAGAAGCCCGTCCACCAGCGCTCGAAGTCGAGGAAGCGTTCGCGCTGGCCGTCGATATCGGCGAATAGCTGGTAGTCCTTCTGCCACAGGGTATTGGCCGGTTTGAGCGATTCGAAGTTGGCGGCCAGGTGGGCGCCATCGAAGCGGCCATCGCCCAGGTCCGCCAACAGGTGCGTCATCCAGGCGCCGCCCAGCAGTCCGCCGGCCAGCCGCATGGGATTGACGCCGGATTCACCCGCCCAGTAGGAGAGAGGCGAGCCGTTGAGCACTGCCGGCCCCACCAGGCCCTCGCAGTCGGCGGAGAGCAGCGCGATGGCCCAGCCCGCCTGGCAGTTGCCGTAGAGCACCGGCGGCTGGCCGGGGTGACGCGCGGCCACCGTCTCGACGAAGCGGCGCAGGACGTGCAGCACGTCGTCCAGGGTCTGGCCGGGCAAGGGTTCCGGGAAGAAGATCACGAAGTAGACCGGGTGGCCCTCGTGGAGGGCCATGCCCACCTCGGAGTCACGCTTGAAGCCGCCGATGCCCGGGCCGTGGCCGGCGCGCGGATCGACGATGACCACCGGCGGCTTGCTGGCATCGAGGCAGTCCTCCAGGCAGTCATCCCCCACGCGTGTGACCCGCAGCAGGGCATAGTTGGCGGGGCGCTCCAGCCGGCGGGCGTCGAGGATCGTCTCGTAGTCGAAGTCGAGCAGCGGCGGCATGCCGGCCCGCTCGTGCTCGAGCATGTTGTTCGCGCGCTCACGCAGCGTGTCCAGGTAGCGCACGCCGCGTCGCCACAGGTCGAGCTGATAGGTGAGCAGCTCCGCTGCCGGGTGGCTCGGGGAGGTGACCGGTCCGGGCTCGGGTGGGTTCACCCGGTCGGTGGCCTCTTGCGGGGCGGTGGATTGGCGCTTGCGCGGAGCGCGGCGAGCCTTGGTGGTCGATGTCTTGGCTGGCATGGGATGTTGCCTCTTATGGTCAGGATGTCGATGGTTCAGGGTCGACGCCGATCTCGATCCGGGTATTGGACAGGAAGCGGTACGGCGGGATTTCCAGATTGGTCGGCGCCGGCACCGCCTTGAACACGCGGCCGGCGAAGCCGAACCGGGAGCCGTGGCACGGGCAGAAGTAGCCGCCCGGCCAGTCGTCGCCGACCGAGCCCGGCTCGGGCCGAAACGAGGGAACGCAGCCGAGGTGGGTACAGATCGCGATGACCACTAGATACACCTCCTTGAGCGAGCGTAGCGGCCCGGTGATATAGGCCGGCTGCTGTGTCGCCACCTTGGCCAGCGGATCACGGAGTCTGTCGGAGTCCGTCAGCGTCGCCAGCCGATCAAGCATCTCCGGGGTGCGGTGCAACACCCAGATGGGCTTTCCGCGCCATTCCACGGTCACCTGCTCCCCCGGCTCCAGCTTGCTGACATCGACCTCTACGGGGGCGCCGGCGGCCCTGGCGCGCGCACTGGGTTGCCAGGAGGCAATGAATGGCACGGCCGTGAATGCCGTCCCGACGCCGCCGATCACCACCGTCGCGCCGACGAGAAAGCGTCTGCGTTTCATGATCGCCTCCTGGATTCGGATTGCGGGGCCGCCGAGTGGGGCAGCGTTACCGCCAATACCGCAGCGCCGACCAGCGCCGCGATAGCCGAGGCGGCCAACACGCCCTGGCGGGCCGCGGTCAGGGCCGCCGGGGTATCGAAGGCGAGCCCGGCGATGAACAGGCTCATGGTGAAACCGATGCCCGCCAGCACGGCCACCCCGTACAGATGGCACCATCGAACACCCGCGGGAAGCCGGGCGAGGCGCAGCCGGATCGCCAGCCAGGCGAGTGAGAAGACTCCCAACTGCTTACCCAGCAAGAGGCCGAGGGCCACTCCGAGGAAGACGTCACTGAAGCCGTCGCCTGCTGCTCGTATCACGATTCCTGCGTTGAAGAAGGCGAATACCGGGACGACCCCGAAGGTGACCCAGCGCCGCAGGTCATGGTAAGTGCGAGCGAGGGGCGAGCCTTCCTGCCGGCCGTCCTGCGTTCTGGCGGGGATGGCCAGGGCGATGGCGACGCCGGCCAGGGTGGCATGGACCCCGGATTTGAGTACCGCCACCCACAGCACCAGCCCCAGCAGCACATAGGGCATGGCGCGCGTGACCCGGAAGCGATTGAGGAGGACGAATCCGGCAAGAGCCGTACCGGCAATCAACAACGCCTCCCCGGCGAGACGCTCGGTATAGAACAGCGCGATGATCGCGATGGCGCCGAGATCGTCGAAGACCGCCAGGGCCATCAGGAACACCCGCAGTGCGGGAGGCACGCGCTCGCCGAACAGCGACAACACCGCCAACGCCAGTACGATGTCGGTGGCAGTGGGCACGGCCCAGCCGTGGGCGGCGATGCCCTCGGTGCCACTGACGAGCAGGTAGACCAGCGCCGGCAGCAGCATGCCACCGGCTGCCGCGATCGCTGGCAGCGCCACCTGCCGGGCCGAGCCAAGCAGGCCACCGAGCATCTCGCGCTTGAGTTCGACGCCCATCAGCAGGAAGAAGAACACCATCAGCCCGTCGTTGATCCACAGGATCAACGGCTTGTCGATGCCCAGGGTGCCGACCTGAACCGACACGGGGGTATGGTGCACCAGTTGGTAGAAGTCGCGCAGTGGCGAGTTGGCGAACATCAGCGCCACGAACATGGCGCCGACGGTCACCAGGCCCGCCGCGCGCTCTTCGGCCCCCTGCTGTGCCAGTGTGGTCATGATTGGCTCCCGACCGGGCGCTGGCCACTGGGGTGAGTGGCTCGTAGACGCGGAATGAATCGCGGCGTGCTGGCCGCGTAGGTCTGCCATTTGTCGCCGAACTGGCGCGCTACCTCGCGCTCTTCGTGGATCGCCAGGCGGGAGTACATCCACACCAATACCGGGAACATGGCCAGGGTCAGCAGGGTGGGCCACTGCAGCAGGAAACCGGCCATCACCAGCACGAAGCCGGCATACTGGGGATGCCGGACATGAGCGTAGAGTCCGGTGGTAGCCAGCTCTCCCCGCCGCTGGGCGGCATAGAGCACCCGCCAACCGGCGGCGATGAGCCAGAAACCCGCGGCGATGAACACCATGCTCAGCAGATGGAACGGCCCGAAGTGCGGGTTGGCCTGCCAGCCGAACAGCATCTCCAGCAGATGCCCCGCATCGTGGCTGAACCAGTCCACTTCCGGGTAGCGCGACTGCAGCCAGCCGGAGATGAAGTAGAGGGTCAGCGGGAAGCCGTACATCTCCGTGAACAGCGCCACCAGGAAGGCGCTGAAGGCCCCGAGCGAGCGCCAGTCGCGGCGCGTCTGCGGCTTGAAGAAGCTGAAGGTAAAGAAGATGAAGATCGCCGAGTTGAGAATGACCAGGCCCCACAGGCCATAGGCGGGTACGTCGTCACTCATCGCGTCCTCCCTTGTGGCCATCATGTCCGCCATGACCCCCGTGTCCTCCATGCATGAACACATGCATCAGCGGACAGGCGAGCAGGATCAGCCAGGGCAGGGCACCGAGCAGGTGCACCTTGTGCTCCCCCCAGAGCAGGAAGCCCATCACCGCCAGGGCGAGCGCTACCATGAGCCAGAAGGTGCCCTTGCTGGGTCCTCGCTCCAGTCACCCCTTTTCGTCATTCATGATCAGATCCTCACCCGGCGCAGGCGCAGCGAATTCATCACCACCGACAGCGAGGATGCGCTCATCGCGAAGGCGGCGAACATCGGCCCGATCAGGATGCCGAGGAACGGATAGAGGATCCCGGCGGCGATCGGTACTCCGGCCCCGTTGTAGACCAGGGCGAAGAACAGGTTCTGCTTGATGTTGCGCATGGTGGCCAGCGACAGCTTGCGGGCCCGGACGATGCCGTCGAGGTTGCCCTTGACCAGCGTGAAGCCGGCGCTTTCGATCGCCACGTCGGCGCCGGTGCCCATGGCGATACCGACATCCGCCTGGGCCAGGGCGGGGGCGTCGTTCACCCCATCGCCGGCCATGGCCACCTTGCGGCCTTGTTCCTGCAATTCACGGATGATGCGGGCCTTGTCCTCGGGCAGCACGTCGGCGCGGATCTCGTCTATACCCAGCCGGCCGGCGACGGCACGGGCGGTACGCTCATTATCGCCGGTGGCCATGATGATGCGAAATCCCAGCCGGTGCAGGGCCTTCAGGGCGTCGGGTGTGGTCTCCTTCACGGGGTCGGCCACGCTGACCAGGCCGGCGATCTGGCCGTCGAGCACGACGAACATCACCGTTTCGCCCTCATCGCGGCGGGCGTTCGCGGTCTCGGAGATCCGGCCGCCGTCGAGGCCCAGCTCGGCCATCAGCTTGGCGTTGCCGAGGGCCACCGACTTGCCGTCCACGACCCCCTTGACGCCCATGCCGGTCACGGCCTCGAAATCGGTGGCATCGGCGAGGGATACGTCGCGTTCCTCGGCGCCGGTGACGATGGCCTCGGCCAGCGGGTGCTCGGAGCCTTTCTCGAGGCTGGCCGCCAGGCGCAACACCTCGGCCTCGTCATGCCCCGCCTCCGGTAGCACCGCCACCAGCTTCGGTTTGCCCTCCGTCAGCGTGCCGGTCTTGTCGACCATCAGCGTATCGACCTTGGCGAAACGCTCCAGTGCCTCGGCATTCTTGATCAGTACCCCCAGCTGGGCGCCGCGCCCGGTGGCCGTCATGATCGACATCGGCGTGGCCAGGCCCAGTGCACAGGGACAGGCGATGATCAGCACCGCTACCGCCGAGACCAGCGCATAGGACAGCGCCGGCGCCGGGCCCCAGATCGCCCAGGCGATGAAGGAGAGAATGGCGACACCAATGACCGCGGGGACAAACGTGCCCGCCACCTTGTCGGCGAATTTCTGGATCGGCGCGCGCGAGCGCTGAGCGGCAGCCACCATCTCGACGATCTGGCTGAGCATGGTATCGGCACCGACGCGGGTGGCCTCCATGATCAGGCTGCCTGTGCCGTTGATCGTGGCCCCCGTGACCTTGTCACCTTCGACTTTTTCCACCGGCACCGGCTCACCGGAAATCATCGACTCGTCGATCGAGGAGCGCCCCTCGACGACCACACCGTCTACCGGCACCTTGTCTCCGGGCCGCACCCGCAGGTGATCGCCCACCTGCACGTCTTCCAGCGCCACCTCCTCTTCGCTGCCGTCGGGCCGGATCAGCCGAGCAGTCTTGGCGGCCATGTCGAGCAGTGCCCGGATCGCCTTGCCGGTGCCCTCGCGGGCGCGCAACTCCATCACCTGGCCCAGCAGGACCAGGGTCACGATCACCGCCGCGGCCTCGAAATAGACACCGACGGTACCGTCTTCCCGGCGGAAACCCTCGGGGAAGATGCCGGGTACCAGCACCGCGACGATCGAGAAGAGATAGGCCGCGCCGACCCCCATCCCGATCAGGCTGAACATGTTGAGGTTCAGGGTGCGGAAGGAATTAACGCCGCGCACGAAGAACGGCCAGCCGGACCACAGGATCACCGGCGTGCTGAGCGCGAACTCGATCCACATCGCGCTTCGCTCGCCGAAGAAGTCGCGAATGGCCGCAAGGCCCAGGTAAGGGCTCATTGTCAGTATCAGGACCGGAAGCGTGAGCACGGCCGCGACCCAGAAACGTCGGGTAAAGTCGACCAGCTCGGGATTCGGCCCTTCATCGCCGACCGCCGCCGATTCCAGCTCCAACCCCATACCGCACAGTGGGCAGGCACCGGGGGTGGTCTGGCGCACTTCGGGATGCATGGGGCAGGTGTAGACGGCGCCGGTATGTCCGGCCGGCACCTTGTCGTACTTGCCGCCACGCACCGGTTCGCTTCCCGCATGGTCGGTGGCATCTCCGTGGCACTGGGCATGCTTGCCATGATCGGAAGGCGCCTGAGCGTCGTCGCTTCCCACGGGCAAGAGGTACATGCCGCACTTCGGGCAGTCACCCGGCTGGTCGGAGACGACCTCGGGATGCATCGGGCAGGTGTATTGGGAAGCCGAAGCCTTGTGATCGGTGCCTTTCATGGCGCCGGCATCTGTGCCTTCCTTCAGCCTACCGTGATGCGAGTGCTCGCGTCGCTTGATGTGCTGCTGAGTCATGAAGCCGTCTCCATTACCTTCGTTGGCTGGTGGTATCTCAGGGTGTTCCTTCCCGCGAGTGAGGGACGCCATGGTGCCTGTGCAGCGTCGTCAATGCCGCAGATCGCGCCTGCGTTGCTCGTATTCCTGCTGGTCGATCTCGCCGCGGGCGTAACGTTCTTGCAGAATGTCCAGTGCCGTTGGCCGCTGTTGAGAAATGGCCTCGCCCCGGCCTCGGGTCAGGCCACGCACCAGGAGAACGGCCAAGGCAATGACGGCGCCCCAGAACAACACCATCATGAGCCCGCCGAAGAGCATATGCCCCCAGCCGTAACTCCCCATATACGCCATCATGTCGCCCCACATGGTCGGATCTCCTTTCATGTTGAATTGAATTATCCTGCCCTGATGACAGGGTAAAACCTGCGGGTAACCCAAGGGTCAAGATAAGATAGAGCTGAAAGCATGCGGCTCGTGATCCCGGTCAACTTTCGGCATCTTCGGTGGAATGGAATCAACGCCCCACGCATGCCTTGATGTGTGAATCCATGTTAGTGAAACCCCGGCTCATCGTGCGTATTGCGTGAAGTATCCGCTAGCTTCCGCCACTGCCCCCAGCGAGGAATAAACATCGGTACTCGCCGCTGATAGGCGCGATAGGCGTCACCGAACCGGGCCAGCATCTGCTGTTCCTCGCGGTGGGCCAGCCAAGCATAGGCAAGCACGACCACCGGAAACAGGCCGACCGAGAATAGCGTCGGCCAATGCACTACGCCTTCGCCGAACAAGGCGATGAACAAACCTGTGTACTGCGGATGCCGTACCAGGGCATATAGTCCGCCGGTCACCAGGCGGCCCTCGCGCCGTGCCTTGTACACTTGCCGCCAGCCCTGGATAAAGATGCCGATGCCGGTAAACGCGAGCCCGTAGCCAAGCAGCATGGAGACAAGCATGCCGGTTTCTCCCAGCCCCACCAGCGTCGACCAGAGACTGGCGCTGACAGACTCGCTATCCAGACCGAAGAAACGCACCAACAGATAGATGGTGAGCGGAAAGCCATACATCTCGGCGTAAAGCGCGATGATAAAGGCCTGCACCGCGCCGGCACCGGCCCATTCGCGCCAGTTCATCGGTGCGAAATAGCGATAGAAGAACCAGGACACCAAGACGACGACGATCAGTGCGAGGCCCCAGCCCCCGGTATGATTGATGGTTTCGTTCATGGCCTATGCTCTACTGTGCCGGTTGAGGCGTGTGACAAAGAAGTTGTAGAGCGGGCCAAAGACCAAGGCGACGTACCAGCCGTAGCCGAAGCTTTCAGCCAGGCCCAGGAAAAAACTTGGCCAGCTCAGCCAGGTGAAGCCAGGCAGCAGGCGCAGCCAACTCTCATACATCGCTTGGTCGGGAAACAGCAGGTCGAAGCCGACGCATAGGATGAAGGTCACTGCCAGAAACAGCCCCAGGCTCATCCCGAGCGCGATCACGGGAATCCGTGGCGTGGCCTGAACCGGCAAGCGGGTTCCGTAACGCGGCTTGGTTGTCGACGGAACATCGGCATCAGGCATCTTCGTTCTCCGGTTGGGTAGGCAAGGCCTTTGCTGCAGGTGCGAGATACTGTTCGGGCGCGGCCTCGAAGCGCTCCCGGCAGTCACGAGAGCAGAAGTAAAAGACGTGGCCATCGTGGACGCTCGGCTTGGCCCTTTCGGTTCTGACGGTCTTGCCGCAGACGGGATCGACGTCCTCGGCTGGCGGAATCCACTTCAGCCCCTCGGTGGCGTGTGGATCCTCTGGACTATCGTCGCCATGCTTGCTCCTGCCATGGCGGTGCCCCATGACGTGGGCTCCACAGCCAAAGCGCATCATCAAGAAGAGGATCGCTGCCCAAAGCAGGAAGTAAAACAGTGCGTTCATAAATGCCTCATCGTGACTTCCGCTAAGTCGTGCCCCACACCGAGCCCGCGGGCGTGCTTGCGAATGTTCATGTTTTTCTCTTGGCGGGGCACGGGTTCCTCCCGCGCGTCGACGTCTGGAATCGTGCGGGGCTAGGGAAACGGGGATGACTTAGACCCTGTAGCGTTGAGTCAAAAGGTAGACTGCAACCGGCGATGGGGCGGGAAGGGCACGTGGCGTGCCGCAGGCGGTGACAAGCCGAGGTGCCATGACGGGGGTTGCCATGCTCAAGGGAAGGGGCTCGAACTCGAGGTCCGGGCGTTCCTGGCGCAACAGGGCGCTGCCGGCATGGCGAGTGCCATGGCCATGGTGACAGTGCGGCCGAGGACGTTCCGCGTCGATGCGTTCGGCGTTCGAGTGCGTGTCCGAGTGAAGCTCGATGCCAACCTGGCCAGACGCGGTGGAGGAGGGCACATCCGCCTTCGTGGCGGCAATGAAGAGCAGCAGCACCATGCCCAGCAGGATGACCATCCCAAGGCGAGGCCACGCGGAGGCAGGCCGCGTGGAATGCTTGGGAAAGGGGGCATGCCTAGCCATGCGGCAGGGCTCCTGTGGAAGGATGTACCCCTCACCATAGCCCAGAATCGGACCATGACCATTGACCCATATCAAGTCAATGCTGCGCTGAAAACCTCGGTGTGGCTCTGAGGTTGCCCGCGGCGAAGCGAAATACTCCTGCCGAGATATATGCTTTTCCGGAAAAAGGCGGTGCCGATGCCCCGTCTTGTCATGGCCTGGCTGCTGGGTATCGGCCTGTGCCGTCTACAGGTCGAAGCCCGACTGTTTGCCCGCAAGCGCCTCGGTTTCTTCCTGCTGACCGACTTCACAGCCTCCCGTTCGCCGATCGTTCCGGGAGCTGGTCGCCTCGGCAACTTCATCAATCATGAACTGCAGGTCGGGGCCAGCACGCATGTTTAGCCGAATTTATCAAATAGTATGTTCTCCGGTTCTACGCCCAGGTCTGTCAACATCAGCACGCAGGCATCGATCATTGCTGGCGGTCCACACAGGTAGTACTCAATATCCTCAGGGGCAGGGTGATTTGCCAGATACCGTTCCCGGACTACCTCATGGATGAAGCCGCGTGCCCCTTGCCAGTTATCTGCCGGCTGTGGGTCAGAAAGGGCTAAAATCCACTGGAAATTCACATGCTCAGCAGCCAGGCGGTCAAAATCCTCTACGTAGAAGGCTTCCTGAAGGCTTCTGGCACCGTACCAGAAACTGATCCGTCTACTGGTATGCAAACGCTCAAGCTGATCGAAGATATGAGAGCGCATAGGGGCCATCCCCGCTCCACCACCAACAAACACCATCTCGGCATCGCTTTCGCGGGCAAAAAACTCACCGTACGGGCCACTTACAGTCATGGAGTCGCCAGCCTTGAGACTGAACAAATAGGAAGAAACGGTCCCCGGCGGTGCTTTCGGATGTGAAGGCGGTGGGAGCTCGATGCGCACATTGAGAATCAAGATGCCTTTTTCCAAAGGATAATTTGCCAAGGAGTAAGCCCGCTCTGTGCCTTCTTTCACGTGAGAGGAGTATTGCCACAGGTCAAGTTTATTCCACGGTTCCTGAAATCGCGGATCAATGTCAAAATCTGCGTAGTGAAGCTTGTGGGGCGGACACTGTACGATGACGTAGCCACCTGCGCGGAAGGGAAGCGATTCGCCATCAGAAAGTTCCAGAACCACTTCCTTGATAAAAGTGGCCACGCTACGGCTGGAGAGAACCCGGCATTTCCACTGTCGAACGCTGAAGTATTCAGCTGGCAACTCGACGGCCATGTCCGACTTGACCTTGACTTGACAAGCCAGTCGGATCCCCTTGCGTCTTTCGGCCAGCGTTACCAAGGACAACTCGCTCGGCAGGGGAGAGCCAGCGCCCTTGCGTATGCAGACTTTGCAAGTTCCGCAGATACCCCGTCCACCGCAGCTCGCTGGAAGGTATATTTCTTGATTTGCCAAGGTATCCAGTAGCGTTCTTCCTGGCTCGATGACCAAGGGGTGAGAGGTGTCACCGTTGAGAAACAGGTTTATCTGACCAGTAGCGACCATCCACTTCCTGGCGACGAGTAACGCTGCAACCAACAGCATCACAACACCTGTGAACGTTACGATGCCGGCTAGAATCTCGGTCACGTCCTCTCTCCAAGAATTGCTAAGGATGAGTGAATGATATTTCACTTTTCAAGGAGGATATCTGCTTTTCCTGGAGCGTGAACTATCTACCAGTTGCATGGTCACCTCCTGTCACATGCTTCCCTTTGGTGAGCCTTCGCCCTACAGCCTCCCGGGAATGGGCGATTTGATAATCGCCTGTTGCTGGTTCACCTAGAACCCGAAGGCTCGAGAGATATCTGGTGACCGATGCCTCCCAGTTCCACGGTCTGCAACACCTCGAGGGAATCCGGGTCGACGATCCACAGGTGGGGTTCTACGCGGCTGGTGACCAGAACTCGGCCATCGGTGGGCGCCACGGCGAGATGGTAAGGGGCCGGAGACAGCTCGGCGCTATGTCGTGTGCCGTCCTTGAGGGAGATCCTGACGATGCGATTATCGCCTTGACTCGTCGCATAGAGCCTCTGGCCATCCGGACTCAGGTCGATGCCGTGAGGCGCCGTGCCGATCTCATATTCTTCTGCCACACTCCCGGTCGGGAGATTCAGCGCCAGGGTTCTCCCTCCGGTATTATCGTTAACGTACAGGCGGTCGCCGTCCTTCGAGAGCACCATGTGCTCCGGGCTGCCGCCGACGCGCATGTTGCGCCGCACGAACCAGTGCAGGGGGTCGACCTCGCTGATGGTGCCGTTACCCGCATTGCTGACCAGTATCGAGCCCTTGTCATGCTGAACCAGGTAGTTCGGGTTCGGCCCCGTGGGTACCGAGGCGATCACCTGGCCGCTTTCCAGCGACACCACGCTGATGCCTCCGCCGGTGGGATGGGTCGAGACGGCATGGCGTCCATCCTGCGTGACCAGCACATGATGCACGGGCCCTGGCACCTCCAGGGTCCTGATGATGCGGCTCGTGGCGGTGTCGGCGACGTAAAGCAGGCCGGTGCTCGCTTCCTCCATGGAAGCCGTGCTGGCATCGCCATGATGGGCCGCGTGCTCGTCTTCCGTCACGCCCTCGGGGCGCGCGATCTCGCTACCGGCTTCCTGAGGGGTGAGACTGCCAAGGATGAGCTGCTGACCGTCGGGAGTGAGCGCGGAGCCGTGTGTGTTGATCGTATCGGTCACGGTCGATATCACCTCCTGACGGCCCAGGTCGATGATATCTACTGCATCTGCGGTCCCCATCGGCACGAATGCTCGGTCGCTGGCCGCCATGGCGGCAGTCGAGGCTCCGAGGGCGACGCCGGCCATGAGACAAGCCAGCCACGGTCTCTGCAGAGAGTTCTTCATGAGAGGCATTTCCTAGGTGTTGAGGCCCCGGAGGGGCGTGGGCGACCGCCTGCGGGAGGTCGGGATGTCATGGAAGACGTCGATGAGACCGTCATCGACCACGGACCAGTCAACACATGGCTCATGATCCAGGGCTAGTGATCATCCGTGGTCTCCCCCTCGTGATGGCCACCGGACATGTGGCCGCCCATGGCCTCTCGCGCTTCGCCATGGGTGTGCACGCGAGAGGCCTCGCTCGACTGGAGTTGATGGGGGTGGCGCATGTTCAGCGCCTCCGGAGGCTCGAGCGTGACCCGGATGAAGGGACTCCCCACCGCCTGATGACAGGCATTGCAGACCTGAACCGTCTGCTCCAGGGCCTGGCCGAACGCTTCCTGGTCACGATGCTCGATGAGTTCCGCGAGCTTGTTCAGTGGTCCCGACAGGTAGCTGTCGAGCAGAGCACCGTTCTGCGGATCGAAGCGCTTCACTCGGTCGGTGATCTGTCGCATCGTCAATAATTCGTGATTGGCCACGGCCCAGTCGCCAGCGTCTCCGGCTCGATGCATGACATGAAAGCGTTCGGCAAAATCCGGCATGATCATGGTCATGTCGGGCTGCAGAGCCTCCAGGCTCGTCTCGACCCTGGCCAGTTCCTCCTCGAGAGTGGCGACTCGCTGCTCGAGGGACTGTGGCTCGGAAGGCGCCGTCGATGATGTCGCACTCTCCGCCTGGGGAACGGAATCGTGCTCGTCGTTCGCCACGGTGGTCGGGGGGACGACCAGCATCACCAGGAGCGTGGCCATCCTGAGCGGATGGCACCGATCGTTCGTCATTGTCTTGTCCTCCCCGGTTGCGATGTCCAAGCACTGGCCCGTCGTATTTGCGGGCTACGAGCGTCTGCAGTGAGCCCAAGCGCGCGGATGTTCGGCCTATCATCGATCGCATCGCTGGTAGGGCTCGTCGGACCGGAGGCTCAGGGACGCAGGCGCTGCGTCAAGAGGAAGAGAGGAAGGGGGGCAGAACGGGCTGGACGAGACGGCTTGCCGGCTGCCGCCGTGATCAGGCGGGCGCAGGGGGCCGCGAAGCCGATGGCGGGACCACTATCGCCTTGGGGATCCTGGCGCTTGCCATGGGCCAGCCCCCAGGCTGACGAGACACGGCCTTCATCGTGCTGACAGTGATGGTCGTTCCACTCCAACAAAAAGGCCACGGTCGTGGCGGAGACGCCGTTCCGGCTGGCGCTGGCTTGCCCAGTCTGCTCCATGGCAGCCAGGGAGTGTCCGCTCAGCAGCAAGGCAACCACCACTACCAGCCCCACCAGCGCGGGCCTGACCCAATTCAAGGTCAGGAGAGGCGGAACACGGGGCGATGACGGTCGCTGAAACATGGAAGGTGATTCCTGGAGCAGTAACAAGATTCTATCCTCAACCATAGACCACTGGCATGACCTCCCGCTTGATCCCCGTCAATCCAGTGGCTTCGGCCCCTTCCCTCATTCCCATGCCATCCGATAAGGGCACAGATCCCATCGCCGATTTGAGGAAAGTGAGCGACGTGACCTGTGTCAAGGCAGGCATCGTTGACCGCCCTTATAGTGAAGGAACGTCCATGCGTTCCCGCGGAGACACTCGCTTTCATGACCGCCATCCGGGGCCGTCGGGTGTCGAGGTGTTCCAGAATCGTATGGCCTGGTATCGAAGGGAGGAAGTGACATGAAGGATGAGCATCGCTTGGGGGTTTCCGAAGTGACCTGTGTCAGCAGGCATCTGAAGCTGGAACCCTGTGATCACGAGCAGCTTCAAGCGGCCATCGGCGAGATCGATGGGCTCTATGGCATCGACCGGGTGACGTTCGATGACAAGAAACACACCCTCGATCTCGCCTACGACGCCTCACGTCTTTGTCTCGACTGCATCGAGGAAATCCTGACGGAGCATGGTGTCAAGATCTGCCATGACTGGTGGACGCGTTTCAAGGAAGAGCATTACCGTTTCGTTGATCAGAACATCCAGGATAATGCCCGCCATGAGCCTTGGAGCTGTCATGGCAGGCCATCCGGGACTGGAGGGCGAACACTTCCTGCCAGGCATCGGCTTCGGCGTTGAGCCCGCAAAGGTGGGTCGCTGTCACCGTGTCTCACTGGCGCCTGAAAATAGCCGTATCCAGGGCCCCACAAAGGTTTCATAGAAGGTCACGTGGTGTGCAGACAGTGCACACACTCGCTCGAACGCCGGTGTCTGGTCCGCGTATACCAGTTCATCTGGCGACGTCCGAACCGTCGCCGAGCTGGAACGCTCATGAGTCATTCAGAGATCCCTGGAGCGGTTGGTCTGGTGGACCAGGCGCATCGCTTCATGCTCTTCCAGTTTCAGGAGCTCACCGATCAACGCGCGCGTCTCGGGAATCTCGGTACGGCCTTCGAGATAGCGGTAGAAACCGATGACCTGCTCGTGGAGGTCGAAGATCTCCTGACATATCTCGTCGAAGCTCATCTTTGCGTAGGGTTCGGTGCATGTCTTGTGCGGTTTGATGGGGGCATATGACTGGTAGTCGTAGAGCCAGGTGTTCAATGCCTTGGGATCGGCCTGCTTCTCGAAACCGGCCACGACTGTTTCCAGCGCCGCTTCATGATCCGACAGATAGCCCAGCAGCCACTTGGCACGCTCTTCTTCATGCTGTGAAGCGCAATGTTTCAGGCACTGTGCCAGATGCTCATGTAACGCCCGTGTCCACTCGACCACGTCATGAAAGGTTGTAATGTTCATGATTCACTCTCGCTTTGTTGAACAAGGGGAAGGGACTCGAGCCGGCGCCATGCCCGGATCGAAGGGGGAGCGGAGTTCGGCGCCGCCTCGTGACGCCTGCTGCTGCATGAGGCATGGGCCCTCGTGACGAGGCGATAGGTGTTTCAGCATAGCCCGCTGGCGCCGAACGAGACTTGATCCGCATCAAGACCCCCTGCGCTTGCGGTCTGCTGGTCGTGGCGGCGGTGCTGTGACCGCCGGCCGACCGGGTTCGGCGTAAGGCATGAGGGGCGTCTGTGACAAAACCCAACAGTGTTCCTGCTCATGATGGGCGCGCTCCCGGTACACTGGTGCATGATGATCGTGCCGAGGTTGCGAGGACCGCGGCAGCATGGAAGAGGCGAGAGTATGGCAATAGCGAGCTGTAACCCTGGTGTGTCGGGGCAAGCCCCGCGGTGGTTGAGGCGGACCCTGGGAGGGCTGCTGGTGGCCAGCGGCCTGCTTTTCTCGGTCGTGACCCTGGCCGAGGAAGCGACCGAGTGGCCCAAGGGGCATTACCCGCTGCCCGATGACGGCGATGTGATCGGTGAGGTCTACACCGTCGAGACCCGCGAGGACGAGACGCTGCTCGACGTGGCCCGCGAGCACAACGTGGGCTACGAGGAGATCCGCCGGGCCAATCCCGATGTCAGCATCTGGGTGCCGGGCGAGGGCACCGAGGTGGTGATCCCGGCGCGTCGTATCCTGCCGCCGGTGGCGCGCGAGGGCATCGTGATCAACATCGCCGAGCTGCGGCTCTACTATTATCCCGAGGTGGGCGAGGGCGAGACGCCGCGGGTCGAGACCTACCCCATCGGCATCGGCCGCGAGGGCTACAACACCCCGCTGGGGGTGACCAAGACCACCATGCGCCTCGAGGATCCGGCCTGGTATCCGCCCAGCTCGATGCGCGAAGAGGCCGCCGAGCGTGGCGACCCGCCCCCCGAGGTGGTGCCCCCCGGCCCCGACAACCCCCTGGGCCGCCACGCCATCCTGCTCGACATCCCCGGCTACCTGATCCACGGCACCAACCAGCCCGATGGCATCGGCATGCGCGCCAGCCGCGGCTGCATCCGCATGTTCCCGGAGGACATCGAGTCGGTGTTCGATCGGGTCCCGGAGGGCACCCGAGTCAACATCATCGACCAGCCGATCAAGGCCGGCTGGGAGGGCGACACGCCCTATGTGCAGGTCTACCAGGCCCTCGAGGAGCAGGAGGAGGGCATGGCGGCGCTGCTCGAGACCCTGGCACTGCTGGAGCGCAACAGCAGCGAGGCCAGCGTGGCACTGAACTACGAACAGCTGCGCCAGCTGCTGGATAACCCCGACGGCCAGGTCGAGGCCCTGGAGCCGCCCCCCGAACCCGAGAAGGCGCCCGCCGCCGACAGCGGCAACGGCTTCCTCGACGAGGTCACGGTTTAGGAGCCCGGTCGGTGGCCGCCCCGTGCGCCTCGGCAAAGGAGACCAGGCGACGCTGCTCCTCATCCCACAGCACAAGCCGCACCGACTCGAGGCTTTGCCGCGGGGTGAGGCGGCCGATATGGCGCAGTTCGGGATGGTCGCGCAGCACTTCGGACAGCCGGTAGGAGGGGATGCGGCTGCAGAGATGATGGACATGGTGGATCCCGATATTGGCGGTGAACCAGCGCAGGGGGCCCGGCAGGTCATAGTGGGAACTGCCGTACAGCGCCGCCTCGTGGAACGTCCAGTCGTCGTCGTGCTCCCACAGGGTGTCCTCGAACTGGTGCTGGACATAGAACAGCCAGACGCCGATCGATGAGGCGAGAAGCGTGATGGGCAGTTGCACGAGCAGAAAGGGGTTCACGCCGACCAGCCAGATCATGGTGGTGACGAGAAGCGCGAGCGCCGCGTTGGTGCTCATGGTGCTCAGCCAGGGCATCCAGCCCGCGCGCATGAAACCCACTGGCAGGCGATGGTCCAGGATGAACAGGTACGTCGGGCCGACACCGAACAGCACCAGCGGGTGCCGGTACAAGCGATAGAGTAGCTGCTGCGTTCGCGGCAAGCCCCGGAACTCGCGCACGGTCAGGGTGTCGATGCCGCCGACGCGCGGGCGATCGAGATTGCCGGAGTTGGCATGATGGAGGACATGGCTGTGTCGCCAGAGATCGTAGGGCGTCAGGGTCAAGATGCCGATGGCTCGGCCGACCCAGTCATTGGCACGTCGGGAACGAAAGAATGACCCGTGGCTGCAGTCGTGCTGGATCATGAACAAGCGCACGAGAAACCCCGCGGCGGGCACGGCGAGCAACAGGCCAAGCCAGTGGCCGGCGCTCAGGGTGCCCCACATCAGTATCCAGAGGGCGGCGAAGGGGACCACCGTGACCATGAGTTCCACGACGCTGCGCGCCAGGCGCGGCGTGCGGTACTCGCCCAGGGCGCGCTTCAATGCCCGTGGCTCGGCGGTGATGTCGATAGTCGGCGCTTGGGGTTCCATGAGCTATAGGTTGGCGTCCGGCACGCACGATGTCGGTACGGTACCGCACACTCCGGTGGAAGAACCGTCTCCACCTACCGCTGCCGAGGTTCCGTCGGTAGCGCCTCCACCAGCCCCAGCGCCACGCAGATCCTGACCAGTTCGGCCAGATTGGCGGCCCCCAGCGCCTTCATGGCACGCAGCCGGTAGACCTCCACGGTCTTGGCGCTGACGCCGAGGTGGTCGGCGATCTCGCGGCTGGTCATGCCCTCGGCCACGTGGACCAGGATCTGCTGCTCCTTGGGGCGCAGGGCAACGTAGCGTGCCTGGAGGGTCTCGAGCCGCGAGCGGGCCCGGCGCTTTCGCTGGTGCTCGGCCAGCGCCTGCTGCACGCAGTCGATCAGCTGCTGGTGGTTGAAGGGCTTCTCGATGAAGTCGAAGGCGCCGGCCTTGAGCGCCGCCACCGCCATGGGCACGTCGCCATGGCCGGTCATGAAGATCACCGGGGGGGTGTCGCCGCGCTCGTTGAGCCGCTGTTGTACCTGCAGGCCGGACAGGCCGGGCATGCGCACGTCGAGCAGGATGGCGTCGTGGGCCTCGGGGGCCGCGGCGAGGAAGGCCTCGCCGTCGCCGTAGGCACGGGTCGACAGGCCCACCGATTCCAGCAGCCAGGCCAGGGAGTCGCGCAGGGCCTCGTCGTCGTCGACCACGGCGATGCAGGGCGGGGGGCTGGCGGTCTCGGTCACGCGGGGCTCCGGGCAGTCAAGGTGGGGCGAGCTACGCCGGGGGCAGCGGCGCGGGCTCGGTGAGCAGTGTACCGGCAAAGGTGGCGCCGCCGGAACCGTCGTCCGGGGCCAGCGCCAGGCGACCCCCCATGGCCTCCATCAGCGAGTGGCTGATGGCGAGCCCCATGCCCAGGCCGTCGGGGCGCGTGGAGTGGAAGGGGGCGAAGATGCGTTCGACGTCGTCCGGTGCAATGCCCGGGCCGCGGTCGTCGACCGTGAAGGTGACCTCCCGGGGGCCGCTGCGCCGTGCCCGGATCTCCACCCGATCGGCGCCGGGGTGGTTGCGGCTCGCTTCCAGGGCGTTGAGCAGCAGGTTGACCAGCACCTGTTCGAGCGCCACCGGGTCGGCCTGTACCCGCGGCAGCGTCTCGGGCAGCTCGTGCTCGAGCGCGACGCCGGCCTGGTGGTACTGCCATTCGCAGAGCCGGCAGGCGGCGTCGACCACTTCGGCGAGCGCCACCGGGCGCGGGCGCGTCTGGCCCTTGCGCACGAAGGTGCGGATATGGCGGAGCCGCTCGGCCAGGCGCTGGATCTGGTCGCTGATGCGCGTCAGCGGCAGTTCCAGGTCACCGGCCGGCCGGCCGGGGTCGGCGCGCAGTTGCATCAGGGCGCCGCTGGCGTAGTTGGCGATGGCGCCCAGCGGCTGGTTGAGCTCGTGGGCGATGTTGGAGGCCAGCTCGCCGGTGGTCGCCAGGCGGTTGGCGTGGGCGATCTGCTCCTGGTGGTGGCGGGCCTGGGCCTCGGCGGCCTTGCGCAGGCCGATGTCGCGGTTGAGCAGCGAGAGGTGGTCGGGCTCGGCGCCGGGGCCGCGGTGGGCGAGCACCACGCTGAGGACCGGCACCGGCCCCCGCGGGCCGCGCATCTCCAGCTCGCCGCTCCAGGAGCCGTAGCGGGCCACGGCGGGCAGCACGATCTCGCGCAGCACGCCCAGCGACGCCGGCGTATAGGCCTGCTCCAGGCAGGCGTCACCCCCCTCCCGGGGCAGGGAAAGCAGCCGGCGGGCGGCCTCGTTGGAGTAGAAGAGTCGCTCCTGGCCGTCGACGAAGAGCACGTAGTCGGTGGTGGATTCCACCACCCGGGCGAGGCGCTCGCGGTTGGCCTCGGCGCGGATGCGCCGGCCCACGTCGCGGGAGACGCAGAGGATGTCGAGCAGCTCGCCGGTGGCCGGGTCGCGACGGGTGCGGCTGGTGGTCTCGAACCAGACGTAGTGGCCGTCCCTGGCACGGAAGCGGTAGGTCTGCTGGTAGAAGCCGTCGTGGTAGTAGACCCGCGGCGACTTGTTGAGCAGGTCGGCCAGGTCCGACGGGTGGAAGAGGTCGTAGGCGGAGACGCCGATCAGCTCCTCGGGCTCATAGCCGAGCAGGTCGCGGGCGGCCCGCGAGGCGTAGAGGAAGGTACCGTCCCGGGCGTGGCGCGAGATCAGGTCGGTGGTGCTCTCCGCCAACCATTGGTAATGGCGTTTCTCCGCCTCGAGGGCCGCGTTACGGGCCTCCAGCTCGGCACAGCGGGCCTCGAGCGCGGCCCGCCACGACGGGCGCCGGCGGGTGTCGTCGTTGCCCGCCATCAGCGTGCCGGGTCCACCCGGCCGCCCAGCGAGGCGTTGCGCCGGAACCAGCCGGCGATGCTGGCCCGGGGCAGGCGGGTGGGCAGCACCTCGTGGGGAACGGTTTCGGAGAGGAAGCAGACGAAGGTGCCGGCCGCGGGGCGCGCCCGCGCCACCTCGCGCTCGGGGTCGATGGCGTCGAAGATCACCATCTCGCCGCCGCCGTCGGCGGGCCAGTCGGGGTTGAGGTAGGCCACGGTGGAGATGACCCGGTTGGCGCGGCCGCGAAAGCTGTCGAGATGGCGCTGGTAGAAGGCGCCGGGCGGGTAGTGGGCGAAGTGCGCCTCGTACTCGAAGAGCCCCAGGAACAGCGCCCGGTTGAGCGCGTTCTGCAGCTCGCCCATGGCGTCGAGATAGCGGCGCTGGGCCAGGCTCTCGCGGTCGAGCCAACGGATGGCGTCGCCGCGGATGTCGCGGCGCAGGGCGTGCGCCTGGCCACGGCCGATGCCGGCGGCGTCCAGGGCGTCGTGGTCGGCCAGGAGCGTCAACTCGCGGTGGAGCTCGGCGCAGAGCTCGGGGGCGATGACAGCTTCGCCGAGGTACCAGCCCTGTTCCACCAGGGCGTCGACCAGGCGGGGCAGGGCGGCGGTGTCCAGGACGGGGTGTATGAGTCGTGGAGTCAGTGGCGTGTCCCCATGCGGCAGCGGAGATGGGTGTCAGGGCGCCCGGGCCAGGCCATCCCGGGCCCGCAGGAGTCGCTCGGGAAAATAGCACAGCCGACCGCCCGCTGGCTCGCGGTGGAGGCTGATCTCGCGGCCGAAGCCCTCGGCCAGCAGTTCCACCAGCATCATGGCCGAGAGCCCCCAGATCACCTGGCCGGCGACATGGTAGCTCGGCACGAAGTGCGGTCGACCGTTCACCGGGATCACGTCGGTGTGGTGGCGACGGTCCTCGAGGAACAGCGACAGCGGCACCTCGAAGATCGCATCCAGCTCGTTGAGGTCGGGCACGAGCGGCAGGTCCGGGGGAATCAGGCCGACGTAGGGGGTGACGCTGATGCCGTACAGCGAGATGACGTCCGAGAGCCGGCCGAGCAGCTCGACCCGTTCGCGGGGCAGGGCGATCTCCTCGAGGGATTCGCGTAGCGCCGTGCTCAGCAGGTCCGGGTCCTGGGCCTCGCGCTTGCCGCCGGGAAAGGCCACCTGGCCACTGTGGGTGGTGAGGTGATCGGCGCGGCGGGTGAACAGCAGGGTCGGCTCGTGACGGTCGACGATCGGCATCAGGACCGCGGCCTGGGGCAGGTCGAGCGTCAGCCGCTGCGGCCGGTGTGCTTGCAGGCGTTCGCGAAGTTTCTCTAACATGGGGTTTCCATCGGGTTTGATCCCTTCTACCCGGCCGCCGTCGCCGGCGTCAAGCCCCGAGCCGGGCGGCTACCGGGCCGCTCGCCAGCCTGCCAGGGAGCACCATGAACTTCTGCAGCCACTGCGGCCATACCGTGCGCTTCGCCATTCCGGACGGGGATGACCGTCCGCGCTACCTGTGCGACGAGTGCGGCACCATTCATTACCAGAACCCCCGCATCGTCGCCGGTACCCTGCCGGTGAGTGGCTCGCGGGTGTTGCTGTGTCGCCGTGCCATCCCCCCGCGCCAGGGTTTCTGGACCCTGCCGGCCGGCTTCATGGAAAACGCCGAGACCACCGTCGAGGCCGCCGCCCGGGAGACCCTCGAGGAGGCCTGCGCCGAGGTCTGCATCCATGGCCTCTATACCCTGATCAACCTGCCGCACATCAACCAGGTCTACATGATCTTCCGGGCGGACCTGGCGGGCGGCTTCGGCGCCGGCCCGGAGAGCCTCGAGGTGGCGCTGTTCGAGGAGCACGAGATCCCCTGGGACGAACTCGCCTTTCCCACCATCGAGCGCACCCTGCGCCACTTCTATGCCGACCGCGGCGATGGGCATTTCCCGCTGCATATCAGCGATATCACCGCCGTGGACCGCGAGCGCTACTTCGGTTCCGCCTGACCGGGGCGGCAGCCGAGATTGTGCGGGGCGGCGGCGGTATCATGAAGAGCGTGATGCCGGGCGGAACGAGGATACAGGCCGTGGACAAGTTCGAACGCAAGCTGGACCAGGCCGCGCGGGCCGCCTGGATGTCCTATGTGGGGGGGATCACCCAGGACGAGATCGCCCTGCAGCTCGGCGTGTCCCGGCCCGGCGTGCAGCGCCTGCTGGCCCTGGCCCGCCAGGAGGGGCTGATCAAGGTACGCATCGATCATCCGATCTCCGCCTGCATGGCCATGGCCGCGGCCATTCGCGACCGCTACGGCCTGGACTATTGCGACGTGGTGCCGGCCGAGCCGGATGCGCCCGACGGCGCCGCCTACTACCTGGCCACGGCCGGGGCGGAACGGATCTCCCGCCTGGTGGTGCGCAGCGAGCCGCTGACCCTGTCGCTGGGCACCGGGCGCTCGATCCGCGCGACCGTCGAGGCCATGAGCCGTTACGATCGACCGCAGCACCGCTTCGTCTCGCTGGTCGGCAACGTGGCGCGCGACGGTTCCGCCAACCGCTACGACGGCGTCATGGTGCTGGCCGACAAGACCGGCGGCGAGCGCTTCCTGCTGCCCACCCCGGTGGTCGCCGACTCGGTGGAGGAGAAGGAGGCGATGCGCGGGCAGCGCCTGTTCCAGGCGATCATGGCGGTGGCCAAGCAGGCCGAGACCGCCTTCATCGGCGTGGGGCGCATCGACCCCCAGGCGACCCTCTTCCAGGATCATTTCATCGACGAGAGCGACCTCGAGGAGCTGCTGGGTCTCGAGACGGTGGGCGAACTGCTCGGCTGGCCGATGAACCGTGACGGCGAGGTCATCGACTGCTCCATCACCCGCCGGGTCACCAGCCTGCCGCTGGAGATGCTGCGCGAGCAGCCGCTGGTCGCCATCGCGGGCGGCCGGGAGAAGGGACCGGCCCTGCTGGCCGCCCTGCGCGGCGGTTGGCTCAACGGGCTGATCACCGACGAGACGGCGGCCCGCTATCTCACCGAGATGTCATGACGCACCGCATTATCCGCAATCGCTGATACCTGTGCCTAAAGTCTAATGCCCGAGGCTTTGCTTTTTTTCGGTGCGTAGTCGATCATTTGATTGATCGATGATCAAATTGATCAAAACGACGCGACACACAACAACACGCATCCCACAGGAGCCCATCATGAAGCTCACCCGAGCCCTGCCGCTGGCTACCCTGACGGCGGCCGTCGCCGCCGCCTCCCAGGCCCAGGCCCAGACCGAAATCACCATTGGCACGGTCAACAACAACGACATGGTGATCATGCAGAGCCTGACCGATGCCTTCGAGGAGGCGCATCCCGACATCGAACTGGACTGGGTGGTGCTGGAGGAGAACGTGCTGCGCCAGCGCATGACCACCGATATCGCCACCCAGGGCGGCCAGTTCGACGTCATGACCATCGGCACCTACGAGGTGCCCATCTGGGCCGAACGCGGCTGGCTGTCGCCCCTCGATGACCTCCCCGCCGAGTACCAGGTCGATGACCTGCTGACCTCGGTGCGCGACGGCCTGAGCAATGACGGCACCCTGCATGCGCTGCCGTTCTACGGCGAAAGCTCGATGATGTACTACCGGCAGGACCTGTTCGACGAGGCCGGCATCGAGGTGTCCGAGCAGCCGAGCTGGGAGGAGGTCCGCGACTGGGCCAGCCAGCTGCATGATCCCGAGGAGCAGCGGGCCGGTATCTGCCTGCGTGGCAAGCCGGGCTGGGGCGAGAACATGGCCTTCGTCTCGACCCTGGTGAACACCTTCGGCGGGCGCTGGTTCGATGAAGACTGGCAGCCCCAGCTCGACTCGCCCGAGTGGCAGGAGGCAATCCAGTTCTATGTCGACCTGCTGAACGACTTCGGCCCGCCTGGCGCCAGCTCCAACGGCTTCAACGAGAACCTGGCGCTGTTCTCACGGGGGAGCTGCGCCATCTGGGTCGACGCCACCTCGGCGGCCGGCAAGCTGTACGACCCCGGCGAGTCCGACGTGGCCGACCGGCTGGGCTTCGCGCCGGCGCCGGTGGCCAAGACGCCCAAGGGCTCGCACTGGCTGTGGTCCTGGGCGCTGGCCATTCCCGCCACCTCCGAGAACCAGGAGGCCGCCAGGACGTTCATCCAGTGGGCGACCTCGCGTGAGTATATCGAACTGGTCGGCGACACCCAGGGCTGGACCAGCGTGCCGCCCGGCACCCGCGAGTCCACCTACGCCAATGAGAACTACCAGGAAGCGGCCCCCTTCGCCGGCTTCGTGCTCGAGGCGATGCGCAGCGCCGATCCCACCGATTCGACCCTGGAGCCGAGCCCCTATGTCGGCGTGCAGTTCGTCGGCATTCCCGAGTTCCAGTCGATCGGCACCCAGGTGGGCCAGACGGTGGCATCGGCCCTGACCGGTGACGTCACGGTGGAGCAGGCGCTGCAGACCGCACAACGCGCCACGGAGCGCGCCATGCAGCGCGCCGGCTACCTCGACTGAGCGGAGTCTGCCGTTCCCGGCCGGGTCTTCCCGGCCGGGCCCTTTTCCCTACCTGGTTTTGCGGGTAATCCCATGAACAAGACAAGAGCTTCCGGGCGCACCGTCGGGGGTCTGAGGACCCTGTCGCTGCAGGCGCCGGCCGTCACCCTGCTGTTGCTGTGGATGATCGTGCCGCTGGCGATGACCGTGTGGTTTTCGCTGCAGCGCTACAACCTCCTGATGCCGGAGATGACCGGCTTCGCCGGACTGGAAAACTACGAATACCTGTTCACCGACCCGGCCCTCTGGTCGGCCATGGGCACGACCCTGCTGCTGGTCGGCTGGGTGCTGGCGATCACCGTGGTGGGCGGCACCCTGCTGGCGGTGCTCTTCCAGCAGGAGTTCGCCGGACGCGGCATCGCCCGGGTGCTGGCCATCTCGCCCTTCTTCGTCATGCCCACGGTCAGCGCCCTGGTGTGGAAGAACATGATGATGCACCCGTCCAACGGGGTGCTCTCCTGGGTCGCCGAGTCGTTCGGCCTGCCGGCCGTCGACTGGTTCTCCTCGCTGCCGCTGACCTCGATCATCATCATCGTGGCCTGGCAGTGGCTGCCGTTCGCGCTGCTGATCCTGCTCACCGCCATGCAGTCGCTGGACGAGGACCAGGTGGAAGCCGCACGCATGGACGGGGCCGGCCCGGTGGCGATCTTCTTCTTCATCACCCTGCCGCATCTCAAGCGGGCGATCAGTGTGGTGATCATGATCGAGATGATCTTCCTGCTGACCATCTTCGCCGAGATCTTCGTCACCACCTCCGGTGGCCCGGGACTGGCGACCACCAACCTGGCCTACCTGATCTATATCCGGGCCCTGCTCGACTTCGACGTCGGCACCGCCTCCGCGGGTGGGGTGATCGCCATCGTCCTCGCCAATATCGTTGCCATTTTCCTGGTCCGCATGGTGGCCAAGAACCTGGAAGACTAGTGTCTCGGGAGTCCCTTATCATGACGACAACGACCAAGCATGACAGGCTGGAAACGTCCTCGCGGGGCGGCGGCCAGGCAGTGCCGGCACGCAGTGCGAAACTGCCGTTCCTGGCCTCGGCCAATACCCGCAAGCTCGGCCTGACCGTGCTGGGATGGACGGTGGCCCTGCTGATCTTCTTCCCGATCTTCTGGATGGTGCTGACGGGCTTCAAGACCGAGTCCGCGGCCATTGCCGATCCCAGCCTGATCTTCTCGCCGACCCTGGAAAGCTACCAGGCGGTCCAGGAGCGGGCGGGCTACACCCGGTTCGCGCTGAACAGCGTGGCGGTGGCCTTCGGCTCGACCCTGCTGGCGCTGCTGATCGCGATACCCTCGGCCTATTCGATGGCCTTTCTCCCCACCCGGCGCACCAAGGGCACCCTGCTGTGGATGCTCTCCACCAAGATGCTGCCGCCGGTCGGAGTGCTGGTGCCCATCTACCTGATCTTTCGCGACGTCGGGCTGCTCGATACCCGCACCGGCCTGATCATCATCTATACGCTGATGAACCTGCCGATCGTGGTATGGATGCTCTACACCTTCTTCAAGGACATGCCCAAGGACATCCTCGAGGCGGGGCGCATGGACGGGGCCACCACCTTCCAGGAGGTGTGCTTCCTGCTGCTGCCGCTGACCCTGCCGGGCATCGCCTCCACCGGCCTGCTGTCGGTGATCCTGAGCTGGAACGAGGCCTTCTGGAGCCTCAACCTGACGTCTTCCAAGGCGGCCCCGTTGACCGCCTACATCGCCTCCTTCTCGAGCCCCGAGGGGCTGTTCTGGGCCAAGCTCTCCGCGGCCTCGACCATGGCCATCGCGCCGATTCTCGTCTTCGGTTGGCTGACCCAGAAACAGATGGTGCGTGGCCTGACCTTCGGCGCCGTCAAGTAAAGGAATCCCATCATGGCAACACTACAACTCAAGCAGATCACCAAGAGCTTCGGCGACACCGACGTCATCAAGGGCGTCGACCTCGAGGTCAACGACCGCGAATTCGTGGTCTTCGTCGGTCCCTCCGGCTGCGGCAAGTCGACGCTGATGCGCATGATCGCCGGGCTGGAAAGCGCCACCTCGGGCGATATCCTCATCGACGGGGCGCGCATGAACGAGGTGGGGCCCGCCGACCGCGGCCTGGCCATGGTGTTCCAGAGCTATGCGCTCTATCCGCACATGACCGTCGAGGACAACATGGGCTTCAGCATGCGCCTGGCCGGCGTGCCGAAGGAGGCGCGACGCGAGAAGGTGCTCGAGGCGGCGAAGATCCTGCAGCTCGAGCCCCTGCTGGACCGCAAGCCCAAGGCGCTCTCCGGTGGCCAGCGCCAGCGCGTGGCGATCGGTCGGGCCATCGTCCGCAACCCCAGCATCTTCCTGTTCGACGAGCCGCTCTCCAACCTGGATGCGGCGCTGCGCGTGCAGATGCGCATCGAGCTGGCGCGACTCCACGAGGAGCTCGACGCCACCATGATCTACGTCACCCACGACCAGATCGAGGCCATGACCATGGCCGACAAGATCGTGGTGCTGCACGACGGCGTGGTCGAGCAGGTGGGCTCGCCCATGGAGCTCTATCACCATCCGTGCAACCGCTTCGTGGCCGGCTTCATCGGTTCGCCCAAGATGAACTTCCTCGACGTCGACCTCGTCCAGTCGGGCCCCGAGGGGGTGCGCATCCGGCTCCCCGGCGGCGAGGCGTGCACGGTGCCGGTGGATGGCAGTCGGCTAGCGGTCGACTCCCCGCTGGAGCTGGGCATCCGTCCCGAGCACCTGCAGCTCGACGACCAGGGGCCGCTGGCGGGCGAGATCAAGGTCCTCGAACGCCTGGGCGGCCAGACCTCGCTCTATGTGCAGATGGGCGAGGCGATGGTCACCCTCATGACCGACGGGGACGTGGCCCATCGCGTCCACGACAAGGTGCGTTTCGGCTTCGCACCGGGCCGCGCCCACCTCTTCGACGCCGAGACCCAGGCGCTGCCCAGCCTGCACCAGCATCCCCTGGCCGGCCTCACCCGCCACGATAACCGCTTGTCTTCCACAAGCGGTTGCCAGTGACGGGGAGCGTCCATGGATACCCTGATCTTCGACTGCGACGGCGTGCTGGTGGACAGCGAGGCGATCGCCGAGGCCACCCTGGTCGGGCTGCTGGGGGAGTGGCTGCCCGACCTGGCCGCCGACACCGTGCTGCGCCAGGCCCTGGGCATGACCACGGCCAACATCCTGGGCCACCTGGAGCCGCTGAGCCGCCATCGGCTGCCGGCCGACGCCACCGAGCGGGTCGATCGGACCATCGAGGCGCGGCTGGCCAGGGAGCTCGAGGCCATCGACGGCGTGGCCGCGGCGATCGCCTCGCTGCCCCTGCCCAAGGCGGTGGTCTCCAACAGCCGCCGCCGCCGCGTCCTGGCCTCGCTGGCCACGACCGGCCTGGATCGGTTGATTGGCGAGTCGCCGGTCTTCACGGCGGACCAGGTCGCCTACCCCAAGCCCGCCCCCGACCTCTACCTGCTGGCGGCCCGTGAGCTGGGCTGTGCTCCCGCCGACTGCCTGGTGGTGGAGGACAGCGTCTCGGGCGTCACCGCGGCCCACGCCGCCGGCATGACGGTCATCGGCTTCACCGGGGCCAGTCACGTCGAGCCGGGGCAGGCGCGTCGACTGGTCGAGGCCGGGGCCTGGCGCATTCTCGACCACATGCACGGACTCGAGTCGATGGTCGATGACTGGCGCCACGCCCGCCTGCGAGCCGCGGCTCGCTAACCCAATCACAAGAGGCAGGAACCAATGAAACTCGACAGCAAGACAAGCGTGATCACCGGCGGTGCCCGCGGTATCGGCCTGGCCATTGCCGAGCGCTACCTGGACGAGGGCGCCAATGTCGTGGTCGCCGATATCGACCAGGCCGCCATCGACGAGGCGGCAGCGAGCCTCACCGCCCGGGCCGAAGGCGAGGCGGGGCGGGTGATGGGGGTGCGCCTGGACGTCTGTGACCGGGCATCGGTCGATGCCATGGTCGCCAGCGTCGGCGAGCGCTTCGGTGGTATCGACATCCTGGTCAACAACGCCGCCATCTTCGACATGGCACCGGTGCTCGAGGTGACCGAGGAGAGCTTCGACCGGCAGTTCGCGGTGAACACCAAGGGGCTCTTCTTCACGCTCCAGGCGGTGGCCAAGGCCATGGTCGCGCGGGGCCGGGGTGGCAAGATCATCAACATGGCGTCCCAGGCCGGGCGTCGCGGCGAGCCGCTGGTCAGCGTCTACTGTGCCAGCAAGGCGGCGGTGATCAGCCTGACCCAGTCCTGCGGCCTGTCGCTCATCGCGCACGGCATCAACGTCAACGGCATCGCGCCGGGGGTGGTCGACACCCCGATGTGGGACGAGGTCGATGCGCTCTTCGCCCGTTACGAGAACCGTCCGCTCGGCGAGAAGAAGCGCCTGGTGGGGGAGGCGGTGCCCTATGGTCGCATGGGGCGCCCCGAGGATCACGCCGGGGCCGCGGTCTTCCTGGCCTCCGACGACAGCGACTATGTGGTCGCCCAGACCCTCAATGTCGACGGTGGCAACTGGATGAGCTGACGACAAGAGACAAGACGACATGACACCCAATATCCATGACGTGGCAGGGCGGGTGCTGGAGGCGGCGGGCGATCGCCGTCGCTTCATCGTGGCCCTGGCGGGGCCGCCCGCCGCCGGCAAGTCCTTCCTGGCGGGCTGGCTGTGCCGTGAACTCAACGCCCGCCAGGCCGACTGCGCCGCGGTGGTGCCGATGGACGGCTACCACTACGACAACGCCGTGCTCGAGCCCCGGGGGCTGGTACCCGTGAAGGGGGCGCCGGAGACCTTCGACTGCGACGGGCTCAAGCACGACCTGGAGCGCATCCGCCGCGCCGATCGCAGCGTCGCCGTGCCGGTGTTCGACCGGCCCCTGGACCTGGCCCGGGCCGGCGGCCGGCTGATCACCCCCGAGCACCGCATCGTCATCGTCGAGGGCAACTACCTGCTACTCGACGAGGGCCCCTGGCCCACCCTGCGTCCGCTGTTCGACATGACGCTGTTTCTCGAGGTGCCCGATGAACTGCTCGAGGCGCGCCTCATCCAGCGCTGGCGGGAGATGGGCCAGGACCAGGCCGGCGCCATCGAGCGCACCCGCCACAAGGACATGCTCAATGCCCGGCTGATCAAGGCGGCCTCGGTGGCCGCCGACCTGCACTGGGCCGCGAGCGACTGATCCCCCATTTCCTCATACGACGCCATCGCCACGAGCGGCAGGAGACCCTTCATGACCCGACTCAACAACGCCAACCTGGGCCGGCTGGCCCCCGAGGTCGCCACGCCCCGCTATGACCGCGGCGCCGTCACCCCCGGCATCGTCCACTTCGGGGTCGGCGGCTTCCACCGCGCCCACCAGGCCATGTACCTCGACGAGATGATGAACCGCGGCGAGGCGCTGGACTGGGGCATCGTCGGCGTCGGCGTAATGCCCGGCGACCGCCGCATGCAGGAGGCGCTGGCCGCCCAGGACCACCTCTATACCCTGGTGGTCAAGCACCCCGATGGCCGCCGCGAGCCCCGCGTCATCGGCAGCATGATCGATTACCTGTTCGCCCCCGACGACCCGGAGGCGGTGATCGCCCGGATGGTCGACCCGGCCACTCGCATCGTCTCGTTGACCGTCACCGAGGGCGGCTACAACTTCCATCCGGTCAGCGGCGCCTTCGACCTCGATACCCCCGAGGTGCAGCACGACCTGGCGCATCCCGCCTCACCGAAGACCACCTTCGGGCTGATCACCGAGGCGTTGGCGCGCCGCCGCGAGCGCGGCCTGGCACCCTTCACGGTGATGTCCTGCGACAACATCCAGGGCAACGGCGAGGTGGCGCACCGCATGTTCACCGCCTATGCCCGGGCCCGCGACGGCGAGCTCGGTGCCTGGGTCGCCGCCGAGGTGGCCTTTCCCAATTCCATGGTCGACCGCATCACCCCGGTGACCGCGTCCGCCGATATCCAGGAGCTGGCCGGTCGTTTCGGCGTCGATGATGCCTGGCCGGTAGTCTGCGAGCCCTTCACCCAGTGGGTGCTGGAGGACCGCTTCGTCGCCGGGCGTCCCGCCTTCGAGGCGGTCGGCGTGCAGGTGGTCGACGATGTCGAGCCCTACGAGCTGATGAAGCTGCGCCTGCTCAACGCCAGCCACCAGGCGCTGTGTTATTTCGGCTACCTGGCCGGCTACCGCTACGCCCATGAGGTCTGCCGGGACCCGCTGTTCGTCGACTTCCTGCTCGACTACATGCGCCGCGAGGGCTCACCGACCCTGGCACCGGTGCCGGGCGTGGATCTCGAGCAGTACCGGCTGACCCTGATCGAGCGCTTCGCCAACCCCGAGATCAAGGACACCCTGGCGAGGCTGTGTGCCGAGAGCTCGGATCGCATTCCCAAGTGGCTGCTGCCGGTGATCCGCGAGCAACTGGCCAAGGGCGGCGAGATCCATCGTTCGGCCGCGGTGGTGGCCAGTTGGGCCCGCTATGCTGAGGGTGTCGACGAGCGGGGTGAGCCCATCGAGGTGGTCGACCGCTTGAAGGACGACCTGAGGCGCCTGGCTGCCCGGAACCGCGAGCAACCGGCCGCCTTTATCGAGAATCGCGAACTGTTCGGGGATCTGGCCGAGAGCGAGCGCTTCCGCACGGCCTATCTCGAGACCCTGACATCGCTTCACGAGCGCGGTGCGCGTGCCACACTGGAAGCGCTGGTTTCGGTACGAGGATGTGCGTGATGTATATCGGAGTGGATTGCGGTACCCAGAGCACCAAGGTGGTGGTGCTCGATGTCGAGGGTGAGCGCATCCTCGGCGAGGCGAGTCGTCCCCATCGCCTGATCGAGGGCGAGAACGGGCGGCGCGAACAGCGGCCCGGCGAGTGGGTCGAGGCACTGCGCGGCGCGCTCAATGAGGCGGTGGCCAGGGCCGGCATCGACAGCCGGGCCATCCGCGCCATCGGCGTGTCCGGCCAGCAGCACGGCATGGTGGCGCTGGACGCCCGGGGCGAGCCGGTCCATCCGGCCAAGCTGTGGTGCGATACCGAGACGGCCGCCCAGAATGCCGAGCTGGTCGCGCGGCTCGGGGGCGAGGCGGGTTGCCTCGACAAGCTCGGGCTGGTGCTGCAGACAGGCTATACCGCCTCCAAGCTGGCCTGGCTGCGTGACACCCGGCCCGACGCCTACCACCGCATCGACAGCCTGCTGCTGCCCCACGACTACCTCAACTTCTGGCTCACCGGCGAGCGGGTCACCGAGGCCGGCGACGCCTCCGGCACCGGCTATTTCGATACCCGTTCACGGCGCTGGCGTGAGGACGTGTTCGCCGAGATCGCGCCGGAGCTCGATCCGCCCCGCGTGCTGCCGCGGCTGATCGAGGCCCATGAGCCGGCCGGTACGGTGCGCCCCGAACTGGCCCGGGAGCTGGGGCTGGCCAACGATGTCCTGGTGTCGAGCGGGGGAGGCGACAATATGCTCGGTGCCATCGGCACCGGCAATATCCGCCCGGGCCTGGTGACCCTGAGCCTGGGGACCTCGGGGACGGTCTGCGCCCATTCCCCCGAGCCCGTGGTGCCCGACAGCGCCATGGTCGCCAACTTCTGTTCGAGCAACGGCGGCTGGCTGCCGCTGGTCTGCACCATGAACGTGACCTCCGCGACGACTCGCGTGCGCGAGCTGTTCGGGCTCGACCTGGCGACCTTCGGCGAACGCCTCGCCAGCGCCCCCATCGGCGCCGAGGGCGTCACCGTGTTGCCGTTCTTCAATGGCGAACGGGTGCCGATGCTGCCCGAGGCCACGGGGAGCTTCCTGGGCCTGACCAGTGTCAATACCACCCAGGCCAACCTCTGCCGGGCGGTGGTCGAGGGGGCGACCTTCGGCATGCGCTATGGCCTGGAACTGCTCGGCGGGCTGGCCGAGGGGGCCAGCCAGATCCGCCTGATCGGCGGTGGCGCCAAGAGCCCGGTGTGGCGGCAGATGGTTGCCGACATTACCGGCACCCAGGTGATCTGCCCCGAGATCACCGACGCCGCGGCGCTGGGCGCGGCGCTGCAGGCGGCCTGGTGTCATCAACGCGAGCAGGGGGTGACCCTGGAGCAGCTCTGTACACGGCTGGTGCATCTCGACGAACGCTCCCTGGCCGACCCCGACCCGGCGAGTGTTGCCGCCTATCAAGGAGTCTATGCTCGCTACCGTGAGGCCCTCGCCGAACGTCATGCCGTCGCCTGATGACGTGCCGGCCCATCCCGACTTCCGACATATGGAGCCACCCATGCCTTCTCGACTCGACGCGCTCAAGCAGCACTCCCTGGTAGTCGCCGACACCGGCGATCTCGACGCCATCCAGCGCTACCGGCCCCAGGATGCCACCACCAACCCCTCGCTGCTGCTCAAGGCCTTCGACCTGCCCGGCTACCAGGAGCTGATTGCCGAGACCCTGGACGCGGTCAAGGCCGAGGGCGGCGATCGCCAGCAGCAGGTCGAGCACGCGGCGGACCGGCTCGCCGTGGCCAAGGGCGCGGAGATCGCCAGGCGGGTGCCCGGCCGCGTCTCCACCGAGGTCGCGGCCAGGCTGTCCTTCGATACCCGGGCCAGCATCGCCAAGGCCCACGAGCTGATCGCGCTCTACGAGCGCCACGGTGTGGGCCCGGAGCGCGTGCTGATCAAGCTGGCCTCGACCTGGGAGGGCATCCGCGCCGCCGAGGTGCTGGAACGCGAAGGCATCAACTGCAACCTGACCCTGCTGTTCAGCGACGCCCAGGCCCAGGCCTGCTTCGACGCCGGTGTCTACCTGGTCTCGCCCTTCGTCGGCCGGGTCACCGACTGGTACAAGAAGGAAACCGGGCGCGACTACGCGCCGGACGAGGACCCGGGCGTGCAGTTCGTGCGCGGCGTCTGCGCCCGCGCGAGCCGGGGCGGCTACGACACCGTGGTGATGGGTGCGAGCTTCCGCACCACCGGCCAGGTGCTGGCGCTGGCCGGTTGCCCGCGGCTGACCATCTCGCCGGCGCTGCTCGAGGAACTCGCCGCCAGCGACGGCGAGGTGGAGCGCCGGGTGGTGATGGAAGACGCCAGCGGCTCACGGCCGGCACCGCTCAGCGAGCCCGCGTTCCGCTGGGGCCATAACCAGGACGCCATGGCCAACGACAAGCTGGCCGAGGGCATTCGCCGCTTCGATGAGGACCAGCGGACCCTGGAGGCGCGGATCGATCGGCGGCTGGGATAGAGTGCCTGGCTAGAACGCCTCCAGCCGCCAGACATCGAAGGCCGGCTCCTCGTAGGGGTGGGCGGCCCTGAGGGCGGCCACCGCCTTGCGGATCAGGGCGTCGTCGCAGACCAGCTCGACCTTGAGCTCCTCGACCCGCTCCAGGTCGCCGACCCGGCCGATATGCGGGTCGGCCCCGGCGAGCGGGCGAAACTGCCCGGTGCCCGGGGTCTGGAAGCAGCAGGCCTCGTAGTCGCCGATGCGCCCGGCGCCGGAGGCGAACACGGCTTCCTTGACCGCCTCGGCGTCTTCCCGGGGGACATAGAAGGCTAGCTTGTACATCTCGGGGCTCCTTTTCTCGTGGGGTGGACGCGGCGGAGCGCGCGCGTCCTGTCGGGGCGGGGGCGTCGTCAACGCTCGCCGCGGTCGGGCTCCCCGCTTTCGGCAAGGATGAACGATCGGGCGGCGTCGCGCAGCCTGACCGCTTCCGTCCAGCCACCGGTCGTCGGCTGGAGCGCCTCGCCGACATGGACCCTCACCCTGCCGTGTCGTGGAAACCATTCGCGACCGCGCAGCACGGCACGGGTGCCCTGCAGGGCCACCGGCACCACGGAAACCCCCGCCTGGGCGGCGGTGACGAAGGCGCCCATGTGGAAGTCATCGATACCGGCCTCCGCGCGGAAGGTCCCTTCGGGGAAGACCGCCAGGGCATCGCCGCCGGCCACGGTCGCGATGAGGTGGTCCGTTTCCCGGGTGGCCTGGCGGGGGTCGAAGCGCTCGATGAACAGTGCCCCCATGCGCGTCAGCATCAGCCGGGGGAGGGCGTGGGCCTGGAGCTCGGCCTTGGCCAGGTAGCGAAACCCGCGGGGCAGCGTCGCCGTCAGCACCAGGGCGTCCAGGTAGCTGGAATGGTTGGCCACCACCACGCAGGGGGCCCGTCGGGGCAGGCGGTCCACGCCATGCCGCTCGATGCGCAGGCCGGCGAGCATGGCGGCCAGGCGGGCGACATGGTGCGCGACGCGCCAGCGCCAGGCAAGCCGCGGCAGGGGAAGCACCAGCACGCCTACCAGGACGACACCCAGGCCGAAGACGCCCCAGGCATGGCCGGCATAGAGGCACTCGCCGAGCCATCTCAGGTGCAGCCGAGTGCGCTGCACACCGGCCTCCATCGCCAGGCCGAGCGTCTGGCGCCAGACGGGCGCACCGGGCTTGCCGAGGCGGCCACTGCGGTAGAGCGCGGCGGTGGCCGTACGGCGAATCTTGCCGCTGGAGGTCTTCAGCACGCTGTGGGGGGGCACCAGCCGGATGACATCGGCGGGGATATTGACGATGTCGACCGTGACCTCGCGGATCGCCCGGGTGAGCCTGTCGCGCTGGGCTCGGCCTGCGACGTTGGTCTCTGCCACCACGACCAGCTCCTCGATGCCGCTTTCCGGGTCGAGCTGGCCGAACACCGCCACGCACCCCTTCCTGATCCCTTCGATGCGGCCGATGGCTTCCTCGAGGTCGTAAGGGTAGATGTTGCGCCCGCCACGCACCAGCACATCCTTGACCCGGCCGCTGATATGGAGGTCGCCGTCGGCGAGGTAACCGCGGTCGCCGGTGCACAGCCACTCGCCGTCGAAGAGCTCGCGGGTGGCCTCCGGGTTATCGTAGTAGCCCGCCGTGGCCGAGGGGCCGCGGAACTCGATGTCGCCCTCGCGCCGCTCCGGTAGCTCGCTGCCGTCGCGGGCGACGATGCGGATCGCGTAGCCCGGCAGTGGTGGACCGCAGTTGACGAAGGTCAGGGCCGCTTCGTGGCTTTGGGCCGGGTGCGCCTCCTGCCGTGTCGTGAAGGTTTCGTGCTCGACCCGGTCGAGCGCGAGGCCGCGGCCGGGCGGGGAGATGCACAGCCCCACCGCCGCCTCGGCCAGGCCGTAGACCGGCATCAGCGCTTCAGGGGCCAGGCCACATGGCGCCAGGGCCTCGGCGAAGCGCTGCATGGTGCGGGGGCTGACCGGCTCCGCTCCGTTGAAGGCGACCCGCCAGCTGCTCAGGTCCAGCCCCTGGAGTCGCTCGGGCGTCAGGGCGCGAAGGCAGAGCTCGTAGCCGAAGTTGGGGCCTCCGGAGAGGGTGGCCCGGTGGTGATGGATCAGCTCGAGCCAGCGCAGCGGGCGGACCAGGAAGGCGAGCGGCGACATCACCACCAGCGGAATGGCGTGGTAGAGGCTGCCGAGCCAGGCGCCGATCAGGCCCATATCGTGGTAGAGCGGCAGCCAACTGACGAAGACGTCCCGGGAACTCACCTCCAGGCGCTCGCCCATGGCGCGGATGTTCGCCAGCAACTGGCCATGGGTCAGCATGACCCCCTTGGGGTCGCCGGTGCTGCCGGAGGTGTACTGCAGCAGCGCCAGGCTCGACGCTCCGGGTGGCTCGGCGTTCGCGCCTCCGGAAACGCTCGGCCCGGCGAGCTCCGCCACCGTGACGATGGCCGACAGCCGCGGCGCCTCGGCGCGCAGCAGGCGTGCTACGTGGCGCGCCTCGGGCACCGTGATCAGTACCCTCACGCCGGCACTGGTCAGGATCCGCCCGTGGCGCCGCAGGTGCTCCTCCAGCTGGGCCGGCCGGGCGGGCGGATAGATGGGCACCGGCACGGCGCCGGCGCACAGGATGCCGAAGAAGGCGATGAAGTAGTCCGGCTCGGTGGGCAGCATCAGCGCGATGCGATCTCCTGGTCGCGATCCGCGCTGGCGAAGTGCCGCGGCGATGCCCTGCGCGCCCCGGGCGAGATCGGCGTGGCTCAGCGTCCGCGGCGTGTCATCGCTGCCATGGATGTGAAGATGGACACGGTCCGGGTGGCGTGCCAGGTGCCAATCCAGCACCGCGTTGAGGCTGTCGGCGGCGACGGGAGTGCCTTCCACTGGCTCGCTGTCCGCCGCGGCCGGGATGGGCGGTGTCTCGCGGTCGGTGCCCGGGGTGGCCAGCAGGATCTCCAGCAGCGCCGCCGGGGTGTCCGCCATCAGGGCGGTCTCGGGCAGCTTCGTGCCGAAGGCGTCCTCGAGGCGCAGCAGCAGTTCCGAGCGGGCCATGCTGTCGAGGCCGAGGTCCCGGTCCAGGCGCGCGTCCAGCGTCGGTCGGCCGGCCGCGCCGCGGTGGGGCCGCGTCTCGCGCACCAGGGCGTCGATTACCTCGAGCAGCCGGTGCTGCATTGCCTCGGCTTGTCGTGCACGCCGGGTCTCGTCGGGTCGGGCCATCGGTGACCTCGCGGCTTGCCCTGCCTCCGTCCCAGTGACGCCGGGGATGAGGCGACTTGGCACTGTCTGAAAAGTCGGCGAGCGATGGTCAGGGCTAGGCCCGTTCCCTACGGGCCCACGCATTTCCCACATCCGTGTGGGTCACAAAGCAAAAATTAGCGGAAAGTCGGAGTTTACGGAGTGTAAATGAGTGCTTTGAGCTGATTTTTAACGCCGTATGGCCGAGCGCAGACACTTTTCGTACAGAGCCTAGTGTAGATGCCGGCCGGGGAGCATGCAGGGAGTTCCCTCGCGCGTCGGGCAACCCGGTGTCGGGGCTCCGCGCCGGCGTGTCTTGATTTAGACCCCGGGAGTGGCGAGTCTGTGGCACTCGGGCCAAGGAGAAAATGCATGCAAGCCGATCTCGTGGAACTGCTGGAGCGTCATGGGCTGACGCCGCAGGGTGAGCTTCGCCCCCTGGGCGGCGGCGATATCGCCGCGGTCTACCGCCTGACCACCGCCCAGGGGGCGGTAGTGATCAAGCATGATGCGCCGGCACGCCTGGCCGGTGAGGCGGAGGGGCTGCAGGCGCTGCGCGCGGCCGGCACCCGGCTGGTCGTGCCCGTCGTGCTGGCCCAGGGCGAGGGCTGGCTGGTGATGGAGGCGCTGGAGGCGGTCTCCCGTGCCGCGGGCGACGAGGCCCGCCTGGGCGAAGGACTGCGCGAACTGCATGCCCGTACCGGCTCCGAGCACGGCTGGCCCCGGGACAACGCCTGCGGGAGCACGCCCCAGCCCAATGCGCCCCTCGCCGATGGCCGGGCCTTCCAGCGCGAACGGCGCCTGCTGCCACTGGTCGAGGCCTGCCGGGCGCGGGGGGTGCTCGATGGCCGCCTGCGCTCTCGGCTCGAGGCCATCGCCCATGGCCTGGAAGGGTGGCTGCCGGACGCCCCGGCGAGCCTGGTCCACGGCGATCTCTGGTCGGGCAATGTGCTCTTCACGCCGCAGGGGCCGGCGATCATCGATCCGGCGGTGTACCGTCACTATCCGGAGGTGGACCTGGCGATGCTGACGCTGTTCGGCTCGCCGGGCGAGGCCTTCTTCGAGGCCTACTGGAACGGCGCCGCCCCGGCCGACTGGCCGAGGCGGGAAGCGCTGTTCCAACTCTATCCGCTGCTCAACCACCTGCTGCTGTTCGGCGGTGCCTACCGCAGCGGAGTGGAGCGCACGGTGGCGCGGCTGGAGGCGGCCTGATCAGTCGGCGCGAAATTCCTTCAGCCAGGCGATGCCGCGCTGCCACCAGGGCCGGTCGTGGCGCCGGTCGGCGGCCGGCAGCAGGTCGCGTCGGGGGCGGGTAAGGAAGTCGGCGATGGGGGCAACCTGGCTCGCTCGATCGAGCATGGGGGCATGGCCGCAGCCGGGTACCTCGAGGCTGACCAGGCCGGGATGGACCTCGGCCATGCGCGCCACGCTGTCGGCGCGCAGCAGCGGCGAGGTCTCGCCGCGGATCACCATCAGCGGGCAGCGGATCGCCTGCCAGTCGGCCCAGGTGTCGCGGGGGGTGTCATGGACGAATTGCTCGCCGATGCGCGGATCGTAGTGGTAGGTCCAGCTGCCGTCGGGCAGGCGGCGGGCGCTGTCCAGCGCCAGGCGGCGCCAGGCATCGTCGCCCTCGATGCCGAAACCGACATAGTGGCGGCGCAGTTCGGCCTCCAGGTCGCCGAAACGGCAGAAGCGGTGGGGTACGCCGAAGTAGGTGGCCAGCTCGGCCAGGCCGTCGGGGTCGAGCTCGGGCCCCACGTCGTTGAGCACCAGGCGCTCGATGCGCCCGGCGGTGTCGGGCTCGGCGGCCAGCAGCATGCCCAGCAGGCCGCCCATGGAGGTGCCCACCCAAGGCACCCGCTCGAGGCCGAAGTGATCGAGCACCGCCACGGCCACCGTCATGTAGTGGGAATAGAGGTAGTCGTGGGCGGGGTAGAGCGACCAGCTCGACAGTCCACGCCCGGGGGTGTCCGGGGCCAGGATCCGCCACCCGGGGCCGAGCTCGCGGGCCAGACCGGCGAAGTCGCCGCCATGGCGTGCCAGGCCATGCCAGGCGACCAGGGTCCTCGGTGCCCGAGGGTGCCAGATGCGAACCGCCACCTCGAGCTCGCGCACCCGGACCAGCTCCAGTGCATCCATCATTGCCTCCCTCGAAGGGCTATGCTGCATGGCAGCATAGCGGACTTTTCGGCGTTACGGAAAAGTTCCACATTTTGAGGTCGCGGTGCGATTGATTCGTCATAAAAACATGCGAGAATGTATGTATGTTCTCGCTCCAGATCAAGGATGAGCCGATGATGCGTTTTCGCCCCCCCCGTCACTCACGTCGAACCGGCAGGCGGCTGTCCCGCCGGGCCTTGTTGCCGGCGCTGATCGCGTCGGCCTTCGCAGCGCCGCTGCAGGCGGCCGACCTGTTGACCATCACTCGCGATGCCCTGGACAACAATGCCGAGCTGGCGTCGGCACGTTCCCAGTTCGGCAGTGTGGAGGCGGGCCGGGACGTCGAGCGTGCCGACCTGCTGCCCCAGGTCGACGTACGTGGCAACGCGGCCCACTCGCAGCAGTACGAGAGCCAGGTGGCCGAAACGACCGGGGGCGGTGCGGATCGCTTTACAGCCGATGATCGCTACAACAGCGTGAGCCTGACGCTGGAGGCCTCACAAGCCCTCTTCGATGCGCGCAACCGCCGTGAGCTGGCGCAGGCCGAGCGCCAGATCGACGAGCAGACCTATCAGCTGGCAGCCACCGAGCAGCAGGTGTTGCTCGACGTGGCCACGGCCTACTTCGAGATCCTGCGCGCCTACGAAGTCCTCGAGGCCCGGCGGGCCCAGGAACGCGCCATCGGCCGCCAGCTGGAGCAGGCCCGGGAGAGGTTCGAGGTGGGGCTCATCGCCATCACCGAGGTGGAGGAGGCCCAGGCCAGCTTCGACCAGGCACGGGCGGATCGCATCGTCGCAGAGAGCAACCTGCAGGTCAGGTTCGAGGCACTGGAGCGCCTGACCGGCCAGCGCTACGCGAGCATCGATGCCCTGAGTGGCGAGATGCCCATCGAGCCACCGACCCCCCGCGGTCGCGACCACTGGGTGGAGCTGGCCGTGAACAACAACCCCCTGGTGTTGGCCAGCCAGGCCGGTGTCGAGGTCTCGCGCAGCGGGCTCGACATTGCCCGAGCGGAACGCCTGCCGACTGTCGATGCCTTCGCCAACTATAACTACGCCGACGATGACCGGGAAGGCATTCAGGGTGTGACCTCCATCAGCCAGGTTGGCGTGGGCATCAGCATGTCGCTCTATACCGGGGGACGCACCAGCGCCAGCATCCGCCAGAATACCTACCTGCTGGAGTCCAGCCAGTACGATTTCGAGGATCAGCGTCGCGACACCATCCAGCAGGTTCGCTCGCTCTTCACCCAGGTCAGCAACGATGTCTCGACAGTGGAGGCCCGGGCCCAGGCGATCGTCTCCAGCGAGAGTGCGCTGGATGCTACCCGGGCGGGCCATGAAGTGGGCACGCGCAATATCGTCGACGTGCTGAATGCCGAGCAGGACCTCTCCAACGCCATCGCCGACCATGCCGAGGCGCGCTTCGATTACGTGATCAACCTGCTCAGCCTGCGCCAGCAGTCGGGCACCCTGGATGTCCCGGCCATGGAAGCGCTGAATGACTGGCTGGACGGCGGCAACGTCTCCTTCACTCTGCCGGAAGAGAGCGATGGCTATGACGAGGCCATGGAGATCGGCGAACCGCCGCGTCCCTGAGGTCGGTCACTAGTCGCCTAACGTTTACATCCATACACGTATGGATGTAAGGTTCGCCCACTTATCCGCAGTACCCGACGGGATTGAGAGAAGTCATGAGAACGATGATCCGTAGTGGCCGGACCGTCCTGCTGGTGCTGGCCGCGGGCCTGTTGCTGGCGGCTTGTGGTCAGGACGAGGCACCACAGCAGCAGGTGGCCGGCGGCCAGGAGCGGCCTCCGCGGTCAGTGGAGGTAGTGGAGATGGCCCGGCAGGATATCCCGCTGGACAAGTCCTATCCCTCGTTGCTGCGCAGCGATGACGAGGTCACCCTGGTGGCCCGGGTGACCGGCTTCCTCGAGGAGCGGCACTTCGAACCCGGCCAGTTGGTAAACGAGGGGCAGAAGCTCTACACCATCGAGCCGGATTTCTATCAGGCCGTGGTCAATCAGCGCCAGGCCGACCTGCAGAGCGCCCGCGCCGAGCTCGCCCGCGCCCAGCGGGACGCCGAGCGCTTCGAGCGGCTGCTGAACCAGAACTCGGTGAGCCGCCAGCAGGTTGACCAGGCGCGAGCCGATCTGGGTGTCGCCCAGGCCCGTGTCGCCCAGGCGGAAGCCGCCTTGACCAGCGCCAATATCGATCTCGGCTATGCCGAGGTGACGGCTCCGGTCTCCGGCATGATCGGCCTGAGCCGGATCAACGTGGGCAACCTGGTCAACGCCGGTACCGAGCTCGCCACCATCACTCCGCTGGACCCGCTGGAGGTGCGCTTCCAGTTGCCCCAGCGCGATGCGTTCGAGCTGCGTCGCCAGCTCGAGGACCAGTCCCTCACCGATATCGGCGCCAGCCTCGAGGTCCCGGGCCTGGCCGGCAGCGACGCCGGGCAACTGCAAGGCCACCTGGATTTCCTGGGCTCACGGGTCGACGAGGGCACCAGCACCGTGCAGGCTTCCGCCACCTTCGCCAACCCCGGGGCCCGGGTGCTGCCCGGCCAGTTCGCGCGCGTGCGCATCGTGGGGCTGAAGCGCTTCGCTGTGCTGGCGGTGCCCGAGATCGCCGTGACCCAGGGGCTGATGGGCCCACAGGTGTTCGTGCTGGATGACGACGACGTGGCCCGTGCCCGCACCGTGGACTTGGGGGAAGTGGCCGGTCCGTGGCAGATCATTCGCGACGGCCTGGAAACCGGCGAGCGGGTGATAGTCGGCGATCCGTCCGGTATCGAGCCCGGCACACCCATCGAGCCGAAACCGTTCGCGGGGGAGGCCGGTGAGATCGTCGCGGACGTCGAGCAGGCCGAGGCGCAAGAGCAGCAAGAGGAACGCCCGGAAACGGCCGCCGCCAGGGAGGAAGGGGTAGCCCCGGACGCGGATGATGGAGAAGGGGAGTCATGAAGTTTTCCAATTTCTTCATCGCGCGACCGATCTTCGCCACGGTACTGGCGATCATCCTGACGGTCGTCGGCGTGATGAGCATGCGCGTGTTGCCCATCGAGCAATACCCCAGCGTGGTACCGCCAACGGTCTCCGTTCAGGCCAGCTTTCCCGGGGCCGACGCCGAGACGGTGGCCCAGACGGTAGCGGCGCCGCTTGCCGAGGCGATCAATGGCGTCGAGAACATGCTCTACATGACCTCGACGAGCGCCGACAACGGCTCGATGAGTCTCGAGGTGGCGTTCAATATCGGCACCGATGGCGACATCAACACCATCAACGTCAATAACCGGGTGCAGGGGGCGCTCTCCCAGCTGCCCGAGGCGGTGCAGGCCCAGGGCGTTACCGTGGAGCTGCAATCGAGTTCGATCCTGATGCTGGTGGCGCTGATTTCGCCGGAGGGTGACTACAACCGCACCTTCATGCAGAACTACGCGACGCTCAATGTCCTCGACGAGCTGCGCCAGGTGCCTGGCGTCGGCAATGCCGAGGTGCTCGGGGGCGGCGATTTCGCCATGCGCATCTGGATGGACCCGGACAAGCTGGCCCAGTATGACCTGACGCCCACCGAGGTGGCCGCCGCCATTCGCGCCCAGAACACCGAGGTGCCGGCGGGCAGCCTGGCCGCCACGCCCCAGAGCGAGCCGCGGGCCTTCAGCTACACCATCACCGCGGGCGGGCGACTCTCGAATGTCGACGACTTCCGCGACATCTTCCTGCGCACCAACCCGGATGGTTCGTCGCTGCGTCTTGACGACGTGGCGCGCATCGAACTGGGGGCCTCCTTCTACGGGGTGGATGCTCGTCTGAACGGCGCCTCCATGACGCCGATCATCATCAACCAGCAGCCCGGGGCCAACGCCCTGGAGACGGCCGAGGCGGTCAAGGCGACCATGGCCGAGCTGGAGGGGCGTTTCCCCCCGGGGCTCGAGCAGGTAGTGCCCTACGACACCACCCTGTTCATCGATGCGTCCGTCAACACCGTGACCAAGGTGTTCATCGAGGCCTTCCTGATCGTCGGTGTCATCCTGTTCATCTTCCTGCAGAACTGGCGCTTCACGGTGATCGCCATGTCGGTGGTACCGGTTTCCGTGCTGGCCACCTTCGCCGGTTTCTTCGCCTTCGGTTTCTCCATCAACCTGCTGACGCTGTTCGCCCTGGTGCTCTCCATCGGCATCGTGGTGGATGACGCCATCCTGGTGGTGGAGAACGTCGAGCGGGTGCTCAGCGAGGACGAATCGATATCGGTGTGGGATGCCACCATCCGGGCCATGAAGGAGGTGGGGGGGCCGGTCATCGCCACCTCGCTGATCATGGCCGCGGTCTTCGTGCCGGTGGCCTTCCTGGGGGGCTTCACCGGCCAGATCTACCAACAGTTCGCCCTCACCGTGGCGATCTCGGTGGCCTTCTCGGCGCTGATGGCGCTGACCTTCACCCCGGCGCTCTCGGCGATCTTCATCAAGCACAAGCCGCCGATGGGCGAGTCGAAGCTGAAGCGGGCCATCCATACCCCGCTGCGTCTCTTCGATCGCCTCTTCGCCGCCATCACCGCCGTCTACATGTGGGTGGTCAAGGCGCTGGTGCGCTTCTGGGGCCTGGCGCTGCTGCTCACCGCCCTGGTGATCGGTGGCGCCTGGTGGCTCTACCAGATAACGCCCTCGACCCTGGTGCCGGAGACTGACCAGGGCATCGTGCTGGCCAGCGTGCAGCTGCCGGACTCGGCCTCCCTGGCGCGCACCCAGGGCTACATGGGCGAGCTGAGCTCGCGTATCGAGGAGATCCCGGGGGTCAGCTACGTGGCGGCGGTCGCCGGCTACGATATCCTTTCCAGCGCGGTGAACACCGCGCGGGGCGTGATGTTCATCAACATGGCCCCCTGGGAAGATCGCGACCTGACGGCCGGCGAGCTGGTGGGCAGGATCATGCAGCTGGGCGCCCAGGTTCCCGGCGGCTCGGCCATGGCCTTCAACATGCCGCCGATCATGGGACTCTCCACCACGGGCGGCTTCACCGGCTACCTGCAGTCCTTCGAGGGGGCGAACCCCCAGGAGCTCTTCCAGGCCTCGCTGCAGGTGATGCAGGCGGCGGGCGAGCACCCGGCGCTTCAGCGGGTGTTCACCACCTTCAACGTCAACGTGCCGGGCTACCGGGCCGAGATCGACCAGCAGAAGGCGCTGAGCTATGGCGTGAAGCTCGAGGATCTCAACGCCACTCTGGCGAATACCTTTGGCAACGGCTTCGTCAACTACTTCAGCTACCAGAACCGCAACTTCCAGGTCTACCTGCAGAACGAGGACGAGTTTCGCAAGACGCCCGACGATATCGCCAATGTCTATGTGCGTGGGGGGGACGGCGAGCGGATTCCGCTGACTGAGTTCGTGGCCCTGGAGCGCCAGGCCAAGCCGGCAGTGGTGTCACGCTTCGGCGTCTATCTGGGCGCGCAGTTCCAGGGCGGACCCGCCGAAGGCTACAGCTCTGGCGAGGCCATCGCCGCCATGGAGGGGATCGTCGATGAGACCCTGGGTGGCGGCTGGGGCATGGGGTGGACCGGCACGGCCTATCAGGAGAGCAACATGGGCAGCACCGCGACGCTGGCCATTGTCTTCGGCCTGCTGATGGTGTTCCTGATCCTGGCGGCCCAGTACGAGAGCTGGTCGCTGCCGCTGGCGGTGCTCACGGCGACTCCCTTCGCCTTCCTGGGGGGCATCGGCGGCATCGTCGTGCGCGGCCTGGATACCAGCGTCTATGTGCAGATCGGCATGTTGGTGGTGGTGGGCCTGGCGGCCAAGAACGCCATCCTGATCGTGGAATTCGCCGAGCTCCAGCGCAGGGAGCTCGGCAAGTCGATCCGTGAGGCGGCGGTGACCGCCGCGGAGCTGCGCTTTCGGCCGATCGTCATGACGTCGCTGGCGTTCATCTTCGGTACCCTGCCGCTGGCCCTGGCCACCGGTGCCAGCGACACCAGCAGCCACCATATCGGCACCACGGTGGCGATGGGCATGGCCTCGGTGGCGATACTGGGCAGCTTCTTCGTGCCGACCTTCTACACGATGATCGCCCATGTCACCGACTGGCTGAGGCGCAAGCTGGGCAGCCAGGAGGCCTCCGAGCACCCGCCGGCACTGGAGAGCGATCAGCGCTGATCGCGTGTCGCCTCCGGCGATAGGGCACCACTCCAGGCGGGGTGGTGCCCTTTTTTCGGCCTGTCGCCACCAGGACGGTCCCGGCCGATCGGCACGGTGCCGGGCCGATCCCGGCGGAGGGTGGTCTACGCTGAGGGAGACAACCCCTTTGTCGGCCCCGTCCTCCGAGACTGGGGTGGCAGGAGAAGCGCGCCATGGAAGTCGTTCGTCAGATTGCCCTGAGCTTTCCGCTGGTGGTATTCAGCGTTCTGCTGCCCCTGGTGGCCCTCTACTGGTTGCTGGTGGCGATACGCCTGGCACCGGTGGAACTCTTCGAGCACGATAGCCTCAAGGGCGATCACCTGGCCAGCACCCTGGTCACCTTGGGCTTTGCCGGCGTGCCGGCGTCGTTCGCGTTGACGGTGTTGCTGGTGCTGGCGGGTGGCATCACCTTGACAGTAGAACTCCTCGTGCTGCGCTGGCTGCCGCTGGGGCTGTTCCGGATACCGGTAGGGGCGGTGGTGCTGTGGGGGGCCTTCGCGCTCGCCTCCCCGCTGGCCGCATCGCTCTGCCACGGGCTGCATCGCTGGTTCCATCGCCACTCGCCGCGCCGCTGCCTGCTCGGCGAGACGGTGGTGGTGAAGGAGGCGCCGGGCAGCGACGAGTGCACCACGGCGGGGGTCATCGACGACCCGGCGTGCGATGTCCGCCTCCACGGCAAGCCGGGCGCCCTGCCACGGGCCGGAGAGCGCCGGGTGCTGGTCAAGTACCTGCCGGGAGAAGGGGCCTACCGCAGCGTGGCCGAACGCGAGTACCTGGATGCCCGTACCCGGCTCAGCCGGCTGCGCCTGCAACAGAAACGCAAGAAGGGTGGGGCGCGCAACGGCGGGCCGGCAGCCTCACCCTGAGGGCGAGGCGCGCATCAGGTCCAGCTGGGTGTCCAGCAGCACCGTGCCGCGCTCCCGCAGGGAGTAGCTCTCGTGGTTGCGCAGCCAGTCGTGGAAGAGGCCGCCGAGCATGGCCTGCAGCAGTTCGGCGGCCACCTCGGGGCTCAGGTCCGGACGCAGGTGGCCCAGGCGGGCCGCACAGCCGAAATAGTCGATCAGTGCCCCGCACGCCTCCTCGGCCATCTCGGTCTGCATGGCCAGCGGGTCGATATCGCCGAAGACCTCGCAGTGGTGGATGAGAATGGCATGCACGCGCCGGTAGCGGGGCTGTTCGAGGCGTTCGAAACCCTTCAGGCAGGCCAGGCGGATCGCCTCGAGGGGACGCTCGACGAGGCTCGGGTCGCCGATCTCCTCGACCAGTTCCTGGAAGGGCATGCGCACGCGCTGCAGCATGGCCTGGAAGAGGTCGGCCTTGTTGCGGAAGTGCCAGTAGATGGCACCCCGGGTCATGTCGGCATGACGGGCGATCTGTTCCAGGGAAGTGCGGGCCACGCCCTTCTCCAGGAAGACTTCCTCGGCGGCGTCGAGCAGGGCTTCCCGGGTGGCAGCGGCCTCGGCCTTGGTGCGTCTGGCCATGGGGGGAGGGATCTCCGAAGATGACGGGATAGCCGTATTCTACCCGAGTCGGCGGGGTTTTACATTCATGAATGTATGGATTGAGGGGCTCGTCTTGCGGTGACCGTGAGCGTATAAGGAAAGTACGAAGAACAGCGTTGTTGTCACGCAAGGATGGTTCCATGGCTCGTGCTCCCTTCGAACTCGCTGGCGTCCGGGTGGCGGCGGGCTCGCGTACCCAGATCGACGTGCCCGTCGCCCGGCTCTACACCCATGCGCCGCTGCACATCCCGGTGGAAGTGGTGCATGGCCGACAGCACGGCCCGGTGCTGCTGGTCTGCGGCGGCATCCACGGCGACGAGATCAACAGCGTCGAGATCGTGCGGCGGCTGCTGCGCTCGCGGCAGTTGCAGAGCGTGCGCGGGACCCTGATCGCCGCCCCCATCGTCAACGTCTTCGGCTTCGTGCAGCACAGCCGCTACCTGCCCGACCGGCGCGACCTCAACCGCTGTTTCCCCGGCAGCGAGTCGGGCTCGCTGGGCGGGCGGGTGGCGGCGCTGTTCCGCGAGCAGATCGTCGATCACGCCACCCATATCATCGACCTGCACACCGGGGCCATTCACCGCACCAACCTGCCGCAGATCCGCGCCCAACTGAGCCCGGGCAGCGAGACGGAGCGCATGGCCAGCGCCTTCGGCGCGCCGGTGATCCTCAATGCCGAGCTGCGCGAGGGCAGCCTGCGCCACTATGCCCAGAATCGCGGCATTCCGGTGCTCACCTATGAGGCCGGCGAGGCGCTGCGCTTCGACGAGTGGGCGATCGCCCCGGGGGTGCGTGGCGTGCTGCGGGTGATGCGGCGGATCGGCATGCTGACCGGTGAACACCGCCGTCGCCCGCCCCCGGCGGCGGAGCTGGCCAACGGCTCCAGCTGGGCGCGGGCACCCATCGACGGCATCCTGCGGCCCCAGGTGCGCCTGGGGGCACGGGTGGCCAAGGGCGAGGTGCTGGGCAAGGTGGCCGATCCCTTCGGCAACGCCGAGGGTGAGGTGAAGTCGATGGCCGACGGCATCGTCATCGGCATGAGCCGGCTGCCGCTGGCCAACGAGGGCGAGGCGCTGTTCCATGTGGCCCGCTTCGATGCCATCGAGGAGGCGGAGAGTGCCGTGGAGAGCTTTCAGTCGAGCCTGGAACCGCCGCCCGATTCGCTCTACTGAGCCTCAGGCGGTCTCGGGGGCCGGTTCGCGCTCGGGCACCAGGCCGAGGGCATCGTCGAAGACCCGCAGGCAGGCGCCGTCCAGGTGGCCGTTCTCGGAGAGGTGGCGGCGGAAACGCCTGCCCCCCGGCTGACCCTGGAACAGGCCGAGCAGGTGGCGGGTGATGTGGTTGAGCTTGGCGCCTTCCTCGAGCCGCCGGGCGATATAGGGGCGCAGGGCGCGCGCCGCGTCATGGCGGCTGGCCGCCGGGCCCGGCTCGCCGTAGAGCGCCTGGTCGATGCCGGCCAGCAGCCAGGGGTTCTGGTAGGCCTCGCGACCGACCATCACGCTGTCGACGTGCTCGAGCTGCCCGCGGCACTCGTCCAGCGTCCTGATTCCGCCGTTGATGCCGATATGCAGCTCCGGCCGGCCCTGCTTCAGGCGATGCACGCGCGGATAGTTGAGCGGCGGGATATCGCGGTTCTCCTTGGGCGAGAGCCCCTGCAGCCAGGCCTTGCGGGCGTGGACGATGAATACCTCGCAGCCGGCATCCGCCACCTGGGAAATGAAGCGCTCGAGGTCGGCGTCCTCGTCCTGGTCGTCGATGCCGATGCGGCATTTCACCGTCACCGGAATCGACACCGCCTCGCGCATGGCGCGCACCGCCGCCGCGACCTTCCCCGGGTGGCCCATCAGGCAAGCCCCGATCAGGTTGTTCTGCACCCGGTCGCTGGGGCAGCCGACGTTGAGGTTCACCTCGTCGTAGCCCCACTCCTCGGCGATGGCCGCACACTCGGCGAGCTCGCCGGCATCGCTGCCGCCCAGCTGCAGTGCCAGGGGATGCTCTACCTCGTCATGGCCGAGAAATCGGCTGCGCGGGCTGCCGTGCAGGATGGCGCCGGTGGTCACCATCTCGGTATAGAGCAGCGCACGCCGGGTCAGGGTCCTGGCGAAGACTCTGTAGTCTCTCGTGGTCCAGTCCATCATGGGCGCGATGGAGAAAGTCCTGTCCAGCGCGGGGCGCGTGGTGCCAGTATCCATGCGGGTTGTGGCGGTTGCCTTATCTGTCATAACTGTACATGTTTACAGTGGTTTAGCCTCGTTTTTCGCCACTCGTTGGTACATTTTTGGCACACGGGGCCGTGGCAATTTGGTACATCGGGAGGATTCGCGTGGCGACGATCAGGAAGCGTCGGAAAAAGGACGGCAGTTTCTCATACCTGGCCCAGATCCGCATCGCCCGCCGTGGGCAACCAGACCACTCAGAATCGCGGACGTTCCCCAGGAAGGCGATGGCAGAGGAATGGGCCAAGCGCCGCGAGCTCGTCGCTGCCGTTAGGGGGGCGCGTGACTTTTTGGCAGTATGGAGAGGTGGAGATCAGGGAACTGCCCTGCCATCGATCACGGCCATCGGGGGAATGCCATGCCAGTCGAACCGCAGCACCAGGATGAACCGCCTCGCGGAGGGCGGCAAGGGAGAGGGGAAAGGGCGTTCGAGCGGTTCCTGTGGAACTCACGGTTCCTGGTCATGCTGGCGGTCCTGCCCAGCCTGATCGGGGCGCTGGTGCTGTTCATCATCGGCACCATCGACATCTTCAAGATCCTGCTGGGGGCCACCGCCTACTATCTGCTGGGCGTCGGAGCGGACATCCACGACACGGTGGTGCCGAACATCATCATGGCGATCGACATCTACCTGATCGCCATCGTGCTGCTGATCTTTGGCCTGGGTGTCTATCGGCTGTTCGTGTCGCCGATCGAGCAGGCCGAGGAGCATGCGCCGAAGCACCCGTTCAATGTGCAGTCCTTCGATCAGTTGAAGGACAAGATTGCGCGGGTGGTGATCCTGGCCGTGATCATCGAGTTCTTCCGGGCGGTGGTCGATATTCGCTTCCAGACGCCACTGGATGCGATCTACCTGGCGCTCTCGGTGTTGGCCCTGGCGGCCGCCCTTTACCTGATGAGCCTGGCGCACAGGGACGACTGAATCGGTGGCGGGTCAGGCTCTCGGCCAGCCCGGCCCGGCTGCTCGTGCCTTGCGGCCCCCGGGAGGGATCCATGATGGCATCGCCATCGGTTGGCGTATGCTATGAAATAGGGGGAGGGCGGTGACACCGCCCTTGATTCCGCGACCTGCACGAGGTGTTCTTATGGCGGATCGGAAGGTGGAACTGGAGGCACTGCGCGATGAGCTGATCGACCGGCTGGAACGCTACCGGGGGCACAAGGAGCATCGGGAGGGCCCGCTGGACAAGGACATGGAGGAGCAGGCCGTCGAGGTGCAGAACGACGACGTGATCGATTCCCTGGAGAACGAGGCCGAGGCAGAGCTGCGCCAGGTGATGCATGCTCTGGCGCGGATCGAGGCGGGGGAGGGGGATGTCTGTGAGGTGTGCGAGGAGCCGATCACGCCGGCGCGGCTCGAGGCGCTACCCTTCACCACGCTGTGCCGGGCCTGTGCCGAGTCCCGCTGAGCCGCCACGCAAGCCTCACCGAGTGGCCCGTGCATCGCGCGACCGGTGTCCCGTCGATGGTCGGTTTCTCGTCGCTGGCCACGTGATGCCGGGTGCCATCGCCGACCCGGACGGGACGGGGGCGGAGGCGCGGTGGTAGGCTGAGGGTCCATCAACAGGGCTGGAGGGCGTGCATGAAGGCGTGGTGTCGACTGTCCAGCATGGGGCTGGTGGCCCTGCTGCTGCTTGCGGGTTGCGGGGGGAACGAGAACGGAACGAAAGACCCCGAGTCGACCGAGGAGGCGAGCGAAGAGATGGCCATGGAGGAGCCGGCGCCCGAGCCCGAGCCGCGGGTGGAGCCCTTCAGTGAACCGGTGGAGATCGACTTCGTGGCCACGCTGCGCAGCGATCGACGGTTGATGGTCGAGGGCGAGAGCAACCTGCCCGATTCGGCCCGCCTGCTGATCGTGGTGGAGCGCGAGGCCAGTGGCGTGCGCTGGCAGTCGCGTACCAGCCTGGAGGAGGGGCACTTCGCCGCGGGTCCCTTCGGTCCCGGCAGCGGGTTACCGGATGGCGGCTATCGCATCACCGTGAACCTGCCCGTAGCCAATGTGCAGCCCCTGGCGGTGAGGCAACGCATCGGCGAGCAGGGCGAGCACCTGAGCGGGCCGCTAGTCAGCACGTCGCGGCACGGGCTGGGCCAGGTGGCGAGCAGTTCGCGCCGCTTCCTGGTCGGCAGCGAGCCGCGCCGTACCACCGACCAGGTCGAGGTGCTGGGTATCGAGTAAGTCCCATCTAGGGGGCTTGGCCGGGGGCGTCAGAGCGGGCTGGCCTGCCAGCGGGCCACCAGCTTGCCGAGCAGTCGGCAATCGGGGGTGTAGGGCGTGATCTCGTCGCTGGCCTGGCGCTCGAACTGCAGCTCGCCGGTGGGGCCCTGGCTGACGCGGCGCACACTCTGGGCACCGGCCAGTTCGACCAGGTAGAGCCCGGGTTGGCGGAACACCTCGGTGGGCGCGATGGCCACCAGGTCGCCCTGGGCGAGGAAGTCGAACGGCTCGCCGGGGGCCGGGGTCACCAGGTAGCACTCCCCCTCCCAGCGTTGCGCCGGCACCAGTTCGAAGGGCAGCTCGATGGCGCGTGCGCCGGGATCCTGCCAAGGGGCCGGTGGCAGGCGACGCAGATAGAGGGGCGCGGCGCGGCCCCGCTCGTCACTCTCGATCAACCGCGACAGGGGGCAGCCGAGCGCCTGGGCCAGGGCGACCAGCCGTTCGTGGCCGATCTGCTTGATGGCGCCGGATTCCCAGTAGGAAATCGTGACGTCGGATACACCGACCCTGCGGGCAAGAGCTGCCTTGTTGAGGTTGGCCTCCAGCCGAAGTTCCTTGATACGAGGGCCTAGTGAATCCATTTCTCCATCCTGTCGATGATTAATGGGATCAGCGATCATCAGCGATCACTCACGGCTGTGCAATACCGCGCATCAACGCTATTCGGCATCCCGGTGCCGCCGATGCGCTGCAGCAGCCCGGGGCATGCTCGCGTCTTCCTCGGCATGGCCGTGGCCACCGCGCTGGCACGCCGGAGTGGCTGGTCAGCCGGAATGACGGTCACCGTTGGCGCCGATGCGAGCCGAGAGCCGACGAAGGGCGCTGGATAGCGCCCCGTCAGACTGCCTTTCAGGGTCTTGAGTCGCAAGGCGGGGAGGTACTCCTTGTGTGCCGGACGGTGATGCCGCGGTTGACGGGAGACTCAGGCATGGACCACGCCGGGGAAGAATGATTCCCGCGACACACGGCTGCCGGGCGCGGGCCAGGTGCGTATAATGCGGCCATTGCCCTGTCCGCAGGGGTCATTTCCATTGCCAGGACCAAGGCCGACATGACCATACGCACCCGTATCGCGCCGTCACCCACCGGCGATCCCCACGTGGGCACCGCCTATATCGCCCTGTTCAACCTCTGCTTCGCGCGCCAGCATGGCGGCCAGTTCATCCTGCGCATCGAGGATACCGACCGCGTGCGCTCCACCGCCGAATCCGAGCAGATGATCCTCGATTCGCTGCGCTGGCTGGGGCTGGAGTGGGACGAGGGTCCCGACGTCGGCGGCCCCCACGGACCCTACCGCCAGAGCGAACGCGCTGACATCTACGGCGAGTATGCCCGTCAGTTGATCGAATCGGGCCATGCCTTCAAGTGCTACCGCACCGCGGAAGAGCTCGACGAGCTGCGCGAGGTGCGCAAGGCCGCCGGCATGCAGCTGGCGCTCAAGCCCGCCGACCTGGCGCTGCCCGCCGAGGAGGTGGCCCGCCGCGAGAAGGAGGGGTGGCCCCACGTGGTGCGGATGAAGGTGCCCAGCGACGGCACCTGCGTGATCCGGGATATGCTGCGCGGCTCCATCGAGGTGGACTGGGCCCAGGTCGACGCCCAGGTACTGCTCAAGTCCGACGGCATGCCCACCTATCACCTGGCCAACGTGGTCGACGACCACCTGATGGGCATCACCCACGTGCTGCGCGGCGAGGAGTGGATCAACTCGGCACCCAAGCACCAGCTGCTCTACGAGTACTTCGGCTGGGAGATGCCGGAGCTCTGCCATATGCCGCTGCTGCGCAACCCCGACAAGTCGAAGCTCTCCAAGCGCAAGAACCCGACCTCCATCAACTACTACCGGCGCATGGGCTTCCTGCCCCAGGCAGTGATCAACTACCTGGGCCGCATGGGCTGGTCGATGCCCGACGAGCGCGAGAAGTTCAGCCTCGACGAGATGATGGCGCACTTCGACATCCAGCGAGTGTCGCTGGGCGGGCCGGTGTTCGACCTGGAGAAGCTGACCTGGCTCAACGGCGTCTATATCCGCGAGGAGCTCGACGACGACGCCTTCCTCGAGGCGCTGATGAAGTGGGCCTTCAACGAGGAGTACGTGCGGGAGATCCTGCCCCAGGTGCGCCCGCGGGTGGAGACCCTCTCCCAGGTGGTGCCCCTGGCCGGCCACTTCTTTTCCGGCCTGCCGGCGATCGAGGAGGAGAGCTTCGACGACGTCAAGCTCGGCCGCGAGGAGCTGCTGAAGCTGTTGCAGTTCCTGGTGTGGCGCTTCGAGGTCGTGCCGGCCTGGCACAAGGTGGCGCTGCTCGCCGAGGTCAAGGCACTCGCCGAGCACTTCGAGTTGAAGATGAAGGCCTTCCTGGCGCCGGTGTTCATCGCCATCACCGGCTCGTCGTCGAGTACCTCGGTGATGGACGCCATGGCGATCCTCGGCTCCGACATGACCCGGGCGCGCCTGCGCCACGCCATCGAGGTGCTGGGCGGGGTTTCCAAGAAGCAGGCCAAGCGTTTCGAGAAGGAGTACCGCGAGCTTTCCTGAGTTGCTGGAATCGGCGCTGTGGGAGCTACGCTCTGCGGAGCGATTCGCCGCGAAGCGGCGCTGGGCGGTCATCGGCCAGGCGCCTTGGCGGCCACCGCCAAGGCGCCTGGCGGCGCCAATCGCTCGGCGGAGCCAAGCTCCCACAGGGGACGATAAATCGGTGCTTTTCCTGTTGACGAAGGTGAGGCGAATCAGTACTATACGCTCCGTCTTCACGAGACACCGAGAAGCACTGGGGCCTTAGCTCAGCTGGGAGAGCGCAACACTGGCAGTGTTGAGGTCAGCGGTTCGATCCCGCTAGGCTCCACCACATCTCGATCGGAAGCACTGCGTCCCATTCGTCTAGTGGTCCAGGACACCGCCCTTTCACGGCGGGAACAGGGGTTCGAACCCCCTATGGGACGCCACTTCGCTTTCCCTTCCGTCGCCCTCCCGTGGCGACAAGCGCGGACGCCTCGAGGCGTCTTTTTGTCTTTGCCCGTCGACGGAGTCGACCCGGCAGCGGCAGGCGCTGGCCGTCCGTCTAATACTGACATCCCGTTACAAGCTGGCTTCAGGCGCCTGACGTCTCGTTACATAGCGACCTTGGGGGCTTGACATCAGTCTCGACTTGTCCACTTGGCCGGCTCCCGGCGGATCGTCTGTGCACAGCTTCGGCGCCAACCCGCATGGTTGCGGGGATCTTCTTTATTTCCTTTAAAATCAACCTGTTAGAAAAGATCAAAAATTGATCAATCTAAGACGGTTCCCCATTTCATGGCGATTCGAAGGCCTTTTCGAGTGGTTGTGAACAGGTTTATCCACAGAATGTGTGGAAAACACTGCGCCGGGTTCGTGGAGAGGGCTCATCCCTTGGGGATGAGGATTGTAATGCCTTGGTGTGAGGGGCTGGAGGCCCGCATGAGGTGGGGGGAGCCATGGGGGGAATGCCCGGCGGACGTGGATGGGCCGCGACCGCCGGGGAGGGCGTCAGTCGTGTCCCAGGGCGCGCAGGCGGCGCAGCAGCGAGGAGGTATCCCAGCGGCCGCCCCCCATGGCCTGGACGTCGCCATAGAACTGGTCGACCAGGGCCGTCACCGGTAGGCGGGCCTGGAGGCGCCGGGCCTGCTCGAGACAGATGCCCAGATCCTTGCGCATCCAGTTCACCGCGAAGCCGTGCTCGTACTCGTCGCCGATCATGGTCTTGTGGCGATTCTCCATCTGCCAGGAGCCGGCGGCCCCCTGGGAAATGACGTCGACGACGCGCTGCTGGTCGAGACCGGCCTGCTCGGCGAAGTGCAGCCCCTCGGCCAGGCCCTGAACCAGGCCGGCGATGCAGATCTGGTTGACCATCTTGGCCAGCTGTCCGCTGCCGGCGGTACCCATCAGGGTCACCGCACGGCCGTAGTGGGCTAGGGCGGGGCGGGCACGCTCGAAGTCGTCCTCGGCGCCGCCGCACATGATGGTCAGGGCGCCGTTCTCGGCGCCCTGCTGGCCACCGGAGACGGGGGCATCGACGAAGCCGATGTCCCGCTCGCGACAGGCGGCGTCCAGCTCGCAGGCCAGGTCCGCCGAGGCGGTGGTGTGGTCCACCAGGAGGCTGCCCGGGGCCATGCCGAGCAGCGCGCCGTCCTCGCCGGTGGTGACATGACGCACGTCATCGTCGTTGCCCACGCAGACCAGCACCAGGTCGGCGCCCTCGGCGGCGGCCCGTGGGCTGGGGTGGTGGCTGCCGCCGTGCTCGGCGACCCAGGCCTCGGCCTTGGCGGCGGTGCGATTATAGACGCGCACGGTCAGCCCCTGGCGGGCCAGGTGGCCGGCCATGGGATACCCCATCACGCCCAGGCCGATAAAGGCCACCGTCGAGATGCTGCTCATCCTGATGCTCCTTCTTTAGGTGTTGCATGACGCAGAAAGCCGCCCGAAGGCGGCTTTCCGTTGCGAGGCGGCCTGGGCCGCTGCCTGCCGACTTACTTGGCAGGATAGTCCTTGGCAGGATAGTCGCGCGGGGTATGGCCGGTGTAGAGCTGGCGCGGGCGACCGATCTTGTAGCTGTCGCTGAGCATCTCGTGCCAGTGGGAGATCCAGCCGATGGTGCGCGATACGGCGAAGATCACCGTGAACATGTTGGTCGGGATGCCCATGGCCTTGAGGATGATGCCGGAGTAGAAGTCGACATTCGGGTAGAGCTTGCGCTCGATGAAGTACTCGTCCTCGAGGGCGATCTGCTCCAGGCGCTTGGCGATCTTCAACTGCGGGTCGTCGGCCATGCCCAGCTCGGCCAGCACCTCGTCGCAGGTCTCCTTCATCACCTTGGCGCGCGGGTCGAAGTTGCGGTAGACGCGGTGGCCGAAGCCCATCAGCTTGAACGGGTCGTCCTTGTCCTTGGCGCGGTCGACGAAGCGCTGGATGTTCTCCTCGGACTCGTCGCCGATCTCGTCGAGCATCTTCAGCACCGCCTCGTTGGCGCCGCCGTGGGCCGGGCCCCACAGCGCGGCGATCCCGGCGCTGATGCAGGCGAAGGGGTTGGCGCCGGTGGAGCCGGCCAGGCGCACCGTAGAGGTGGAGGCGTTCTGCTCGTGGTCGGCGTGGAGCATGAAGATGCGGTCCATGGCCTTGGCGTAGACCGGGTTGATCTTGTACTCCTCGCAGGGGTTGCTGAACATCATGTAGAGGAAGTTCTCTGCATAGCTCAGCTCGTTGCGCGGATAGTTGAACGGCTGCCCGACATTGTACTTGTGGGACATCGCCGCGAGGGTCGGCATCTTGGCGATCAGGCGGATCGCGCTGATCTGGCGGTCCTCTTCCTGGGTGATGTCCATGTGGTCGTGATAGAAGGCCGCCAGGCCGCCGACCACGCCGCAGAGGATCGACATCGGGTGGGCGTCGCGACGGAAGCCCTTGAAGAAGTTGTTGATCTGGTCGTGGACCATGGTGTGGTTGCGGACCCGCGACTCGAAATCTGCATACTGCTCGTCGCTGGGCAACTCGCCGAACAGCAGCAGGTAGCACAGCTCGACGAAGGTGGACTCCTTGGCCAGCTGGTCGATCGGGTAGCCGCGGTGCAGCAGCACGCCCTTGCCACCATCGATGTAGGTGATGGCGGACTGGCAGGAGGAGGTGGCCATGAAACCGGGGTCGTAGGTGAAGAGGCCTTCCGCGCCCAGGCCGCGGACATCGATCACGTCAGGCCCCAGGGTACCTGAGTAGATCGGTAGCTCGATCGTCTTCTCCAGACCGTCTACCGTCAGGGTCGCTTTCCTGTCAGCCATAATCTGGCCTCCTCTCGAGTACTTGGTGGAACGAAATGTCGTGAATTCGCTGAAGTTGCCGGCGAAAAGGTTCGCCCACTATAGAAGCGTCTCAGCGATTGTCAATTAGCCCATCGCGAGGCTTTACTTGTACGTGTGCATTTCAAGTTATAATTATTGTGAAGAAAATGGTGCTATGCACCATTCGGGAGCGTGAGGCGCGCACGGGGCATGCAAGGCGGCTCGTGGCAACCCTGCGGCAGGCTAGCACCATGGTCGAGTCGGGCCGGTGTCCATTTGTCATGGGACAGCCATGTCCCTATAATCCACCCCGCGCGACTGGCAGGAAAAGGTGGCCTTGCCACACTTGGCAACGGCCGAGTCCCTTCCCGAAACCACCGCCCGCTCGGGCCGCCATGCCCAGAGCACAGAGCGGGCCAAGAGAGTGTGTATAGAGCCGTGAATAGCAAACGACCCGTAAACCTGGATCTCTCCACGATACAGTTTCCCCTCCCCGCCCTGACGTCGATCGCCCACCGCATCACCGGCGTCATCCTCTTCATCGGCCTGATCTTCGCCTTCTGGGCGCTCGACAAGTCCCTGTCGTCCCCGGCGGGATTCGAGGCGGTGCGTGACGCCCTGGCCAGCAACTTCCTGGTCAAGCTGATTGCCTGGGGTCTGCTGTCGGCCCTGGCCTTCCACTTCGTGGCCGGCATCAAGCACCTGCTGATGGACATCGACATCGGCGTGACCCTCGAGGGCGGCATCAAGAAGGCGCAGATCACCGTGGTACTGAGCGCCGTTCTGATCATTCTGGCTGGAGTCTGGGTATGGTAACCAACATCACGAATTTCGGACGCAGCGGCCTGTCCGACTGGCTGGTCCAGCGCGTCTCGGCGATCATCCTCGCGCTCTACACACTCTTCATCGTCGCCTACCTGCTGCTGAATCCGGGCCTCGACTACGCCACCTGGAGCGGCCTGTTCGCCCAGACCTGGATGCGCATCTTCTCGCTGCTCGCCTTCGTTTCCATTGCCGCGCACGCCTGGATCGGGCTGTGGACCGTGACCACCGATTACCTCAAGCCGACCGGCCTGCGTGTCGGCATCCAGACCTTCATCATCCTGGCCATCTTCGTGTTCCTGGTCTGGGGCATTCAGATTCTGTGGGGAGCCTGATCCATGTCCAACATGCGTAGCCTGTCATTCGATGCCATCATCATCGGCGGTGGCGGCTCCGGCCTGCGGGCCGCCCTCGAGCTGGCCAAGTCCGGCAAGAAGACCGCCGTGCTGTCCAAGGTCTTCCCGACCCGCTCGCACACCGTCTCCGCCCAGGGCGGTATCACCTGTGCCATCGCCTCCGCCGACCCCGAGGACGACTGGCGCTGGCACATGTACGACACCGTCAAGGGCGGCGACTACATCGCCGACCAGGATGCCGCGGAGTACATGTGTTCCGAAGGCCCGAAAGCGGTGTTCGAACTCGAGCACATGGGCCTGCCGTTCTCCCGCTTCGACAACGGCCGCATCTACCAGCGTCCCTTCGGCGGCCAGTCCAAGAACTTCGGCGAGGGCGGCCAGGCGGCCCGTACCTGTGCCGCAGCCGACCGCACCGGCCACGCCCTGCTGCATACGCTCTACCAGAACAACCTGAAGAACAATACCACCTTCCTCAACGAGTGGTACGCCGTCGACTTAGTCAAGAACGCCAACGGTGACGTGGTGGGCTGCATCGCCATGGACATCGAGACCGGCGAGGTGGTTCACGTGAAGTCCAAGGCCACCGTGCTGGCCACCGGCGGCGCCGGCCGCATCTATGCGTCCACCACCAATGCCCTGATCAACACCGGTGACGGCATCGGCATGGCGCTGCGTGCCGGCTTCCCGATGCAGGACATGGAGATGTGGCAGTTCCACCCGACCGGCATCTACGGTGCCGGCACCCTGGTGACCGAGGGCTGCCGCGGTGAGGGCGGCTACCTGGTCAACAAGGACGGCGAGCGCTTCATGGAGCGCTATGCGCCCAACGCCAAGGACCTGGCCGGCCGCGACGTGGTCGCGCGCTCCATGGTCATGGAGATCCTCGAGGGCCGCGGCTGCGGCGAACAGGGCGATCACGTCTTCCTCAAGCTCGACCACCTGGGCGAGGAGGTGCTCGGCAAGCGTCTGCCCGGCATCGTCGAGCTCTCCAAGACCTTCGCCCACGTGGATCCGGCCAAGGAGCCGATCCCGGTGGTGCCGACCTGTCACTACATGATGGGCGGGATCCCCACCAACGTGCATGGCCAGGCGATCATGCAGGATGCCGACGGCAACGACCAGGTCGTGGGCGGCCTGTTCGCCTGTGGCGAGGCGGCCTGCGTCTCGGTGCACGGTGCCAACCGCCTGGGCGGCAACTCGCTGCTCGACCTGGTGGTGTTCGGTCGCGCGGCCGGCATGTTCATCGAGGGGGCGCTCAACGAGGGCATCGACTACCTCGAGGCGTCCGAGTCCGACATCGAGTCGGCCATGAAGCGCATGACCCGCTGGAACGAGTCCGGCGAGGGCGAGACCGTACCCGAGCTCAAGCGCGAGCTGCAGAGCATCATGCAGAACTCCTTCGGTGTGTTCCGCGAGGAAGCGAACATGCAGAAGGGCGTCAAGCAACTGGCAGAGTTGCGCGAGCGTATCGCCAAGGCGCATCTGCCCGACAAGTCCAACGCCTTCAACACCGCCCGTGTCGAGGCCCTGGAGCTGGACAACCTGATGGAAGTGGCCGAGGCCACCGCCATCGCGGCGCTGGACCGCAAGGAGAGCCGCGGGGCGCATTCCCGCTACGACTACCCGGACCGCGACGACGTCAACTGGCTGAAGCACTCGCTCTACTTCCCGACCGAGAAGCGAGTCGGCAAGCGCGACGTCAACTTCGCGCCCAGGACGGTCGACACCTTCGAGCCGAAAGTCCGCACCTATTAACAGGGGAGTCACGATGTCCACGCTTCAGGTATCCATCTACCGCTACAACCCGGAAACCGACTCCGCACCCTACATGCAGGAGTTCCAGGTCGACACCCAGGGCCGTGACCTGATGGTGCTCGACGTGCTGCACCTGATGAAGGAGCAGGACAACGGCCTGGCCTATCGTCGCAGCTGCCGCGAAGGGGTCTGCGGCTCCGACGGCATGAACATGAACGGCAAGAATGGCCTGGCCTGCATCACCCCGCTGTCCGAGGTGGTGAAGAAGGGCAAGCTGGCGCTGCGTCCGCTGCCGGGCCTGCCGGTCATCCGTGATCTGGTGGTCGACATGGGGCTGTTCTACAAGCAGTACGAACGCATCCAGCCGTACCTGCAGAACGACACCCCGGCCCCCGCGATCGAGCGCCTGCAGTCGCCGGAGGAGCGCGACAAGCTCGACGGCCTCTACGAATGCATCCTGTGCGCCTGCTGCTCGACCGCCTGCCCGTCGTTCTGGTGGAACCCCGACAAGTTCGTCGGCCCGGCAGGCCTGCTGCAGGCCTATCGCTTCCTGGCGGACTCCCGCGACACTGCGACCCGCGAGCGCCTGACCGAGCTCGAGGATCCGTTCAGCGTGTTTCGCTGCCGCGGCATCATGAACTGCGTCGCGGTATGCCCCAAGGGGCTCAACCCGACGCGGGCGATCGGCAAGATCCGCGAAATGTTGCTGGCCAATGCCACTTAAATCGTGGCGCCCGGCTTGTTATCATGTGCCACGGTTTTCGGCTGCGACCCATCGTCGCAGCCGGGAGCCGGCACAGTAGTGTCAAGAGCCGGTGCCCTGGGCACCGGCTCTTGACCATCGAAATTCAGGGTTTCCGGCTTCCGGCCGGAACCGCCGGAGACGAAGACGCCCCACCGGCAGGGCACCACCGATGTCGCCATGCCCGTTTCCTGGCGACGCCGACTACACCCCATCAGTGCAGGGTGACCGAGAGATGCAACAAGGCATAATGGAGTTGATGTGGCGCTCCTCCCACGTCAGTGGCGGTAATGCCCACTATGTGGAAGCGCTCTACGAGCAGTACCTCGAAGATCCCCAGGCTGTCCCCGACGAATGGCGCAATTATTTCGACCAGTTGCCGCGTCCTGAAGGCAGCGCTTCACACGACGTTCCGCTTGCCCCGATCCGCGATCAGTTCTACCAGCTCGGCCGAGCGCGGCGCACCGCCCAGGCAGGCACCGCCGCCGACAGCGGGGAGAACAAGAAGCAGGTCAAGGTTCTCCAGCTGATCAACGCCTACCGCTTCCGTGGGCACCAGAAGGCCAAAATCGACCCGCTCGACCTGCGCAGCCCCACCCCCGTCCCCGACCTCGACCTCTCCTTCCACCAGCTCTCGAAGGCCGACCTGGATACCGAGTTCCAGACCGGCTCCTTCTTCATGGGCCTGGACAAGGCACCGCTCAAGGATATCGTCGAGGCGCTGGAGCAGACCTACTGCCGCTCGATCGGCTGCGAGATCATGCATATCGTCGATACCGAGGAGAAGCGCTGGCTGCAGCAGCGCTTCGAGTCGGTGCGCTCGGCGCCCAGGTTCAGTGACGAGGTGCGCAAGCACGTGCTCGAGCGGCTGACCGCCGCCGAGGGCCTGGAGAGCTACCTGGCCTCCAAGTACCCGGGCACCAAGCGCTTCGGCCTGGAGGGCGGCGAGGCCTTCATCCCGATGATGGACGAGCTGATCCAGCGTGCCGGCGGCTACGGCACCAAGGAAGTGGTCATCGGCATGGCCCACCGCGGGCGCCTCAACCTGCTGGTCAACATCCTCGGCAAGAACCCCTCCGAGCTGATCGACGAGTTCGACGGCAAGAAGGTCATCGAGCGCGGCTCGGGCGACGTCAAGTACCACCAGGGCTTCAGCTCCAACGTCATGACCCCGGGTGGCGAGGTGCACCTGGCGCTGTCGTTCAATCCCTCTCACCTGGAGATCGTCGCTCCCGTGGTCGAGGGCTCGGTACGCGCCCGCCAGGACCGCCGTGACGACCCGGTTGGCGACAAGGTGCTGCCGATCAACGTCCACGGCGATGCCGCCTTCGCCGGCCAGGGCGTGGTCATGGAGACCTTCCAGATGTCCCAGACCCGTGCCTACAAGACCGGCGGCACGGTGCACATCGTCATCAACAACCAGGTCGGTTTCACCACCTCCAACCCGCTGGACGCCCGCTCCACCGAGTACTGCACCGACATCGCCAAGATGGTCCAGGCGCCGATCTTCCACGTCAACGGCGACGACGCCGATGCGGTACTGCACGCCACCCAGGTGGCGCTGGACTACCGCCAGCAGTTCAAGCGTGACGTGGTCATCGACCTGGTCTGCTACCGTCGGCGCGGCCACAACGAGGCCGACGAGCCCTCCGGCACCCAGCCGATGATGTACAGCAAGATCAAGCAGCACCCCTCGTCCCGGACCCTCTACGCCAAGCATCTGGTCGAGCAGGGAGTGGTCAGCGAGGAGGCGGCCAAGGCGATGGTCGAGACCTACCGCGATGGCCTGGTGGCCGGCAATCACGTGGCCAACGCCCTGGTGCAGGAGCCCAACACCTCGCTGTTCGTCGACTGGAGGCCCTACCTGGGCCACGAGTGGAGCGGCGACGCCGACACCACCGTCGACATGAAGCGCCTGCAGCAGCTGGCGGCCAGGATGTGCGAGATTCCCGACGGCATCGCCGTGCAGCGCCAGGTGGCCAAGATCTACGAGGATCGCCGCAAAATGCAGGCCGGTGGCCTGGCGGTCAACTGGGGCTTCGCCGAGACCCTGGCCTATGCCACCCTGCTCGACCAGGGGCACCCGGTGCGCATCACCGGCCAGGACGTGGCCCGCGGGACCTTCTCCCACCGCCACGCGGTGATCCACAACCAGAAGGACGGCAGCGCCTATGTGCCGCTGCAACACATGGCCGACGGCCAGCCGCGCTTCACCATCTACGACTCCTTCCTCTCGGAAGAGGCCGTGCTGGCCTTCGAGTACGGCTATGCCACCACCATGCCCAATGCGCTGATCGTCTGGGAGGCGCAGTTCGGTGACTTCTTCAACGGTGCCCAGGTGGTGGTCGACCAGTTCATCTCCTCCGGCGAGACCAAGTGGGGTCGGCTGTGCGGCCTGACCATGCTGCTACCCCACGGCTACGAGGGCCAGGGCCCCGAGCACTCCTCGGCGCGTCTCGAGCGCTTCCTGCAGCTGTGTGCCGAGCACAACATGCAGGTCTGCGTGCCCACCACCCCGGCCCAGATCTTCCACCTGCTGCGTCGCCAGGTGATCCGCCCGCTGCGCAAGCCGCTGGTGGTGATGTCGCCCAAGAGCCTGCTGCGCCACAAGGAGGCGACCTCGAGCCTCGAGGAGCTGGCCGATGTCGGCTTCCAGATGGTGCTGCCCGACCAGGGCAAGCTCGAGGCCGGCAAGGTCGAGCGCATCATCCTCTGCGCTGGCAAGGTCTACTACGACCTCGCCAACTGGCGTGAAGAGAACGCCCGCGACGACGTCGCCATCCTGCGTCTCGAGCAGCTCTATCCCTTCCCCAAGGAGGAGCTCTTCGAAGCGATCAAGGCCTACACCAATGTCACCGATGTGGTGTGGTGCCAGGAGGAGCCGCTCAATCAGGGGGCCTGGTACTCGAGCCAGCACCACATGCGTGCGGTCATCGACATGCACCGTAACGGCCTGGGGCGGGAACTGAAGTTCGCCGGACGACCGGCATCGGCGGCACCCGCAGCGGGCTACATGTCCGTGCATACCGAACAGCAGCGCCAGCTGGTGGAAGACGCCTTCAACGTCTGAAGCGACCACCGGGACGAGAGAGAACATACAAGGGATACGACATGGCTACCGAGATCAAGGCACCCACCTTTCCGGAATCCGTTGCCGAAGGCAGCGTGGCCGCTTGGCACAAGAAGCCCGGCGACAGCGTCGAGCGCGACGAGTTGCTCGTCGAGATCGAGACCGACAAGGTGGTGCTCGAGGTGCTGGCCCCGGAAGCCGGCACCCTCTCCGAGGTGCTGGCCGAGGAAGGCGAGACGGTGGAGTCCGAGCAGGTGCTGGGGCGCATCGGCGAAGGCGCGGCCAAGGGCGGCGAGAAAAAGGTCGAGCAGAAGCTCAATGCCAAGGCCGAGCAGAAGAGCGACGTCAAGCCCGCCGGCGGCGGCAAGAGTCACGAGGTGAAGGCACCGACCTTCCCCGAGTCGATCCAGGAGGGCACCGTAGCCACCTGGCACAAGCGCCTCGGCGAGGCGGTCAAGCGCGACGAGGTGCTGGCCGATATCGAGACCGACAAGGTGGTGCTCGAGGTGGTGGCGCCGGCCGATGGCGCGCTCTCCGAGATCAAGGCGGAAGCGGGCAGCCAGGTCGAATCCGAGGCGGTGCTGGCTCTCTTCGTCGAGGGCGCCGGCGGCGCTGCCACCGCGGCCGAAGAGGTGCCTGCCGCTTCCGCCGACGACGGTGCCGGCGACGAGAAGGTCGGCGACAAGATTCTCGCCCCGGCCGCCCGCAAGCTGGTGGCCGAGCACGACCTCGACGTGTGCCGAATCGAGGGCACCGGCAAGGGCGGCCGCATCCTCAAGGAGGACGTGCAGAAGGCAGTCAAGGCCGGCACCGCGAAGAAGGCCGCCAAGCCGGCCGCAGCGCCCAAGCAGGCCGCTGCCGCCGCCCCGGCCGTCGAGGGCGAGCGCCCCGAGAAGCGCGTGCCGATGAGCCGCCTGCGCCAGACCATCGCCAAGCGTCTGGTCCAGGCCCAGCAGACCGCCGCCATGCTCACCACCTACAACGAGGTGGACATGGGCGCGGTGATGGACCTGCGGGCACAGTACAAGGACTCCTTCCTCAAGGCCCACGACACCAAGCTCGGCTTCATGGGCTTCTTCGTCAAGGCGGCCAGCGAGGCGCTCAAGCGCTTCCCCGACGTCAACGCCTCCATCGATGGCACCGACATCGTCTACCACGGCTACCAGGACATCGGCGTGGCCGTGTCCACCGACCGTGGCCTGGTGGTGCCGGTGCTGCGTGACACCGACAGCATGAAGATCGCCGATGTCGAGAAGGGCATCGTCGACTTCGGCAAGCGTGCCCGTGACGGCAAGCTCGGCATCGACGAGATGCAGGGCGGCACCTTCACCATCACCAACGGCGGTATCTTCGGCTCGCTGCTCTCTACGCCGATCCTCAACCCGCCGCAGACCGCCATCCTGGGCATGCACAAGATCCAGGAGCGTCCCATGGCGGTGAATGGCAAGGTCGAGGTCCGCCCGATGATGTACCTGGCGCTGTCCTACGACCACCGCATGATCGACGGCAAGGACGCGGTGCGGTTCCTGGTGACCCTCAAGGAACTGCTCGAGGATCCGGCACGCCTGCTGCTGGACATCTAGGCATCGCCCGACTCAACGGACTCAAACGCGAACCGATCAACAGGAAGAACCACATGGCCGATAAATTTGATGTGATCGTCATCGGTGCGGGCCCCGGGGGCTACGTGGCCGCCATCCGCGCCGCCCAGCTGGGGCTGAAGACCGCCTGTGTCGAGAAGTGGCTCGACAAGGAAGGCAAGGTCGTCCACGGCGGCACCTGCCTGAACGTGGGCTGTATCCCGTCCAAGGCGCTGCTCGAGGCCTCCCACAAGTTCGTCGAGGCCAAGCACGACTTCGATGACATCGGGATCCAGGCCGGTGACGTCAGCATGGACGTCAAGAAGATGATGGCCCGCAAGGAAAAGATCGTGAAGAACCTGACCGGCGGCATCTCCGGTCTGTTCAAGGCGAACGGCGTCACCGCCATCGACGGCACCGGCAAGGTGACCTCCTCGAAGCAGGTCGAGGTCACCGGCCTGGATGGCAAGGCCACCACCTATGAGGCGGACAACATCGTCATCGCCGCCGGTTCGGTGCCGGTGGAGATCCCGCCGACCCCGCTGGTCGAGGGCATGGTCGTCGACTCCTCCGGTGCGCTGGAATTCGACGAGGTGCCCGAGCGGCTGGGCGTGATCGGTGCCGGCATCATCGGCCTGGAGCTGGGCAGCGTCTGGAGCCGCCTGGGCGCCGATGTGACCATGCTCGAGGCCATGGACACCTTCCTGCCGATGGTCGATACCGCCATCGCCAAGGAGACCCAGAAGCTGCTCAAGAAGCAGGGGCTGGACATTCGCCTGGGCACCCGGGTCACCGGTTCCGAGGTCAAGGGCAAGGAGGTCGTCGTCAAGTACACCGACGCCAACGGCGAGCAGGAAGCGACCTTCGACAAGCTGATCGTCTGCGTCGGCCGTCGTCCCTACACCCAGGGGGTGGTGGGAGAAGGCGTGGGCGTCAAGCTCGACGAGCGCGGCTTCATCTTCGTCGACGACCAGTGCCGCACCAGCGTGCCGAACGTCTACGCCATCGGTGACTGTGTGCGCGGTCAGATGCTGGCCCACAAGGCTTCCGAAGAGGGCATCATGGTGGCGGACATCATCGCCGGTCACAAGGCCGAGATGAACTACGACGCCATCCCCAGCGTCATCTACACCTTCCCCGAGGTGGCCTGGGTCGGCTTGACCGAGCAGGAAGCCAAGGCGGCCGGCATCGAGGTCAAGACCGGGTCCTTCCCGTTCGCCGCCAGTGGCCGTGCCATGGCCAACAACGCCACCGAGGGCCAGGCCAAGATCATCGCCGACGCCGAGACCGACCGCGTGCTGGGCATGCACATCGTCGGCCAGCACGCCGGCGAGATGATCGCCCAGGGCGTGATCGCCCTGGAATTCGGCTCCAGCGCCGAGGACCTGGCGCTGACCTGCTATGCTCACCCGACCATGTCGGAGGCGGTGCACGAGGCGGCGCTGGCCGTGGAAGGCCATGCCATCCATATGGCCAATCGCAAGAAGCGCAAGTAAGACAAGAAGCGCCGCCTTCGGGCGGCGCGTCCCTTCCGGCCATGTACCGGAAGAGGTCGGTGGTAGCCTGAGCGTCGCGCCACACGAGTGCTGGCGAGGTTACCGTTCGAGTCACATGCAACCAATGGCATGAATCGATGAACCTTCACGAGTATCAGGGCAAACAGCTGTTTGCCGACTATGGTCTGCCGGTGTCCAAGGGCTTCGCCGTCGACACCCCCGAAGAAGCCGCCGAAGCCTGCAAGAAGATCGGTGGCGACATGTGGGTCGTCAAGGCCCAGGTCCACGCCGGTGGCCGCGGCAAGGCCGGCGGCGTCAAGCTGATCAAGGACCCGGCCGAGGCCAAGGCCTTCGCCGAGCAGTGGCTGGGCAAGAACCTGGTGACCTACCAGACCGACGAGAACGGCCAGCCGGTCGCCAAGATCCTGGTCGAGAACTGCACCGACATCGCCAGCGAGCTCTACCTGGGCGCCGTGGTCGATCGCACCACCCGCCGCGTGGTCTTCATGGCCTCCACCGAAGGCGGTGTCGAGATCGAGAAGGTCGCCGAGGAGACCCCCGAGAAGATCCTCAAGGCCGAGATCGACCCGCTGGTAGGCGCCCAGCCCTACCAGGCGCGTGAACTGGCCTTCGCCCTGGGCCTGAAGGGCGACCAGGTGAAACAGTTCACCAAGATCTTCCTGGGCCTCTCCAAGCTGTTCCACGACAAGGATCTGGCGCTGCTCGAGATCAACCCGCTGGTGATCACCGATGAAGGCAACCTCCACTGCCTCGACGCCAAGATCAACCTGGACAGCAATGCCCTCTATCGTCACCCGGACCTGCAGGCGATGCGCGACCCATCCCAGGAAGACGAGCGCGAGGCCGAAGCGGCCGCCTGGGAGCTGAACTACGTGGCGCTCGACGGCAACATCGGCTGCATGGTCAATGGCGCTGGCCTGGCCATGGGCACCATGGACATCGTCAACCTCAACGGCGGCAAGCCGGCCAACTTCCTCGACGTCGGCGGCGGTGCGACCAAGGAGCGCGTGGCCGAGGCGTTCAAGCTCATCCTCTCCGACGACAACGTCAAGGCCGTGCTGGTCAACATCTTCGGCGGCATCGTGCGCTGCGACATGATCGCCGAGGGCATCATCGGTGCCGTCGAGCAGGTCGGCGTCAACGTGCCGGTCGTGGTGCGTCTGGAAGGTAACAACGCCGAGCTGGGTGCCGAGAAGCTGGCCTCCAGTGGTCTGAACATCATCGCTGCTACCAGCCTGACCGATGCGGCTCAGCAGGTCGTCAAGGCAGCGGAGGGCAAGTAATGAGTATCCTGATCGACAAGAACACCAAGGTCATCTGCCAGGGCTTCACCGGTGGCCAGGGGACCTTCCACTCCGAGCAGGCGATCGCCTACGGCACCCAGATGGTCGGCGGCGTGACCCCGGGCAAGGGTGGCCAGATGCACCTGGACCTGCCGGTGTTCAACACCGTCAAGGAAGCCGTGAAGGAGACCGGAGCCGAGGCCAGCGTGATCTACGTGCCGGCCCCGTTCTGCAAGGACTCCATCCTCGAGGCCGCCAACGCCGGCATCAAGCTGATCGTCTGCATCACCGAGGGCATCCCGACCCTGGACATGCTCGACGCCAAGGTGAAGTGCGACGAGCTGGGCGTGCGCCTGATCGGCCCGAACTGCCCCGGCGTGATCACCCCGGGCGAGTGCAAGATCGGCATCATGCCGGGCCACATCCACAAGCCGGGCAAGGTCGGTATCGTGTCGCGCTCCGGCACCCTGACCTATGAAGCCGTCAAGCAGACCACCGATCATGGCTTCGGCCAGTCCACCTGCGTGGGCATCGGTGGCGACCCCATCCCGGGCTCCAACTTCATCGACATCCTCGAGATGTTCGAGAAGGACCCGGCGACCGAGGCGATCGTGATGATCGGCGAGATCGGTGGCACCGCCGAGGAAGAGGCCGCGGCCTACATCAAGGCCAATGTCTCCAAGCCGGTGGTCTCCTACATCGCCGGTGTCACCGCCCCTCCGGGCAAGCGCATGGGCCACGCCGGGGCGATCATCTCCGGCGGCAAGGGTACCGCTGACGAGAAGTTCGCCGCCCTGGAGGACGCCGGTGTGAAGACCGTGCGTTCCCTGGCCGAGATCGGCGATGCGCTGAAGGAAGTCACCGGCTGGTAAGCCGCGCTTTCGACAGCCAGGCAGGTGGAAAGGGGCACCCTCGGGTGCCCCTTTCCTTCGTCTGCCGGAGGCGCTGGCCGGGCGGCCGGCGCCTCAGCCGACCATGTCATCGACTGCGGCGTCGCCCAGGCCCAGCAGCTGTACCTGCAGCTGGCTACCGCTCGCCTCGGCCTCCAGCCGGTCGGGCAGCGATGAGTCGTCACCGTAGGCCTTGAAAGCGAAGCGCCAGGCCTCGCCGGGCTCCAGCACCTGCGGGGCGTCGTCGGTGACGCGGTAGCCACCGTCGTCCCGGCTGAGCTCCCCGTTCCACAGGGTGTCGATATCGGCGGCCAGGTCGAAGCGAACCTCGGGGTCGATGATCTCCCTGTCCGAGGCGTTCTCGATGAAGATCTCGGCGACATGGCCCGTCGACCAGATGCTGGTGGTATTGCCGGTGACGACGAGGTCCGTGTCGTCGTCGATCAGTCCCGGCAGCATGCCATCGCCGTCGAGGATCTCCTTGGGGGAGGGGGGCGCGGCCGGCTCCCCCTGGAAGGCGTTGCCCGAGGCCAGATGCAGGGTGGTGCCATCGCCGAAGACCGCATACTGCATGTCGACCAGGGTATCGATGCTGCCCTTGCCCTCGATGACGACGTGGTCGTCGGCGAAGGCGATGTCGTAATGGTCGTAGTCCTGCGTATAGAGCGCGGTGTCGGTGCCCTTGCCGCCCTCGAGCCGGTCCTCGCCGTCATACCAGTCGTCGCCGGGCCCGCCCTGCAGGAGATCGTTGCCGTCGCCACCGACCAGGGTGTCGTGGCCCAGGCCGCCGCCGAGGAAGACGCCGTCGTCCGAGCCCTGGAGGCTGTCGTCGCGACGCGACCCGATGACATAGTCGAAGACCACCTCATTGGCATCGGCATCGGTGATGGCGCCAAAGCTTTCGCCGCCGGCATTGACCCACAGGGTGGGCGACATCAGGTCGGCATCGGGGTCGCGGATGGACTGCTCGACCCGCATGCTGTTGTCATGGTCCAGGCCGCCGTGGAAGTTGATGTCGCGGTCGGTGAAGGCTACCTCGATATCGTTGCCCACCGACGACCGCCAGGAGTCGAACAGCAGGCCATGGCGCATGCCACTGTCCTCGAGCCCACCGAAGGTACCGTCGTAGCTCTCCCGCAACTCATAGGCATAGCCGTTGCCTCCACTGCCCTTGTTGAAGGCGCCGTGCGCCTGCAGGTCGGTGGCGTCGATATCCAGCGACCTGGCGAAATGGAAGGCCTTGGAGGGGCCGTCGAGGACCTGGATGTCGGCCAGCCGGGCATCGACCGTACCATCGAGGACGACGGCCTGGTAGCCCGTCAGCTCCCCCAGGGTATTCTCGAAGACGGCGTTGTCGGGCGTGCCCAGCTCGAAGTCGATGCTGAAGCCCGTCAGGGTGACGCCATCGGCCGTGTCGAGGCGCTCGACCCGTGTCTGGCCGCCCTCGAAATCGAAGTGCAGGCCGCGGTCGAGGGTGATGTCGTTGCCGTCCACGGCCTCCACCCGGGCCATGCTGGTGCGCAGCTCGGCGTACTGCACCTTGCGCCAGGAGGTGTCGCCGATCTCGTCGAAGAGGGCGTCGTCGTTGTCCTGCCAGACCCGGATGCTGTCGCCGGGCGCCAGGTCGTGATCGCCGTCGAGGGTCAGGCGCTGGGTGCCCTCGGGGTGGTCCAGCGATAGCCGGCCGACGGTCTCCCTCTCGCTGCCATCCACCCGGATGCCGTAGTCGTCGTTGCGTGCGAGTGCCGTGTCGCTGAAGGTGAGGGTGGTCTGGCCGGAGCCCGCGCCGGTCAGGGTGACATCGGATCGCGTGATGGTGATGGCGTCATCCAGCAGATAGTGCCCGGCCTCGAGTTCGAGGGTGGCACCGGCAGGGGCGCCGTTGATCAACTCCTCGAGTTCACTGGCGGTGGTGTCGGTGCCAACACGGATAACATCGTTCTGCTCGCTCATGCGGTCTCTCCGGAAAATCGACGGTCACGACAGCGGGACATCGTCACCGAAGGCGAGGCGATGTCCGGGTGTCGGTCAGGCGCGAGGGAGATGCTAATGGCCGAATGACGTGCCGTACAGCGGAAGATCGGGTCGTTATCGGCGGTGACCATTGGCCATGTTACCGGCCGGGCATGCCGGATGATGGCTCCGTTTATCCACACGACTTTGATTATCCTGTTCTTTTGTAATGAGGCGAGAGGGGCAGCCTGATGGCCCAGGGAAAGTGGCCAACATGGGGATTACAAAAGTATTATAAAAGTAATCATTAAGTATCATCCCGGCTGGTACTCTGGCGCCTCGCGCGGCGGGCATGACGAGGTCGAGCCCGTCGTGATCGCGTCCTTTCCGTCCCGGATCCGATGGTGTGCCATGGCCTCGAACGACGCCCCCTCCGCTTTGCCGAACGCGCTGAAGGCGTGTCGCTCCTCGCTGGCCTCGGTGGCCGGGTTCAGCCTGTTCATCAACCTGCTGATGCTGAGCCCGGCCCTCTACATGCTCCAGGTCTACGACCGGGTCATTCCCACGCGAAGCGGGGATACCCTGCTCATGCTGACGCTGGTCGTGCTGTTCCTGTTCGCGGTGCTGGGCGGGCTGGAGATGGTGCGCTCCCGCATCATGGTCCGCATCGGCAATCGCCTCGACGCATGCCTCGGCCACTCTCTCTATCGCGCCATTTTCCGGCACGGCATTCGAACCGCGATGCAGCAGTCGGCCCGGCCGCTCGACGATCTCGCCACCCTGCGTCAGTTCCTCTCGGGGGGCGGACTCTTCGCCTTCTTCGATGCCGCCTGGGTGCCGGTCTACCTGGTCGTGATGTTCCTGTTCCATGTCTGGCTCGGGGTCTTTGCCTGCGTCGCCGGTGCCGTACTGCTGGCCCTCGCCGTCGCCAACGAGAAGGCCACCCGCCGGCTGATGGCCGAGGCCGAAAGCGAGCAGCTCGAGGCGCGCCAACAGGCCGACGGCAACCTGCGCAATGCCGAGGTGCTGCACGCCATGGGCATGCTGCCGGGGATCATGCTGCGCTGGTCGGCCAGACACCGGGGTTACCTGCTCAAGCAGTCACGGGCGAGTGACCGCGCCGGGGTGGTCTCCAACCTGGCCAGGACCCTGCGGCTGCTCAGCCAGTCGCTGATTCTGGGGTTGGGTGCGTTGCTGGTGCTGGAGGGCCGCATGACGCCGGGCATGATGATCGCCGGCTCCCTGCTCCTGGGGCGTGCCCTGGCCCCGGTCGACCAGATGATCGGCAGTTGGAAGGGCTTCGTCGGGGCGCGTGACGCCTACCGGCGCCTCGATCTGTTGTTCGCCGCGGCCCCGGCCGAGCCGCGGCGGATGTCGCTGCCGGCGCCACGTGGCACCCTCGACATCGAGGGGGTGTCGGCCGGGCCGCCGGGCGCCTCGCTGCCGGTACTGCGCGGCGTCAGCGTCCGGATCGAACGAGGCGAGCAGGTGGGCATCATCGGGCCCAGTGCGTCGGGCAAGTCGACCCTGGCCCGGGTCGTACTGGGGGTCTGGCCGGCCCAGGTGGGAACGGTGCGGCTCGACGGCGCGGACATCGCGCGCTGGAACCGTGACGAACTGGGCCCCTTCCTGGGCTATCTGCCCCAGGATATCGAGCTGTTCGACGGCACCATCAGTGACAACATCGCCCGCTTCGGCGACGTCGACGCGGACCGGGTGGTCGAGGCGGCCAGACGGGCCGGCGTCCATGACATGATCCTGCGGCTGCCCGAGGGCTACGACACCCATCTCACCGCCCGCGGCCAGGCGCTCTCCGGCGGGCAGCGACAGCGCATCGGCCTGGCGCGGGCCCTCTACGGCAACCCGGTGGTCGTGGTGCTCGACGAGCCCAACTCGAACCTGGACGACAGCGGCGAGCGAGCCCTGGGCGAGACGCTGGCCCGCCTGAGGGAGGAGGATGTGACCCTGCTGGTCATCAGCCACCGAACCGGCGTGCTCCGGCAGGTCGACAAGCTGCTGGTGCTCAAGGAGGGGCGCATCAGTCTGTTCGGACCACGGGACCGCGTGCTGGCCCGGCTGGCGCGGCCGGGAACCGGCGCGGCGCCTGACCGGACCGCCGGCGAGGGGCCGCGGCCAGCAGGAGAGCGGGCCGCCGCGCCGGCGCGGCAACACCCGGAGGTACGGGCCTGATGGTCGATCAGCCGCGACACGCCGCTGGGGGGAGCGCGACGCGCCCGCCGGTGGAGGACCGGAGGTACCGTCGGCTCGGGATCGCCCTGGTGCTGCTCTGTTTCGGCGGCTTCGGTGGCTGGGCGCTGGCGGCCAGCCTGGCGGTGGCGGTGGTGGCCCCCGGCAAGGTGTCGGTGGTCTCCTCCAAGAAGACGATCCAGCACTACGAGGGCGGCATCGTCAGCGATATCCGCGTCGAGGACGGCGACCGCGTCGACGCCGGCGATGTCCTGCTGGTGCTCGACGATACCCAGGTGCTCTCCCGGCTGAAGATCGCCCGGTCACAGTACCTGCTCGAACGCGCCAACGAGGTCCGGCTGCTGGCGGAGCTGTCCGACCGGGAGCGGCTGGCATTCCCCGACGAGCTGCGCGACAGCGACTCCCGACGGGTTGCCGATTTTCTCGCCGTGCAGCGGGGGTTGTTCGTTGCCCGCCGCCAGGCCCTGCAGGGAGCGCTCGATGCCCTCGACCAGCAGACGCGGCGGCTGCACGAGCAGCGCGAAGGACTGGAAGCCGTGGTGGAGATCAACCGTCAACGGGTCGCGTCGTTGAACGAGGAGGTCGAGGACCACCGCTCGCTGCTCGAACGCGGCCTGGGCGACAACCGGCGGGTGCGCGAGCTGGAACGGGAGATGCTGGAGACCCGCGGCGAGATCGCCGGGCAGCGGGCCAGGATCGCGGAGATCCAGGCGCAGGTCAGTGAAAACGCTGTGCAGAAGCAGACGCGGGTCCAGGAGTTCCACCAGGAGATCGGCGAGCAGCTGCGCCAGGCCCAGGCCGGCATCGCCGATGCCGAGGAGCGCATCACGGCCCTGGACGACGAGGTCCGGCGCACCCTGGTGAAGGCGCCGGTCGCGGGCACCGTGGTCGGGCTGGGGGTCCGGACCCGCGGTGCGGTGATCGCCCCGGGAGACCCGGTCATGGAGATCGTCCCCAGCGGCGAGGGCTTCGTGGTCGAGGCCCGCATCGCGGATCGCGACATCAACAATGTCTATCCGGGCCAGCCCGCGGCGATCCGGTTCACGGCCTTCGATCAGCAACGCACCGATACCGTCGAGGGCGAGCTGGTGCACGTCTCGGCCGACAGCTTCGAGGACGAGTCGAGCGGAGCGAGCTACTACCAGGCACGCATCCGGGTCGACGAGGCGGAGGGGCCGGCGGGGCCCGAGGGGCGTCGGCTGCTCGCCGGCATGCCGGCCGAGGTCATGATCCGGACCGGGGAGCGCACCTTCGCCAGCTACCTCGCCAAGCCGCTCACCGACATGCTGGCGCGCACCCTGCAGGGGGAGTGAGGTCGGCGGGCCCTCGTCATCCCGGGATGGGGGCGATGCAGCTGCGGTTGCGGCCGCTCCGCTTGGCCTGCAGCAGTGCGCGGTCGGCTCGCTGGAGCGTTTCGGCGAGCGGGTCCTCACCGGCACGGTGTTCGCTGAGCCCCGCGCTGGCGGTGACCGACAGGGTCATGTCGCCGACCACGATGGGAAACCTGGATAGGCGTTGGCACAGGCGGTCGACGATGGCACGGCCTTCCTCGATGCCGGTGTTGGTCAGTAACAGCAGGAACTCCTCGCCCCCCCAGCGGGCGCAGAGATCATAGTTGCGCAACTCCTGCCGAATGACGTGGGCGATGGCCACCAGGACCCGGTCGCCGGTTTCATGACCATGACGGTCGTTGATGCGCTTGAAGTGATCGATATCGACCATGGCCAGGGTGTAACGCTGGCCATGGCGGCTGGCGCGTCTCGACTCCTCCTCGAGCCGTATGCCGATCATGCGGCGGTTTGGCAGCCCCGTGAGAGGGTCGTGGGTCGAGTCGCGCTCCAGGGCGAGATTATGCTCGCGCATGAGCTGCTGGTAGCCATCCGAGATGCGCGCCAGTTTTTCCTGGCGTCTGCGGATCTTGTCATAGCGTTGCCGGGTGGAGAGGTGATCCTCCCGGGCGTAGCGCTGGTAGCTGTCGGAGATGGTGATCAGGCGCTCGAGGCGTGCCTTCTCCTCGAGGTGGTGCCGGTAAAGCGCTTCCAGGGCCTCATGCAGAGGGTGCCGGGCATGGGCCGGGTCGGCGAGCAGCGACTCGACCCAGGACAGCAGCGCCGCGGCCTCCCGGGTCATGCCTCGCTCCGTGCCGGGGTGATCGCGAACGGAAAGGTGCAGTCCTCGCGGAACTCCTCGGCCAGCTCGGCGATGCGTTCGTTACGCGGGTCGTAGCGCCAGGTCACGCCGATCTGGCGGCCTTCGAGGTGCGCCTCCTCGAGGTGGTCGAAGATATCCATCATGGCCTTGACCGAGCTGGTGTTGAGATAGACGAGTTCCAGTTCCAGCTGGAGCGGCCGCGACTCGCGGTCGAGGAAACGCTCGACCCAGCCGATCACCTGATCGAAGAGTTCGTAGGAGTTCTCGGGGTAGGAGTCGCCCTGCATGGCGAGACGGCCCGACTGCCAGTCGCCGAGAATGGTCGGCGTGGACTGGCTGCCGGGAATGTTCAGGTCGGTGGTCATGGGCTTACTCGGCAGGATCAGATGATGGCTGTAAGGCTAAGGAATCCGCGTCCGTCGGGCAACGGCTCGAGTGACGCCTCCATGGGCTCGCTCGACTTGCGTGCGATATCGAGCAGTCCCAGGCCGGCGCCGGTGCGCGACACGGCGTCGCGCGGCTGGCGGAGCTGCTGCTTGTAGGCCTGCTTCAGCGCCGGCTTGTCGAGGTACCGCAGCGTCTCGATGGTCGCGACCACGCGCTCGCCATCCTCCCGTTCGACGAGGTTGCCGGCCGAGACGACATAGTGTCCCCGCTCGTTTCTGGCGACCGCCACCGTGGCCGAGGCGCCTTCCTCGTCGTAGCCCTGCCGGAGGGCATAGTGGCGGATGTTCTGGGTCATCTCGATATAGGCGGCGAAGACGTCCATGGCGGCAGAGGGGGCCGCGTCCTGGGAGTGCAGGTAGTTGCGCAGGGCATTGCCGATCTCCTCGATCAGGCTGCGCGATATGGGGCCGTTGAAACACAGCATGATGCGCTGTCGCAGGTAGCTTTCACGCATGCCTAACAGGTCCATGACACCTCCTATTGCGGTTGTCCCGTCCCGGCGGGGGAATCGGTGGGTGGTTCCCGGTGGGTGTCGTGCTCCCGGTTCCGCTGTCGGACCTCGGTGTCCCGGGTGAAACGAAACCCCAGCAGGGTGATGTCATCGCGCTGCGGCAGGCTGCCCTGGTAGGCGCGCAGCTCGGTCTCGAAGGCCACCATCTGCTCGTCGATGGGGCGCCGGGCCTGGGCCTTGAGCATCGCCTCGAAACGGCGGGTGCCGAACCCGAAGCCGTCATCGCCTCCCGCCTGGTCGAGGAAGCCGTCGGTACACAGCGAGTAGGTCCAGTCCAGGTGCAGCGGTGCGCTCTGGTTCTGATAGGTGACGGGGCGCCGGTGCCCCAGGGCCTGCCGGTGGCCCGGCAGTCGTTCCAGGGTGGCGCCATCCGTGGCATAGAGGCCGATCTTGGCGCCGGAGAAGGTCAACCGTCGCGCCTGTAGGTCCACCCAGACCAGGCCGATGTCCATGTTGGTGGCGATCGAGGCGGGCAACTGGTCGGGGCGTAGCGTGTCACGGTTCTGGCGGTCGGTTTCGATCAGGATGGCGGCGGGGTCCTCGGGGCCGACCTGCAGGATGGCGTGGTCGATGATGGCGCGGGCCAGCATGGTCATCAGCGAGCCCGGCACGCCATGGCCGGCACAGTCGACGACCCCCATCAGGTAGCCGCGGTCGGTGGCCCGGAAGACGTAGAAATCGCCGCCGACCGTATCGCGGGGCTTCCACAGCACGCCGTGGGCATGCTCGAGGTGGAGATCGAGCTGGCGGTCGGGGAGGATGGCACGCTGGATGATGCTGGCGTATTGCAGCGAGTCGCCGATCTGCTGGTGCGCCGCCGCCATCTCGGCATTCGCCTGCTCCAGGGCCCGGGTGCGTTCGCGCACCTTGCCCTCGAGCTCCTGGGTATGGCGCTCTACCTGGTCCGCCATGCGGGAAAAGGCCTGGGACAGTTCGCCGATCTCGTCGTTGCGGGACGTCGGAAGCCGCGAGTCGTAGTGCCCGTCGGCGATGGCCTGGGCCGAGAGCTTGAGGCGATTCAGCGGGGTGAGGATCAGCCGGTCGATGGCGTAGGCGAAGGCCATCAGGAGGATGCCCAGGACCAGGGTCAAGGCGATGAACAGCGACCACAGCCAGCGCCGTTCGAGGATCGGGGCGACGCCGAGGTCGAGGGCGGTGATCAGGTGCCAGTCGATCTCGGGAATATAGCCGACCGAGAGCAGGCGCTCACGCCCCTCGAGGGTCGCCCAGAGGGTCTCGACACGCTCGGGCGACTGTCGCGATGCCTGCATGGCGTCGGTCAGCCGCTGCTGCTGCTCGGCGTCGCCGAGCAGGGAGTGAACGGTCTGCCGTTCGTCGATATCACCGTCGCCGGCCCCGGAACTGAAGGCGATGCGTTCCAGGGAGGGGTGGGCCTGCAGGGCACCCTGGCGGTCGACGATCAGCGGGGTCAGCCCCGGGGCTTCATCGCGGACGAAGGCATCGAGAAAGTCGCTGAGGTCGAGCCCGGTGCCGGCCAGTCCCAACGGGCCCTGGCCGTTGCGCACCACGACGTTGAACCAGACCTTGGTGACGCCGAGCTTGCGGTCGATATTGACGTTGAGGTTGTAGGGTTCGTCGCTGGCGATGGTGCCGAAGTACCAGGCATCGTCCGGGTCCTCGGCGTCGAGCCGATAGCGGGGCCGGCGCTGGTCGGGCTGGTCGTCGTCGCTGAAATAGTAATCGCCGCCGGCATCGGTGATGACGAAGTAGGAGCGGTCGGCGAAGGCGTGGCGGAAGCCTTCGGCCTCCTCGAAGAAGCGGGCCCGCTTGTCGCGGTCCGTTTCGTCCTCGAGCCACTGGCGCGTCACGACGGAGTCGGCGAGGCGTCGTGCCAGGGCGAGTTCCCGCGATACCGGCGCCAGGATCTTCTGCATGTGCAGCAGGGTGTAGTTTTCGGCGTAGGCGTTGGCGAAATGACGGCGAATGTCGTCGATCGCCTGCCAGCCGATGATGGCGGCGGGGATCAGTGACAGTAGGCAGGCCAAAAGCAAGGTCGCGGCCGACTTGCCTCTCAGCCCCCAGCGTGCAGCCATGGTGAAGGTTCCCCAAGAATCCCGATGCAGGGTCGTGGTTATCATTGTCATACCGCGGGACTAGCCGCGGGCTGATGCTTTCGCACCAAGAGTGACATAAAGGGGGCGTCATGGCGAGGTGGCCGCGATGGATCGCGACCAACGAAAACGCCCCGGCCACTCGAGTGGCCGGGGCGCGTTTCCTCCGCACGGTCGAGACGCCTCAGACCACGGGGCGGCCCACCAGCGAGCGGGTCTCCTCGCGGGCCTCGGTCAGAGCCACGCGGAGGTGGTCGCCGAGCTTGAAGCGCTCCTCGCCCTCGATCTGGATGCGGCCTTCCTTGTCGTCGATCACCACCTTGTCGCGGTCGCTGTGCATCAGCGGGGCCGGGATGAAGGCGGTGGCGCCGTTGGCGGTCAGGCGCACGCGCATGCCGCCACGGTTGATGGCGATGATCTCGGCGTCGAAGGTCTCCTGGGCCTCGGCGGCGGGGGTCAGGTAGCGCACGTAGAGCCAGTCCTTGACGTCGCGCTCGGCCATGCGGTTGAGCCGGCGGCGCTCGGTGAGCTGCTCGGTGAGCTGCTGGCTGGCCTCGGCCGGCGCCTGCTCGCCCTTGAGCACCCGCTTGATCAGTCGGTGGTTTACCATGTCGCCGTACTTGCGGATCGGCGAGGTCCAGGTGGCGTAGGCGGCCAGGCCCAGGCCGAAGTGGGGGCCGGGGAGGGCCGACATGCTGGTGAAACCCTGGAAGCGGCGCAGGCGGGCGTCGAGCCAGGCATCCTCGCGCCCCTCGAGCTCGCGCTTGAGCTCCCGGTAGCGGGGCAGCTCGGTGAGCGCCTCGGGCTCCACCTGGATCTGCTGGGCGGCGAGGAACTCATGGGCCGCCTCGGCCTTCTCGGGCTCGAAGGCGCGGTGCACGTTGAAGATGCCGTGGCCCACGTGTTCGGCCAGCAGCTGTGCGCAGCAGGCGTTGGCGGCGATCATCGACTCCTCGATCATGCGGTTGGCGATGCGCCGCTCCTCGGTCCGGATGTCCAGCACGTTGCCGGCCTCGTCCAGGTCGAAGACATAGTCGGGGCGGTCCTTGAACACCAGGGCGTGCTCGGCGCGCCAGGCGCTGCGCGCCTCGGTCATGGCCTCCAGGGCCTTGAGCTGCTCGCCGATCTCGTCCGCCGGGGCCCAGTCGCCCCGGCCCTCGAGCCAGTCCGAGACCCGGTCATAGGCCAGCTTGGCCTTCGAGCAGGCGGTGGCGGCGAAGAAGCGGTAGTCGCCGAGGCTGCCGTCGGCGCCGATCTCCAGGGTACAGGCCAGTACCGGGCGCTCCTTGCCCTCCCACAGCGAGCAGAGGTCGTCGTCCAGCTGCTCGGGCAGCATGGTGACGTTCTGCCCCGGCAGGTAGACGGTGAAGGCGCGGGTGCGCGCCTCGAGGTCGGCGGCATGGCCCTCCTCGACATAGGCGGTGGGGTCGGCGATGGCCACCGTCAGTCGCCAGCCGCCGTTCTCGCCGGACTCGATGCGCAGGGCATCGTCCATGTCGCGGGTCTTCTCGCCGTCGATGGTGAAGAAGGGCGCGGCGGTCAGGTCCTCGCGCTCGAGGCCCTCGTCGCGCAGCGGCCAGTCGTCGCCGGCGTCCGGGCACTCCTGCTCCAGGGCGTGGCGGGCCAGGGTCACGCGCCACGGCACGGCCGGGTCGTCGGCCTTGGCCACCAATTCGTCGATCTGGGTGAAGAAGGCGCGGTCGTCGGGCTTGAGTGGATGGCGCACCAGGCGAGCCACCACCCAGTCGCCGTCGCCGATGCTCTCCTCGTCGAGGCTGCGCTTGATGCGCGCCTTGAGCACGTTCTTGATCGAGGGGTGGTCGGGCACCACGGCGAGGCGCCCCTCGCGTTTCTGGACCCGGGCGATGAAGCGTTGCAACCCGATCTCCAACAGGGCGGTCGGTTCCACGGACTTCTTGTCGCCCTCCTCGTGGACGACGGCCTCGACGCGGTCACCGTGCAGCACCTGCTTCATGGCGGGCGGCGGCACGAAGTAGGACTCGCCATCGTCGGTCTCGAGGAAGCCGAAGCCCCTGTCGGTGGCCTTGATCACGCCCTCGACGCGGGGCGTGTTGTCACGGATCTGTTGCTTGAGCTGAGCAAGCATCGAGTTGTTCTGCAGCATGGATCACGATCGGGTGGCGGGAGTAAGGGAGCCACTATACGGATTCGCACCCTCGCCGCCAAACACTGGCCGCCGGCCTTACGGCGAATCAGCCAGTTGCGCAGCCGCGGCCAGGATATCCGGGCACCGAGCCGTGACACCCCACCGGGTCGTCACCCTCCGGCCAAGGCAGGCGGCCGGCCGGTCGACCGGGCGGCGATCCGGTGGTCTTCGACCATGGTCGTAGCCATGTGGTATTTAATTGGTATCAACTTGAGGCTATAGTGGTCTTACATTGGTAAGGTCAGGAGAGATCCATGGATGCCCGTTTTCAGCAGTTGCGGCTCGACCCCCAGGGGGCGACCCCCCTCTACCAGCAACTGGCGAGCCAACTGGAGCGCGCCATCGAGACCGGTGCCTGGGAGGCCGGCGAGGCGCTGCCCTCGGAGCGCAGTCTGGCCGAGTCCCTGGCGGTCTCGCGGATCACCGCCCGCAAGGCGCTGGATCGCCTGGCGGAGCTGGGATTGATCCGCCGCAGCCACGGCTCCGGCACCTTCATCACCCCGCGGCTCAACCAGTCCCTGACCCGGCTGGTGAGCTTCACCGAAATGCTGACCCAGCGTGGCTTCACCCCGCGCTCCCACTGGCTCTCCCGCCGCCTCGCGTCGCCCAGCGCCGAGGAGGGCATGCGCCTGGGGCTGGGCGCCGATGCCAGGGTGGCGCGGCTCAGGCGGCTGCGCCTGGCCGACGACGTGGTCATGGCGGTGGAGGAGAGCTGCCTGCCGACCACCGTCCTGCCCGACCCGATGGCGGTGGAGACCTCCCTCTATGCGGTTCTGGAGGCGGCGGACAAGCCCGTGGCTCGGGCCCTGCAGCACGTCACCGCGATCAACGCCGATGCCGAACTCGCCGAGCTCGCCGAGGTGCCCCAGGGCCAGGCGCTGCTCAAGGTGACACGCCTGGGCTATCTGGGCGACGGCACCCCGGCGGAGCTCACCGTCACCTACTGCCGCACCGACTACTACGACTTCATGGTCGAGCTGACCCGCTGAGGAGGAACGACCATGCTCTACGGCAATATCCTGACCCCTGACGGCTGGCAGCTGGGCGAGCTCCGCTGGCAGGCGGGGCGCATCAGCCGCCTCGGCGGCGAGCCGGTGGATCCGGCGACCAACGACCATCCGCGGATCCTGCCCGGCTTCATCGACCTGCACGTGCACGGCGGCGGCGGCGCCGACACCATGGAGGGCGGCGCGGCCCTGGAGACCCTGGCCCGCACCCATGCGCGCTTCGGCACCACCAGCCTGCTGGCCACCACCATGACCGCACCGGACGCCGAGATCCGCCGGGTGCTCGGCGAGATCGACGCCTATCTCCGGGCCCCGGCGGCAGACGCCGCCCGGGTGCTGGGGGTGCACCTGGAGGGCCCCTATATCAACCCCGGCAAGCTCGGCGCCCAGCCGGCCCACGCCCGCAGCGGGGCGATCGAGGAGGTGGACGCCCTCTGCGCGCTGGCGCCGATCCGCCTGGTGACCCTGGCCCCGGAGCTCTCCGGGCACTTCGCGCTGATTCGCCACCTGACGGCCAGGGGCATCCGGGTGCAGCTCGGTCACACCCTGGGCAGTTACGAGGAGGGGGTCGAGGCCCTCGAGCACGGCGCCTGCGGCTTTACCCACCTCTTCAATGCCATGACCGGGCTGCACCACCGCAAGCCCGGCATGGTGGGCGCGGCCCTGGCCCATGCCGACTACGCCGAGCTGATCCCCGACCTGCTGCACGTGCATCCCGGCGCCATCCGCGCCGCGCTGCGCTGCATTCCGCATCTCTATGCGGTCACCGACTCCACCGCCGCCGCCGGCATGCCGGACGGCGACTACTGTCTGGGCGAGCAGACCGTGACCAAGTGCCTGGGCGGCGTACGCCTGGCCGACGGCACCCTGGCCGGCAGCACCCTGACCATGGATCAAGCATTGCGCAACCTGGTCGGCCTGGGGCTGACCCTGGCCGAGGCCTCCGATCGCCTGTCGCGCTTTCCGGCCGACTTCCTCGGGCTTCCCGAGCGGGGACGTCTGGCCGAGGGCGCCCCGGCCGACCTGGTGGTGCTCGATCCCCGACTCAACCTGCAAGCGGTCTTCGTCGAGGGCCGTGCCATCGAAGGAGCCCCCCCATGTCCCTGATGCTCGAGGAAGCCCGCAATGCCCCGGAACGCATCCGCGGCCAGCTGCAGCGCAATGCCGGCATGCTTGCCGAGCTGGGCGAGCAACTGCGACTGGCGCCGCCGCCGGCGGCGGTGACCGTGGCCCGCGGCAGTTCCGACCACGCCGCCAGCTACTTCGCCTACCTCTGCATGAAGCACCGCGGCATCCCGGTGGCCTCGCTGCCGCCGTCGCTGACCACCCTGGCCGAGGCCCCCTGGCGGCTCGCTGACCAGTTGGCGGTGGCGGTCTCCCAGTCGGGCCAGAGCCCGGACCTGGTGGCCACCCAGCGTGCCCTGGCCGCGGCCGGCGCCCGTACCCTGGCGCTGGTCAATACCCCGGAATCGCCGCTCGGCGCGGTCAGCGACCTGGAGGTGCCGCTCTACGCCGGCGAGGAGCACAGCGTCGCCGCCACCAAGAGCTACCTGGCGACGCTGGCCGCGATGGCCCAACTGCTGGGCCACTGGAACGGGGATCGTGACCTGCTCGCCGCCCTGGACACCCTGCCGGCCCGGCTCGCCCGGGCCGCCGAGCAGGACTGGTCGGCGGCCATCGAGGCGCTGGCCGGCGTCGACAGGCTGATGGTGATCGGCCGGGGCGCCGGCCTGGCGGTGGCCCAGGAGGCAGCGCTCAAGTTCAAGGAGACCTGTGCCATCCAGGCCGAGCCCTTCAGCGGTGCCGAGGTGCGCCACGGCCCCATGGCGCTGATCGGCCCGGGCTACCCGGTGCTGGTGTTCGCCCCGCCGGGGCCGGAGCAGGCCGGGCTGCTGGAGCTGGCCGACTGGCTCGAGGGCATCGGCGCCCGGGTGCTGCTGGCCGCCGACGACGGCGTGACCCGGCGCCGGCTGCCGCTGGTGGATGCCGGCCACGAGGCGCTGCAGCCGCTCTCGGTGATCCAGAGCTTCTACGTGATGGTGGCCGGCCTGGCGGCGGCCCGGGGCAACGACCCCGATCGCCCCCGCCACCTCAACAAGGTGACCCGCACCCTCTGACCCCATAACAACAAGTCGGGAGATTCCCATGACGACTGCTACACGCCTGATCCTGCAGGCTCCCATCGACGGGGTGGTGATCCCCCTCGCCGAGGTGCCCGACCCGGTCTTCGCCGGGGGCACCCTGGGCGAGGGCATCGCCCTGGACCCTCTGGGCGAGTGCCTGCACGCCCCCTGTGACGGCGAGGTGGTGCAGTGCGCCCGCACCCGCCATGCCGTGACCTTGAGGACCGACGCCGGCCCGGAGCTGCTGCTCCACCTGGGCCTGGATACCGTCAACCTGGACGGGGAGGGCATCGAGCTGCTGGTGACGGTGGGCGACCGGCTGCGTGCCGGCGACCCGCTGTGCCGCTTCGATGCCGACCGCCTGGCCCGGGGCGCGAGCGCCCTGATCACCCCGCTGGTGATCACCGGGGCCGCCGGCTGGCGGCTGTGCCCGCCACACCCTGCCGCCGGCGCCCGGGTCGCCCTGGGCGAGCCCCTGCTGGCGCTGGAAGCGGTCGGTGGCGCGACCGGACCGGGGGCCGGCGAGACGGGCCCGCTGCGTGAGCGCCCGGTCACCCTGGCCCTGGCGGCCGGGCTGCACGCTCGCCCCGCGGCGCGCCTGCGGGCCATCGCCCGCGGCCATGGCGTGACGCTGAGGGTGCGCAGCGAGGCCGGCGAGGCCGATGCCGAGAGCCTGAGCGCGCTGATGAACCTGGGCCTGACCCGGGGCGTCGCCCTGACCCTCGCGGCCCGGGGCGAGGAGGCCGAGGCGGCCTTGGCGGACGCCGAGGCACTGCTGACCACCCCGGAGGCGGACGACCACGGGGCGCCGACGCCCGAGACGGTGCCGGACCGGCCCCTGGCCGAGGGCGAGCTGGCGGGGCTGGTGGCGAGTCCGGGCCTGGCGCTGGGCCCATTGGTGGCCTATCGACCGCCGCTGCCCCGGGTCACCCGGGAGGGCGCCGGCGAGGCCGTGGAGTGGCCGCGGCTCAGCGCCGCCCTGGCGAGCGTCGGCGATGACTTGGCGCGAGCCGAGCGGGAGGCCCGGGCCCAGGGCCAGGCGGCGGAGGCGGAGATCTTCGCCGCCCACCAGGCCTGGCTCGAGGATCCCGACCTGATCGAGGCGGCCCGGACGCGGATGGGGGCCGGGCGCGGGGCCGGCCAGGCCTGGCGCGAGGCCCTGGACGACGAGGCCGAGCGCCTCGCCGCCAGCGGCAATGCCCTGCTGGCGGGGCGGGTCGCCGACCTGCGCGACCTGCAGCAGCGGGTGATGGCCGAACTGGCCGAGCCCGGTGCGGCCGAGGACGAGGCGGTGCCCGAGGGCGCCATCCTGCTGGCCGAGGAGCTGACGCCCTCCCGGCTGGTGGCCCTGGCCGAGCGGCGTCCCGCCGGCCTCTGCCTGGCCGGTGGCGGCACCACCGCCCATGTGGCGATCCTGGCCCGGGCCCGGGGCATTCCCTGCCTGGTGGCCATGGGCGATGCCCTGGCGGGGCTGGCGAGCGAGCGGGCGGTACTGGACGGCGAGCGCGGCCGACTGGAAGTCTCGCCGAGCCCGGCGCGGCTGGCCGAAGTGGAAGCCCTGCTGGCGGAGCGGCGCCGCCGGGCCGAGGCGGAGCGGGAAGCGGCCCAGGCCCCGGCGGTGACCCGCGATGGCCGCGGGATCGAGGTGTGCGCCAATGTCGGGGGCAGCGAGGAGGCCTGCCTGGCGGCAGGGGCCGGGGCCGACGGCATCGGCCTGCTGCGCAGCGAGTTCCTGTTCCTCGAAGGTGACAGCGCGCCCGGCGAGGCCTTCCAGCGCGGCGAGTACCAGGCCGCCCTGGAGGCCCTGGGCGGCAAGCCGGTGATCATCCGTACCCTGGATATCGGCGCCGACAAGCAACTGCCCTATCTGCGCCTGCCCGCGGTGCCCAACCCGGCCCTGGGGGTGCGCGGCGTGCGTCTCTGGCAGAGCCAGCCCGAGCTGCTCGAGACCCAGCTGCGAGCCCTGCTCTCCGTCACGCCGCTGGCGAGCCTGCGCATCATGCTGCCCATGGTCACCGAGGCGGGGGAGTTGCGTCAGGTGCGCGAGCACCTGGAGGCCATCGCCGCCGAGCTGGGCCTGAGTGAGCGCCCGCAGCTGGGCGCCATGATCGAGGTGCCCAGCGCCGCGCTGTGCGCGGCGAGCCTGGCCGTCGAGGCCGACTTCCTCTCCATCGGCACCAACGACCTGACCCAGTACACCCTGGCCATGGATCGCGAGGATCCCGAGCTGGCGGCGCGGGCCGATGTGCTGCACCCGGCGGTGTTGCGGCTGATCCGGGCCACCGTGGAGGGGGCCGCCGGTCGCTGCCCGGTGGGGGTGTGCGGCGCCGCCGCCGGGGATCCCCTGGCCGCGCCCCTGCTGGTGGCGCTGGGCGTCGACGAGCTCTCCGTGGAACCGGCCCGGGTGCCGGCGGTCAAGGCCGCGCTGCGCCGGCTGGACGCCGCGGCCCTGGCGGCACGGCTTCCCGAGTTCCTGGCCCTGGACGACGCCGCCGCCGTGCGGCAGCGGCTGGGGGCCTGGCAGGCCCGGGTGGACGAGACAACAACAACGCTTCTCGAGAGGATCTCCTGATGACCATGACCCTTGGTAACCGACTGATGGCCGGCCTGCAACGGCTCGGTCGCTCCCTGATGCTGCCCATCGCGGTGCTGCCCATCGCCGGCCTGCTGCTGCGCCTGGGCCAGCCCGACCTGCTGGACATCGCCTTCATCGCCGGCGCCGGCGAGGCGATCTTCGCCAACCTGGCGCTGATCTTCGCCATCGGCCTGGCGGTGGGCTTCGCCGACGACGCCAACGGCGCCGCCGGCCTGGCCGGGGTGATCGGCTACCTGGTGCTGGATGCGGTGCTCACCGCCCTGAACCCCGAGATCGACATGGGGGTGCTGGCGGGGATCATCATCGGCAGCGTGGCGGGGCTGCTCTACAACCGCTACAAGGCGATCCGGCTGCCGGACTATCTGGCCTTCTTCGGCGGGCGGCGCTTCGTGCCCATTGCCACCGGGCTCGCCGCAGTGGCCCTGGGGGTGGTCTTCGGCCTGGCCTGGCCGCCGGTGCAGCACGGCATCGACTCGCTCGGCCGCTGGCTGATCGATGCCGGCGAACTGGGCCTGTTCGTCTACGGCACGCTCAATCGCCTGCTGATCGTCACCGGTCTGCACCATGTGCTCAACAGCCTGGTGTGGTTCGTGTTCGGCAGCTTCGAGGCGGCCTCCGGGACCCTGGCCAGCGGGGACCTCAACCGCTTCTTCGCCGGCGACCCGACGGCGGGCAGCTTCATGGCCGGCTTCTTCCCGGTGATGATGTTCGGTCTGCCGGCGGCGGCCCTGGCCATGTACCACGCCGCCCCCAAGGGGCGCCGTGCCCAGGTGGGCGGCCTGCTGCTGTCGCTGGCGCTGACCGCCTTCCTCACCGGGGTCACCGAGCCCATCGAGTTCACCTTCATGTTCCTGGCCCCGCTGCTCTACGGCCTGCATGCGCTGCTGACCGGGGCCTCCATGGCGCTGATGCACTGGCTCGACGTCAAGCTGGGCTTCACCTTCTCCGCCGGCGCTTTCGACTTTGCGCTCTCCTACGGGCTCTCCACCAACGGCTGGCTGATGCTGCCGGTGGGCCTGGCCTACTTCGCCCTCTACTACACGGTGTTCCGCTGGGCCATTGCCCGTTTCGACCTGCCCACCCCGGGCCGCGAGCCCGAAACGGAGTCACCCTCCAGCGGTGTCACCACCGCTACCGGCGAGCGTGGGCCGGCCTTCGTCGCGGCCCTGGGGGGCGCTGCCAACCTGGCCAGCGTCGGCGCCTGCACCACCCGGCTGCGCCTGGTGCTCGAGGATCCCGCGCGGATCGACGAGGCGGCCCTCAAGGCGCTGGGTTCCCGGGGCCTGCTGCGCCTGCAGGGCGGCGGCGTGCAGGTGATCCTGGGCCCGATCGCCGATGGCGTGGCCGACGAGATCCGTCAGGCGCTGAGTCAGGGCGATCGGGGGCCCATCGCCGCCCAGGGCACGACGCCCGGCGAGGGCGAGGCGGTCGAGCAGCAGGGGAGGGCGGAGGAGCCTGCCGAGGCCGTCGATGCCGCCGCTTGCGGCGACTGGCTGCACGCCCTGGGGGGCGAGGCCAATGTCCGCGAGGTGGCGGCAGTGGCCGCCACCCGGCTGCGGCTGGCGCTGCGTGATGCCGCGGCGCTGGATGAGGCGGCCCTGGCCCGGCTCGGCGCCCAGGGTGTGCAGCGCCTGGAGGGCGATGTGGTGCATGTGCTGCTGGGCCGGCACGCCGCCGCCGTGGCCAGGGGGCTGCAGAACGGCTGAGGGGGGTGGCTGGGGCCGGCATGGCCCGGCCACCGTCGTCGCGAAGCAGGGTGGGACGCCGAAGGCTGAATCGGTTAAGCTGGGCGTTCAAGAACAGGGAGAGCCCCATGACCCCACGCCTGATCGTCTCCGATCTCGACGGTACCCTGCTGGGTGCCGACCACGACCTCCATTCGCACACCATCGAGACGCTACGGACCCTGGCGAGCCGAGGGCACCACCTGGCCTTCGCCTCCGGGCGGCACTTCCGCGACATGCTCGCCTTCCGCGAGCGGCTCGGGGTGCCGATCCATGTGATCAGCACCAACGGCGCCTACCTGCACGCCCCCGACGACCGGATGCTCGCCGCCCGGCACCTCGAGGCCGAGCTGGCCCGGGAGCTCATCGGCCTGGAGCGCCACCACAGCGTGCGGCTGAACCTCTACCGCGACGAGGAGTGGCTGATCGACGCCCCGGACCCGCGGTTGCTGGCGCTGCACGCCCATACCGGCTTCGGCTACCGGGTCGCCGGGCCCGATGAGCTCGACGGCGAGGGGGTCGGCAAGGTGCTCTATATCGGCGAGCCGCGGCGCCTGGCCGGGCTCGAGGCCGCGGTGTGCGAGCGCCACGGCGAGCGGCTGCACGTGACCTACTCGACCGCCAACTCGCTGGAGATCATGGCCGGCGGGGTCAACAAGGGCACCGCCCTGGCATCGCTGCTCGAGGCCCTCGGGCTCGCCCCCGAGGCCTGCCTGGCCTTCGGCGACAACCTCAACGACACCGAGATGCTCCAGCTTGCCGGCGAGGCCCATGTGATGGCCAACGCCCACCCCGAGCTGTCGGCCCTGGTACCGCGGGCGCGCCCCATCGGCCACCACGACGAGGCCGCCGTGGCCAGGTGGCTGCGCGAGCGCTTCGGCCTGTGAGGCGACTACCACCTTGGTCGCAAGTGCCTTGCCGTCGTCCCCGCCCTTGATCATCATCGAGTTCCCATAACGACAATACGCCAGGGGCGGTGCCGGCACCGCCCCTGCCACCAGGCGACGATGACGACGACTCCTGCCACCCTGATCGTGGTCGACGACGACCCCGAGATCCGCGAGCTGCTGGCCGACTATCTCGGCCGCCACGGCTATCGCGCCCTGGTCGCCGAGGATGCCGAGGCACTGCACCGCCTGCTGGCCCGGGAGACCCCCGACCTGCTGATCGTCGACATCATGCTGCCCGGCGACGACGGCTTCACCATCTGCCGCGAGGTGCGCCGGACGAGCGAGGTGCCGCTCATCATGCTCACCGCCAGTGCCGACGAGACCGACCGGATCCTCGGCCTGGAGCTGGGCGCCGACGACTACCTGGGCAAGCCCTTCAACCCCCGCGAGCTGCTGGCGCGCATCAAGGCGGTGCTGCGCCGGACCCGCACGCCGAGCAGCGAACCCGAGCACACCCGGCTGGTGGCCTTCGGCAACTGGCGGCTCGACCGGGTGACCCGTGAGCTGATCGACAGCCAGGGCGAACGCAGCCCGCTGTCGGGTGCCGACTTCCAACTGCTGCAGGTGTTCCTCGAGCACCCCGAACAGGTGCTGTCCCGCGACGGGCTGTACGAGCTGAGCCGTGGCCGGCCGGCCCCGCCGCTGGACCGCTCCATCGACGTGCACGTCTGCCGGCTGCGCCAGCGACTCGGCGAGGATGCCCAGCACTCCCAACTGATCCGCACCGTGCGCGGGGCCGGCTACGTGCTGGCCACCCGGGTGGACGTGCTGCCGTGAATCGGGACGGGCCCTGGCGGCGCCTGCGCCGACGACTGGCCCTCGCCTTGCCGCGTACCCTACGCGGGCGCTTCGTGTTGATCATGGTCGTCGGGGTGCTGGGCGCACAGCTCGCCAGCTACGCCATCTGGACGACCCAGGCACGCTCCAGCCAGCTCGAACAGCTCGACGAACTGTCGCGGAACGTGGCCTACAGCGTCGCCTCCACGATGCGTTTCTTCCGCTCGCTGCCCTACGACTACCGGCATATCGTGCTCGACCAGTTGCGCGACATGGGGGGCACGCGGTTCTTCGTCAGCGTCAACGATCACCGCATTCCGATCCTCGATACCGGCGACGGTCCCGGCAAGTCGCTGGTGGTCGACAATTTCCAGCGGGTGCTGGCCTCGGAGCTGGGCATCCGCGACGCCCTGGTGGAGTTCTCGCGCCCCGAGGAGCTGCGTCTGCTCAACAATGAGGTGTTGCTGCACGACCTGCCGCGCCGCTGGGGCCAGCACAGCCTGCTGATGGAGCCGCTGTCGCCACCGGTCCTGGTGGTGCAGATGGAGCTGGAGCCGGAGACCTGGCTGTATGTGGCGACGCTGCTGCCCATCCAGGACCTGTTCACCGCGCACGGCTGGCTGTCCGAGGAGCGCCTGCTGGCGGCGCTGCTGGTGCTGCTGACCGTGATCGGGCTGTCGCTGGTGGGCATCCGCAGCGCCACCCTGCCGCTGGGGCGCCTGTCGCGGGCGGCGCATCTGCTGGGCAACGACCTCGACGCACCGCCGCTGCGCGAGAGCGGGCCGCGGGAAGTGGCGGCCACGGCCGTGGCCTTCAATCGCATGCAGCGCCGTATCTGCCAGCAGGTGGAGGAGCGGGAGCGGTTGTTCTCGGCGATCTCCCACGACCTGAAGACGCCGATCACCCGCATGCGACTGCGCGCCGAGCTGCTCGACGATCCGCTCCAGCGCGAGCGCTTCTGCGCCGCGCTGGATGAGCTCGCTCAGCTGGTCAAGGGGGCGCTCGCCTCGGTCAAGGGGTTCGATCTCCATGAGCCGTTGCAGGAGATATCACTGCGCGACCTGCTCGATGGGCTGGCCGAGGAGCTGAGCCTGCAAGGCGGCGAGGTCGCCATCGAGGGGCATGCCACACCGCTGACCGTCAAGCCGCTGGCCCTCAAGCGTTGCCTGGCCAATCTGCTCGAGAACGCCATCTTCTACGGTGGGCGAGCCGAGGTGTCCCTGGACGAGGACGGCACGGCGCTGCACATCGCGATCCGTGACCACGGCCCCGGGATTCCCGACGCCGAGCAGGAGCGCGTCTTCGATCCCTTCGTCCGCCTGGAGCCGTCGCGCAGCCGGCATACCGGCGGCTCCGGCCTGGGGCTCGGCATCGCCCGGCATATCGTGCGTGCCCATGGCGGTGAGCTGCGCCTGGCCAACCATCCCGATGGTGGCCTGGTGGCGACACTGGTGCTGCCCCGCGAGCAACTTGGTGCAATCTAAGAAACATGGGGGGCGAGGGGCGATCGACTAGGCTGAGGCCATCGCTTGTGTCCGAATACCGAGAGTGCCGACCATGAACGTCTACGACAGTGCCTTTCTCGAGGCCCACATCCGCAAGACCATGGGCTTCTATCACCCGCGCGCCATCGATCCCGAGGGCGGTTTCTTCCACTACTTGCGCGACGATGGCGAGGTCTACGATCGCCGCCATCGCCACCTGGTCTCCAGTGCCCGCTACGTCTTCACCTACGCCCGCTACGGCGCCTATTTCCAGGCGCCGGACTACCTGGCCTGGGCCCGTCACGGCTTGCGATACCTGGAAGAGCGGCATTTCCAGCCCGACTACCAGGGCTATGCCTGGACGCTGCACGATGGCCGGGTCGAGGACGACACCAACCACTGCTATGGCCTGGCCTTCGTGCTGCTGGCCCATGCCACGGCGCTCAAGGCCGGCATCGATGAGGCCCGAGAGGGGCTTTATCGGGTTCACGAGTTGCAGACGCGGCGCTTCTGGGAGCCCCGCTGGCGGCGTTATGCCGACGAGGCGGATCGGCATTGGCAGGTGTCCGACTATCGGGGGCAAAACGCCAACATGCACAGCTGCGAGGCGCTGATCGCGGCCTTCGATGCCACCGGCGATGCCCAGTTCCTGGAGCGTGCCCTGCAGGTCGCCGAGGCGATCTGCCTGGGCCAGGCAGAGCGGGGCCATGGCTGGATCTGGGAGCACTACGATCGCCACTGGCAGCTCGACCTGGACTACCATCGCGACGACCCGAAACACCTGTTCCGCCCCTGGGGCTACCAGGTCGGCCATCAGACCGAATGGGCCAAGCTGTTGCTGATGCTGGAACAGCGGCACCCCGCGCCCTGGCTGCTGCCCAGGGCCCGGGAGCTGTTTCTCGGCAGCGTGGAGGCCGGCTGGCATCCCGAGCACGGCGGCCTGGTCTATGGCCTCGACCTCGACGGCGCGATCTTCGATGGCGACAAGTACTTCTGGGTGCAGGCCGAGAGCCTGGCCGCCGCGGCGATGCTGGGCAGCCGTACCGGCGAGCGGTGCTTCTGGCGCTGGTACGAGCGGCTGTGGGAGTTCAGCTGGCGGCACATGATCGACCATGAGCATGGTGCCTGGTATCGCATCCTCGGCCCCGACAATCGCCACTACTCCGACGAGAAGAGCCCCGCCGGCAAGGTCGACTACCACACCATGGGAGCCTGCTACGACGCTATCGAGGCCCTGCGCCGCGGCAATGTTTCAACCTCGTAAGAAACCGGCAACACTATCCAGCACTAGGTAACCCCCGCAGGGGCGGAAAATGGGCTAGCTTTCTACCAGGCCGTCGCAACCCGCGGCCGACGAGATCCATAACAAGACGGAGACACGCCCATGCACGCATTGAAGCACCCCCCACTGCTACGCAAAACCCTGCTCGGTCTGGCCGTGGCGACGGCGCTGGGGGCCGCCCAGGCCCAGGCCGGCGAGGTCGAGGTACTGCACTGGTGGACCTCCGGCGGCGAGGCGCGGGCCGCCAACGTGCTCAAGGAACTGATGGAGGGCGAGGGGCACGATTGGCAGGACTTCGCCGTGGCCGGGGGCGGCGGCGAGACGGCGATGACCGTGCTCAAGTCGCGGGCCATGTCGGGCAACCCGCCTTCCGCGGCGCAGATCAAGGGGCCGGAGATCCAGGAATGGGGCGAACTCGGCTTGCTGGGGGACCTGGACGCCGTGGCCGAGGCCGAGCAGTGGGACGCGATGCTGCCGGAGATCGTCGCCGACATGATGAAGCACGACGGCCAGTACGTGGCAGTGCCGGTCAACGTGCACCGCGTCAACTGGCTGTGGGCCAACCCGGAAGTGCTCGACGCGGCCGGCGTGGCATTGCCCACCACCCTCGACGAGTTGTTCGCCGCGGGTGAGGCGATCCGTGACGCCGGTTACGTGCCCCTGGCCCATGGCGGCCAGCCATGGCAGGACGCCACGGTGTTCGAGACGGTGCTGCTGGCCACCGCCGGCGCCGATTTCTATCGGCGCGCCCTGGTGGAACTCGATCCCGAGGCCCTGGGGGGCGAGGAGATGATCGAGGCCCTGGCGACCTTCAAGCGCATGCGCGAGCTGATGGACGATGGCATGTCGGGACGCGACTGGAACATCGCCACCTCCATGGTGATCGGCGGCGACGCGGCCATGCAGATCATGGGCGACTGGGCCAAGGGCGAGTTCACCGCCGCCGGTCTCACCGCCGGCGAGGACTACCTCTGTGCTCCGGCACCGGGCACCGCCGAGGCTTTCACCTTCAACATCGACAGCCTGGCGATGTTCCGCGTCACCGAAGAGGCGGAGCGCGAAGCCCAGCAGACCCTGGCGCGGCTGGTGCTCGAGCCGACCTTCCAGGAGGCCTTCAATCTGGCCAAGGGCTCGATTCCGGCGCGCCCGGATATCGACATGAGCGAGTTCGACCAATGCGCGCAACGCTCCCTCGAAGACTTCCAGCACACCGCCGAGACGGGCGGGCTGGTGCCCAGCATGGCCCATGGCATGGCGGTACGTGCCGATGTCCAGGGGGCCATCTTCGACATCGTCACCAACTTCTTCAATGCCAGTGACATGACGCCCGAAGATGCCGCCAAGCGCATGACGAGCGCCGCTCAAGTCGCCATGTGACCCCCACTCCACGCCGCCGTCCCCTGGACGGCGGCGTGGAAGCCACACGAGGTACCCCTCATGTCGACCGTTTCCTCCTCGACGCGCACGTCGCGTGTCGCGGTCGGGCGACCCGCACGCGCTCGACTGCAGGCATGGCTGCCGCGACTGGTGTTGTCGCCTTCCATCGCCATTTCCCTGTTCTTCGTCTACGGCTTCATGCTGTGGACCTTCATCCTGTCGCTGACCAACTCGCGCATGCTGCCGAGCTACGACTTCGTCGGCTTCGCCCAGTATGGGCGGCTGATGGTCAACGAGCGCTGGTGGGTGGCCTCGACCAACCTGGTGGTGTTCGGCGCCCTGTTCGTCGGCATCTGCCTGGTGGTGGGGGCGCTGCTGGCCATCCTGCTCGACCAGCGCATCCGCCAGGAGGGCGCCCTGCGCACCCTCTATCTGTACCCCATGGCGCTGTCGTTCATCGTTACCGGGGTGGTGTGGAAGTGGCTGCTCAATCCCAGCCTGGGCATCCAGGCCATGGTGCGTTCCTGGGGCTTCGAGAGTTTCACCTTCGACTGGCTCATCAACCCCGACATGGCGGTCTACACCCTGGTGATCGCCGCCGTGTGGCAGGCCTCGGGCTTCGTCATGGCGCTGTTCCTGGCCGGGCTGCGCGGCATCGACGACAGCATCATCAAGGCCGCCCAGCTCGATGGCGCCAGCCTGCCGCGCATCTACCTGCGGGTGGTGATTCCCTGCCTGCGCCCGGTGGTCTTCAGCGCCGTGATGATCCTGGCCCATATCGCCATCAAGAGCTTCGACCTGGTGGTGGCGCTGACCGGCGGTGGGCCCGGCTATGCCTCGGACCTGCCGGCTACCTTCATGTACGCCCACGCCTTCACCCGGGCGCAGATCGGCCTGGGCTCGGCCAGTGCCATGCTGATGCTGGGCGGCGTGCTGGCGATCCTGATTCCCTATCTCTATTCGGAACTGCGGAGCCGCAAGCATGGATAACGTGATTCGTCGCCGCACGCCTGCGGCCCGGCTGGGGCGCCTGACGCTCTATGCCGTGTTGATCCTGGCCGCGCTCTTCTACCTGCTGCCGCTCGCCGTAATGCTGATCACCTCGGTGAAGCCATTGAGCGAAATCAGCGCCGGTACCCTGCTGGCCTTGCCCCAGGCGCCGACCCTCGAGCCCTGGGCCAAGGCCTGGGGGGAGGCCTGCACCGGCATGCGCTGCGAGGGGGTGGGCGGCTACTTCTTCAACTCCATCGCCATCGTCGTCCCGGCGGTGCTGATCTCCACGGTGATCGGGGCGCTCAACGGCTATGCCCTGACCAAGTGGCGCTTCAAGGGCTCCGAGCTGGTCTTCGCGCTGATGCTGTTCGGCTGCTTCATCCCCTTCCAGGTGGTGCTGCTGCCCATGGCCCAGACGCTGGGCTGGCTGGGGCTGTCGAGCTCCCGGGCGGGGCTGATCCTGGTGCACGTGGTGTTCGGTATCGCCTTCACCACCCTGTTCTTCCGCAACTTCTACGTGGCGGTGCCCACCGAGCTGGTGTCGGCGGCCAAGCTCGACGGGGCGGGGTTCTTCCGCATCTTCTGGCGCATCCTGCTGCCGGTGTCGGCGCCGATCATCGTGGTCTCGGTGATCTGGCAGTTCACCCAGATCTGGAACGACTTCCTGTTCGGGGTGGCCTTCTCGGCCCACGACACCCAGCCGGTGACGGTGGCGCTCAACAACCTGGTCAATACCTCCACCGGTGTTCGCGAGTACAACGTCGACATGGCCGCCGCCATGATCGCCGCGCTGCCGACCCTGGTGGTCTACGTGCTGGCCGGCAAATATTTCGTGCGGGGGCTCACCGCCGGTTCCGTCAAAGGTTGAGGAGGACATCATGTCTGCATTGGAAATTCTTAATGTCTGCAAGGACTTCGGTAGCGAACGCGTGCTCAAGGATGTCAGCCTGGCGATCGAGTCCGGCGAGTTCCTGATCCTGGTGGGGCCCTCGGGGTGCGGCAAGTCGACCCTGATGAACGCCATCGCCGGGCTCGAGCCGGTGACCGACGGGGAGATCCTGATCGCCGGCGAGGCGGTCACCTGGAAGACACCGGCGGAGCGCGACATCGCCATGGTGTTCCAGTCCTATGCGCTCTACCCGAGCATGACGGTGCGCCAGAACATCAGCTTCGGCCTGGAGATGCGCAAGGTGCCCCGGGCCGAGCGCGAGGCCGCCGTCGAACGGGTCGCCGACCTGCTGCAGATCTCCCACCTGCTCGACCGCAAGCCGGCGCAGCTCTCCGGCGGCCAGCGCCAGCGGGTGGCCATGGGGCGCGCCCTGGCCCGGGAGCCGAAGATCTACCTGTTCGACGAGCCGCTCTCCAACCTCGACGCCAAGCTGCGCGTCGACATGCGCACCGAGATCAAGAAGCTGCACCAGCGGCTCGGCACCACCATCGTCTACGTGACCCACGACCAGATCGAGGCGATGACCCTGGCCGACAGCATCGCGGTGATGCGCGACGGTCGCATCCTGCAGCTGGGCACGCCGGACGAGGTCTACAACGACCCGGTGGATATCTTCGTGGCCGGTTTCATGGGCTCGCCGTCGATGAACTTCATCGCCGCGACCCTGGAGGGCGGGGCGGGTGACTACCGCCTGCGCATCGCCACGCCGGGCGAGGAGGACCTGGTGCTGCCCTGGCCGGTATCCCGTGAGACCCCGGACCTGGCCCAGCGGGTGGGGAAGCAGGTGGTACTGGGGCTGCGCCCGGAGCACTTCAGCGAGGAGGACGAGCGGCTCGGCAAGCATGACCGCGACACCCCGGTCTCGGTCAGCATCAGCGTGGTCGAACCCACCGGCGCCGATATCCTGCTGCGGTTGCCGTTGGGCACCGGTGAGGTGACGGCCCGGGTCGGGCCCAAGTGCCGGGTGGCCGCCGGTGAACGCCTGGCGCTGCGGGTCGACATGGGCCGCGCGGTGCTCTTCGACAGCGGGACGGAACGCCGCCTGGCGTGAAGGGTGACGCGGCCTCAGCGCACCGTGATCACGGTGCACTCGGCGGCGTGGCTGACCTTGTGGGAGACGCTGCCGACCACGAAGCCCTGCAGGTCGCTGAGCCCGCGGCTGCCCATGACGATGGCGTCGACGCCGCGCTTTTTTGCCTCGCTGAGGATGGTGCGGACCGGGTCGCCCTGGACGAGCTGCGTCTCGACCCGGGTGACACCCTGCTCGCGGGCGGCCTCGGCGGCGCGGGCGATCAGCTGCCGGCCGACCCGCTCTCGCTCCTCCTGGGAGGCCTCGAGGGTCACGGGGCCGATGCCCCACACCAGGGGGGTCTCGTGGGAGATCTGCTCGGGGATGTGCAGCAGGTGCAGTGTGCTGCCCTCATGGACCAGTTGGCAGGCCACGGCGAGGGCCTTCTTGGCGTGTTCGGAGCCGTCGACGGGCATCAGGATGGAGTCGAACATGGCGCTTGCCTTGAGCATTCATGGTGATACTCAGAGCCTAGCAGCCTGTCGGACTTCAGGTGCGGTCTCGCCGGTGTCGCGCCCCACGGCGCCCCACGGCGCCCCACGGCGCCTGAGAGGCGCCTGAGAGGCGCCGTGGGGCGTGTCGTTGGGGAGGGCGCCTCAGCGCACCGTGATCACGGTGCACTCGGCGGCGTGGCTGACCTTGTGGGAGACGCTGCCGACCACGAAGCCCTGCAGGTCGCTGAGGCCGCGGCTGCCCATGACGATGGCGTCGGCACCGCTCTTGCGCGCCTCGCTGAGAATGGTGCGGGCCGGGTCACCCTGGCCGATGAGCGTCTCGACCCGGGTGGCGCCCTGCTGGCGGGCGTCCGCGGCGGCGCGGTCGACGATCTGCCGGCCGGTGCGCTCGCGCTCCTCGCGGGAGGCTTCCAGGGCGACGGCCCCGATGCCCCACACCAGCGTGGTCTCGTGGGCGAGCTCCTCGGGGATGTGCAGGATGTGCAGCGTGGTGTCGTTCTGGCGGGCCAGCTGGCAGGCCACGGCGAGGGCCTTCCTGGCGTGCTCGGAACCGTCGATGGGAACCAGGATGGTCTTGAACATGGCAGCGTCCTGTGTGACTGAAAAATGAGAGTGGCATCGTCCCTACGAGACTAAGCTTTGTCCGAAAAGTCGTCGAGCGATGGTCAGACAAGGCAAAAATCGGCGAAAAGACGGAGTTTACGCGGTGTAAATGAGTACTTTGAGCCGATTTTTAACGCCGTATGACCGAGCGCAGGCAGTTTTCAGACAAAGCGTAGCCATTGGCCGTCAGCCTGTCATGACCGAGATCACGCCTTGCCCTGGTCGTCCTCGCGTTCCTTGGTTTCCAGCTGTCGCAGCTGCTGCCAGAGCTCACCGCGCAGGTCACTCACCCGCGGCGCCTCGCCGTCGGGGAAGGCCAGCGGTCGTGTCAGCCGCTGGGTACGCAGACCGAGCCGGGCGCTGAGCAGGCCGACGCCGAGCCCCTGGCCGGCGCGGGCCGAGAGCCGGCCGGCGAGGTTCAGCGACAGCAGCTCCATGCCTGCCTCGCCGGCCATCTCGGTGGCCCCGGCGAAGGCCATGTTGTAGAGCACGCTGCGCAGCAGGCGCAGTCGGCTGGCGTAGCCCAGCTCCAGGCCGTAGAGCCGGCAGAGCCGGTCGATCATCGCCAGGTTGCGCCAGGCCACCAGTGCCATGTCGACCAGGGTCAGGGGGCTGACCGCCACCATCACCGCGGTCTCGCCGGACATCCGCGAGATCAGCCGCCGGGCCTCCCGATCGCGGGGGGTGAGCAGGTGATGGGCGAGCAGCAACTGGAGGTCGCGGCCGTCGTGGTGGGGCTGGCGGGCGGCGATGAAGGCTTGCCAGTGGGGGTGGTCATCGTCGAGGCCGAGGCTCCGCCTGAGGCGCTCGGCGAGTGCCCGGGCCTGCTCGGGCGTGGCCTCGGGCAACTGCACCAGGCGCTCGCGCAGCCGGGCGTGGCGGCGCAGCCGGCGCAGCCGCCACAGCTCGCGGCCCAGTGCCGAGCCGCCGAGCCCCAGCGCCAGCAGCAGCAGCAGGCTCCAGGCCCCGGCCAGCCAGTCGCCGCCCAGGCTGGCGGCGTAGAGGGTCTGCCCGGCTTCCACGGCGCCCAGGCCCAGGGTGCCGGCGAGCAGGGCCAGCAGCCCCCGGCGGCGCTTGCGCGGCGGGGCCAGGCTCGCCTCCAGCGCGCGCTCGGTGGGGCCGGCCTCGGGCGCTTCCAGCGGCTCGCTGGGCAGGTCGGCGGCAAACTGCTCGCCGGGGCGCGGGTCGGGGTGCTCCGCCTCGTCGGCGGGGGGCTCCTCGAGGCGGAAGCGTTGCCGCGGGCGCGGGTCCGGGGCGCGGGGGTCGCTCATTGCAGCTTGTCTCCGATCAGCCAGTCCAGGGCGGCATCCATGCGGATATGGGGCAGGGCGCCCCCCTCCCGGGGGGCCGGGCGGAAGGCGGGGAAGTCGAAGCCCTGGCGGGCCCAGAAGTCGGCGTCGGGCAGCCGGTCCGGCACCTCGCCGGGAAACAGCAGCTGCTCCTCGCCGGCGAGGTCGATGCCGCGCAGGGCCGGCGAGCGTCGCCCCTGATGGCTCACCTCGCGGCTCTCGGTGGCGCGGATTGCCGCCAGCGACAGGGCGCGGACCGGCACGTCGGCGAAGCGCAGGTCCTTGAGCGGCTCGGCCAGCAGGGTCTCGAGCAGGGCGACCAGGCGGGCGTGCTGCTCGGGAGTGACGTGGTCGGCCTTGGTGGCGGCGATGGCCAGGCGGTCGATGCGCGGGGCGAACAGCCGCGACAGCAGGCTGCGCTTGCCGTAGTCGAAGCTCTGCATCAGGTTGGCCAGCGCCCGTGAGAGATCCTCGAAGCGTTCCGGGCCGGCGTTCAGGGCGCCGAGCAGGTCCACCAGCACGATCTGGCGGTCGAAGCGGCGGAAGTGGTCGCGGTAGAAGGGGCGCACGATGTGCTGCTGGTAGTGGCGGAAGCGCTTGGCCAGGGTGGCGTAATTGCTCTCCGGCGGCAGCTTCTCCAGTGTGCCGGGGGCGGCCTGCTCGATACCTGGCAGCGGGAAGAACTGCAGCACCGGCGCGCCGGCGAGCTCCCCCGGCAGCAGGAAGCGTCCCGGTTGCAGGTCGGCGAAGCCGGCCTCCCGTGCGGCCCGCAGCCCCTCGGCATAGCGCTCGGCGATCTCGGCGAGCTGCCCCTCGTCGGCCGCGGCGGCGGGGTCCAGTTCGGCCACCGCGGCCTGCCAGTCGCTGAACAGGGCGGCGCGGGCGTGGCCACGCGCCGGCTGCTGGGCCCGGCTCCAGCTGGGGTAGTCGTGCTCCAGCAGCGGCAGGTCGAGCAGCCACTCGCCGGGGTAGTCGAACAGGTCCAGGGACAGCTGGCGGGCCTCGCTGCCCAGCCAGCCGCGTTTCGCCGGGCGGTAGCGAATCGTCAGGCGCAGTTCGCTGATGCCGCGGGTCGGTTCCGGCCAGTACGGCGGGCAGGCGTCCAGCGCCGCCATGGCCCGGTCATAGGGAAAGCGCGGCACGCCCAGGTCCTGCTGGTTGACCCGGCGGGCGCCGAGCAGGCGCCCCTCCCGGGCCGCCGGCAGCAGGTCGAGCCGTGCTTCCAGGCCGGCGTGGCGGAGCTGGTTGACCAGCGAGGTGAGGAAGGCGGTCTTGCCCGAGCGCGACAGGCCGGTGACCGCCAGGCGAAGCTGGCGGTCGCGGCCGCGCTCGAGCAGGTCATGGAGTTCGCGAGCCAGGGGCTGGCGCATCGGAAACGATTCCCTTCGCAGCAGGATCAGCCGCTAATGTGCGGGCGTTGGCCGCGTCTGGCAAGCCGCTGCCAGATCAGCAGGGCGATGGGTAGCAGCGCCAGCGGCACCAGCAGGGCATTGAGCAGCGACCAGCCGAGCAGGTTCACCAGGGGGCCGGCGAGCAGGGCGGTGAGGGCCACGGTGGTGAAGACCAGGAATTCGTTGGTGGCCTGGGTGCGGGCCTTCTCGACCGGGCGGTAGGCCTCGGTGAGCAGGCCGGTGGCCGGCAGGAAGGTGAAGTTCCAGCCCAGCCCGAGCAGGATCAGGGCGGCGTAGAAGCCGGCCACGCCGGCCTCGATCTGTGCCACCAGGCCGCACGCCGCGAGCAGCAGGCAGCCGGTGGCGATCATCCGGTGGGGCCCGAAGCGGGCCGTGAGGTGGCCGGTCACGAAGGAGGGCAGGAACATCGCCAGCACGTGCCACTGGATGGTGGTGGCGACGTGGTCGAAGTGGAAACCCGCGCCGGCCATGGCCAGGGGGGTGGCGGTCATCGCCAGGTTCATGACCCCGTAGCCGATCAGGGCCGAGACCACGGCGACGAGGAACACCGGCTGGCACACGATCTCGCCGAGGGGGCGCGGCCGCCCCTCGCCGTGGGTGACCTCGGGCGGCGGCAGGCGGGTCAGTAGCAGGATGACCAGGGCGACCAGGTAGAGCACGCCGAGCCCCAGGAAGCTGCCGAGGAAGGGGGTTTCGGTCAGTTCGCGGCTGACCCGGGCCAGCCAGGGGCCGAAGAAGGCGGCCAGCACGCCGCCGCCCATCACCAGACCGATGGCACGGTCGCGCAGCGCCAGGGGCGCGGCCTCCACGGCGGCGAAGCGGTAGAGCTGGCCGAAGCCGATGCCGATGCCGATCAGCCAGGTGCCGAGCATGAACAGGCCGAATGACGCGCCGATCAGCGCCTGAGCGGCAACGGCGACGCCGCCGAGCCCCGTCAGGTTGCCGAGGATGAAGCCGCGCCGGCGCCCCAGCCGGGCCATGATCAGCGAGGCGGGAATGGTCGCGCACATCAGCCCCAGCCACTGGGTGGCCACCGGCGCGGTCGACCAGGTGGCGCTGGGGGCCAGGGCGGCCCCGATCAGCGGCGAGACGGCGATCAGCAGGATATTGCCGCTGATCAGCAGCGCCTGGCAGAGGGAGAGTAGGGAGACACTGATGGGCATGGGGGCTCCTGGGCATCCTTGGCGAGTGAGCGGGGGCTTCGGTTGTCGGGGCAATGGCTGAAGCGTTGACGATAAAGGGTAGGCGAGACCCCGTAGTGGCGCTGGAAGAGGCGGCGCAGTTGTTCGGCCCCTCCTAGTTGCCAGTGGCGGGCCAGGCGCTCCAGGGAGGGCGGTTGCGGGCTCTCGACCAGGGCCAGACGCGCCTGCTCCAGCCGCAGGCGAGTGAGGTAGTTGCCGGGGGTAGTGTCCAGCTGGCGGCGGAACAACCGCGACAGGTGGCGGGGCGAGACGGCGATGTAGTCGGCCAGCTCCTCCAGGCGATACGGCTTGCCTGGGTCGGCGTGGAGCCGGTCCAGCAGCCGACGCAGGGGACCGCTGGCCTTCTGCTGGTGGGCCAGGACTTCGCTGAACTGGGACTGTCCGCCTGGCCGGTGCAGGAACATCACCAGTTCGCGTGCCACCCGCCCGGCGAGCTCGCTCCCCTGGTCGGTCTCGAGCAGCGAGAGCGCCAGGTCGATACCGGCCGTGACGCCGGCACTGGTATACAGACCCCCGGATTCCAGATACAGCGCATCGGTCTGTACCTCGACCCTGGGGTAGTCGCTGGCGAGCCGTTGGCAGTGGCGCCAGTGGGTGGTCGCCTGGCGGCCATCGAGGAGGCCGGCGGCGGCGAGCAGGAAGGCGCCGGTGCAGACGGAGCCCAGGCGCCGCACCGTCCCGGCCTGATGGCGTAGGGTCTCGAGCAGGGCAGGATCCCGGCACTGGGCCATCACCCCGTTGCCTCCGGGGATCAGCAGCGTATCCAGCGGGCCGAGGGTATCGAGCCGCTGCCAGGTGATCCCGGCCTGAAGGGCCAGGCCACCATTGGTGGTCACGGTGCCCGGTTGCGCCGAGGCCAGGTGCAGCCCGTAGAGCGGGCGCCCGCTCAGCTCATTGGCGGTGGCGAAGACCTGCCAGGGTCCACTGACATCCAGCAGCTGGCAGTCGGGATAGGCCAGCATGACGACGGTTCGGGGCATGGCGACACTCTCCGGTGGCGATCACACGAGAGTGTCGGCTGTGCGCGGCATGTCCGCAATGACCCATATCCCACCAATTCGGACATCGCGCCGACGAGGCGGCGATGCCGGGGCCGCCGTCTGGCTCAGGCCATGCCCGCGAACAGCTGGTAGAGCACCGGAAAGGCGGCGATCAGGAAGCCGCCCCCGGCGAGCAGGTAGCCGGGCCAGCGATGGCGGGTGCGATGGACCAGGGTCAGGCCGCCGAGACAGACCACCAGGCCGACCAGGTTGAAGACGAAGGTGGTCATTTCCAGGAAATACGCAACGGACATGTGGACTCCTCGGGGGCCGTGTAGGCTAATGGTATCAGCCGCGGCCGGGCGCTCGAAGCACGCCCGGGCGCGGCGGCAACCGTGGATGACAGGGAGAGCGGCATGGACGACAGGCTGCCGGGAGCGGAGGCGGTGATCGACTTCTGGTTCCACGGGCTCGGGCCGGCCCGGTGGTTCCGCAAGGATCCCGACCTGGATGCGACCATACGCGAACGCTTCGGCCCACTGCTCGAGGCCGCCGGTCGCGGCGAGCTGTGGCAGTGGCGGTTCTCGGCCCGTGGCCGGCTGGCCGAGGTGATCGTGCTCGATCAGTTCTCGCGCCACATCCATCGTGATACCCCGCTCGCCTTCGCCCGCGACCCCGTCGCCCTGGTGCTGGCCCAGGAAGCGGTGGCCAACCGCATCGATCATCATCTCGAGGTACCCTGGCGCGCCTTCCTCTATATGCCGTTCATGCACAGCGAGTCGCTGCCGATCCATGACGAGGCACTGGGCCTGTTCGACCAGCCGGGGTTGGAGGAGAACCTGCGCCACGAGCAGCGGCACCGCGAGATCATCGAGCGCTTCGGCCGCTATCCCCACCGCAACGCCATCCTCGGGCGCGAGTCGACTCCCGAGGAACTGGCCTTCCTCGAGCAGCCGGGGTCCTCCTTCTGAGTTGGGATGCCTTCCTTCCGGGCCCGGGCTGGGGCACCATCGGGGGCATTCCCACGACCACATGCAAAGGAGAGAGCGACATGGGACTGATTGCCTGGCTGATCATCGGTGGTCTGGCCGGCTGGATCGCCGGCCATATCATGCGCGGGGGTGGTTTCGGCATCCTCGGCAACATCGGGGTCGGCGTGGTGGGGGCCGTGATCGGCGGCTTCCTGTTCAGCCTGCTGGGGTTGCAGGCCGGCGGCTTCATCGGCTCGCTGGTCACCGCCATCGTCGGGGCCGTGGTGCTGTTGTGGGTGATCGCGAAGATCCGGCAGGCCTGATCGACATCGACTCCCGGCATCCAACGCCCGACTGTTGCCAGCCGGGCGGTTCGGGGTCATGCGCTGTCGAGGTAAGGCCGGCGGATCAGGCGGTGGCGGCGGCCTGGCCGCCGACCAGCTCCCTGAGGGACTCCTCGAGGATGTCGAGGCCCTCCTCCAGCACCTCGTCCTCGATGGTGACCGGCATCAAAAAGCGGATGGTGTTGCCGTACAGGCCGCAGGAGAGCAGGATCAGCCCCTTCTCGCGGGCCCTCTTGCACAGCGCGCCGGCCAGGTCGGCGTCCGGGGTGTGGTTGGCCTTGTCGGCGACCAGGTCGAAGGCCGCCATGGCTCCCATGTTGCGGCCGTTGTCGACGCAGTCGAACGTCTGCTGCCATTGGGCGAAGCGCTTGGCCAGCTTGTCGCCCAGCGCCTGGCTCTTCTCCAGGATGCCCTCCTGTTCGAACACCTCGAGGACCGCCAGGGTCGCCGCACAGGAGACCGGGCTGCCGGTGTAGGTGCCGCCCAGGGAGTTGGGGCCGGAGGCGTCCATGTGCTTGTCGGTGCCGACCACGGCGGAGATCGGCATGCCGTCGGCCATGCTCTTGGCCATGGCGATGATGTCCGGCTCGACGCCGCTGTGCTCGATGGCGAACAGCTTGCCGGTGCGGCCGAAGCCGCTCTGGACCTCGTCGACGATCATCAGCATGCCGTGCTCGTCGCAGATCTCGCGGATCGCCTTCAGGAAGCTCGCCGGTGCCGGGTAGAAGCCGCCCTCGCCGAGCACCGGCTCGAGCACGATGGCCGCAGTGTCGCGCGGGTTGGCATCGGTCTTGAGGGTCATCTTCAGGCCGCGCAGCGCCTCGTCCTCGCTGACCCCGTGATAGGGCACCGGGTAGGGGGCGCGGAAGACGTTGCCCGGCATGCTGCCGAAGTCGGTGGCGTAGGGCGCGACCTTGCCGTTCATGGCCATGGTCATGAAGGTGCGGCCGTGGTAGCCGCCATCGAAACAGATCACGTTGTTCTTGCCGGTGGCGGCCCGGGCGATCTTGACCGCGTTCTCCAGCGCCTCGGCGCCGGAGTTGGCCAGCATCACCTTGGCATGGCCACGCACCGGGGTGACCTGGCTGAGCTTCTCGGCCACCTTCACGTAGCCCTCATAGGGCATCACCGTCTGGCAGGTATGCATCACGCGGTCGAGCTGGTCCTTGACCGCCTGGACCACCTTGGGATGGCGGTGGCCGATGTTGAGCACGCCGATGCCGCCGGCGAAGTCGACGAAGCGGTTGCCGTCGGCGTCCCAGACCTGGGCATTCTCGGCGCGGTCGGCAAAGGCGGTGGCGGGGCTGGCGGCACCGTTGGCCACGTAGCGCTGCTTGAGTTCGTTGAGCTGAGCGTTGTTCATGATGCCTCCTTGAAAAAAGGGATTGGCGACCGGTCAGAGTCCGCCGACACAGACGTATTTTAGTTCAGTGTACTCATCCAGGCCGTGGCGCGACCCCTCGCGACCCAGCCCCGACTCCTTGACGCCGCCGAAGGGGGCCAGCTCGGTGGAGAGGATCCCCTCGTTGACCGCCACCATGCCATACTCCAGGCCTTCCATGACATGCCAGATACGGCGGTAGTCGCGGGCATAGAAGTAGGCCGCCAGGCCGAATTCGGTGGCGTTGGCCATGGCGATCGCCTGGTCGACGGTGTCGAAGCGGAACACTGGGGCGAGCGGCCCGAAGGTCTCTTCCCTGGCCACGCGCATCTCGTCGGTGACGTCGGCGATCACGGTGGGCTGGAAGAAGGTGCCGCCCAGCGCGTGGGGTTCGCCGCCGCAGACCAGGCGGCCGCCCTTGGCCAGGGCGTCGGCGATGTGTGACTGCACCTTGTCCACGGCGGCGGCGTTGATCAATGGTCCCTGCACCACGCCGTCGTCCAGGCCGTTGCCCACCTTCAGCTCGGTGACGCGGCGGGTCAGCTTCTCCAGGAAGGTGTCGTACACGCCGGCCTGGACCAGCAGGCGGTTGGTGCAGACGCAGGTCTGGCCGGAGTTGCGGTACTTGGAGGCCACGGCACCTTCCACGGCGGCGTCCAGGTCGGCGTCGTCGAAGACGATGAAGGGGGCATTGCCGCCGAGTTCCATGGAGGCCTTCTTGACCGTGCCGGCACACTGGGCGAGCAGCTTCTTGCCCACCGGGGTGGAGCCGGTGAAGGAGATCTTGCGCACCCGCGGGTCGGTGGTCAGCACCTCGCCGATCACCGCGGGCTTCGCGGTGGTGACCACGTTGAGCACCCCCGCCGGGAAGCCCGCCTCCTCGGCGTGCTGCGCCAGGGCGAGGGCGGTGAGCGGGGCTGCCTCGGCGGGCTTGATCACCACCGGACAGCCGGCGGCCAGCGCCGGCGCGCACTTGCGGGTGATCATCGCCAGCGGGAAGTTCCAGGGGGTGATGGCGGCCACCACGCCGATCGGTTCGCGAAAGACCAGGATGCGCTTGTCGGCGCCATGGCTCGGCAGGGTCTCGCCGGCCACGCGCTTGGCCTCCTCGGCATAGTACTCGACGAAGGAGGCGCCGTAGGCCACCTCGCCGCGGGACTCCGCCAGCGGCTTGCCCTGTTCCAGGGTCATCAGCCGGGCCAGCGCCTCCTGGTTGGCCATGATGGCGTCGAACCAGGCGCGCAGCAGGGCGGCGCGCTCCTTGGCGGTTCGGCGCCGCCAGGCCGGCCAGGCGGCCTCGGCGGCGGCGACCGCCTCGCGGGCGGCGTCACCATCGAGATCCGGGACCTCGGCGAGGGTCTCGCCGTTGGCGGGGTTGGTGACGGCGAAGCGGCGGTCGGCATCGCGCCACTGCCCGGCGATATAGGCCTTGTCGACGATCAATTCGGTCATGGGCGCCTCCTGTGGGGGCGGTGGTCATCATATTTGACGAGTGTGCATTATTTAAAACGTCTCGCCAAGCCCTTCGCCGATCCTTCCCCGCCGAGTCGTCACCGCGACGAAAGGAACGATTTCCTGATCCCCGACCATCGGCGCGGGCGTCGCTTTCCGCTACACTAGGGCGCCGAATTCCCGGTACGCTCGAGCGTGCCGGCCGTCTTTCCTGGATGTCGAGGTGAGCCTTGGTCGATACCCTGAATGCCTGGTGGGCCCAGCAGCTGGTGCTGTGTGACTGGGCCTTCGATCCGGACCCGCTGTCGGTGGACGCCGAGGCTGCGGTATCGCGCCTGGCGGTCCTGGGCGTGTCCGATCGTGGCGAGCTCGGTTGGCGTCTGGTCGAGTCGCTGGGTGCCGGCGGCGCGGTGGCCGACCCGGCCCGGATGTTGTCCGGCCTCGAGGTGGTGGCCCTCGCCGGCGCTGCCGGCTGGCTCTCCGAGCCGCGGGCACGGGACTGGGCCCAGCGGCTCGCCGGCGAGATCAGCGCCCACTATTCCAGCCTCGACGTCTGGCTCGAGGCGCTGCGCCGTGTGCGCGGTGCCGAGGGCTGGGTGCGCGGCGACGACGGCTTCAGCGATGCCTGCGAGGCCCTGGCGGTGCTCGAGCACGAGGGCGACGGTATCACCTGGGAGCGACTCGGCGAGTGGCTGGCGATCCATGATCGGCATCTGGCGCTGTGGCCGGAGGCGCCGGAGGCGCAGGTCTGGCGCCTGCGGGCCGGCTTCTCGCCGGTGGTCGAGTGGCCGGCGGGGCGGCAGGACTGGGCGGGCCTGGAGGCCTGGCTGGAGGAGGCCTGGCAGATCCAGAGGCGCGACGACCTGCTCCGGGCCCTGCTGTGGCTGGCCGGACAGGGCGACCGCCAGGGCTGGGACCTGGACGCCACCCGCCTGCTGGCGCTGGACGTCGCCGCTCGGCATGACTGGCTGGAGCGGCTGGACGGCACTGAACGCGCCTACGGACGGGTGCTGCTGGGCTTCATCGACCATGGCGAGCCCCTGGAGTGGGCCGCCTGGGACTGGCTGCGGCTGGTCGACCTGGCCTGGGCCGGTGCCTGCCTGGGCTGGCTCGACGAGCGGGAGGCGACGGATTTCGCCCTGCACGGCGCCGACCTGGTGCAGCACCGCTACAGCGACTGGGCGGCCCTGGCCCGGGCCTACCAGCGAGGGCGTAGCCTGTTCGAGGGGCGCAACCTGCTGCCGGCCCTGGAGGCCGACTGGAAGCTGTTGCTGCAGTCGCCGGTGAGTCCCTGGCGCCCGGCGCTGCAGGGGCTGATCGATTCGTCGCTGCTCGAGCGGTCCCACAGCGCCCTGCGCGACTGGCGCCGTGAGCCGCGCCACTGGGTGCTGGCCCTGGCCTCGGTGCGTGAGCCCGAACTCGCCATGCGCCAGGGGCCGGCGGTACCGGTGGCGCCGGCGCGGCGTGACGATGCCGGCCAGTACCTGCGTGACACCCTCGACCTGCATGCCGACGAGGGCGTCGAAGCCCTCGCGCGCTACTGGTTGCCGGCTCAGGCCCATCACCTCAATCAACTCGCCGCCGACGCCGCCCACGGGGCCCTGCCCGGTGCCGAGACCCCCTTCGGCGCCCCGGCGGCGGGCGATCTCGCCCTGCGCGATGGCCTGCGCACGGCGAGCCGGCACTCGGCGACCATTCACATGGCCGAGAAGTACGCCTTCTATCTGCAGATGGCCATGGACAGCGAGGCCTTCGATGCGGCCAGGCTCGAGGCGCTGGCCGAGGCACTGCGCGGCTCGCTGAGCCGCTTCTATCCCGATGCGCGTCGCCTGCTGGAAGCCTGGGCGAGCTGGGAGTCGCTGCTGCCCGAGGAGGGGCAGCCGCCACTGACCGGCGAGATTCGCTGGCACCTGGAGGATCCCGGCAGTCTCTTCCACTGGCTCGACTGGCGCCCCGCTGAGTGGCAGGAACCGGGGCGTCGGCCGAGTCTGCCGCACTTCACCGCCATGGCGCTGGTCGGGCCGCTCAACAGCGCGGCCTGGAGCCTGCCGCAGCCGGAGAGCGAGCGCGAGTGCGCCTCGATCCGCGACTGGGTCGACGGCCACTACGGCCTGCATTCGGCCGCCGAGCTCGCCGAGTTCCTCGACTTCCTGCTCGAGGCCGGCGACCGTCAGGAGTATCAGATCAACTACGCCCCCTACACCCTCAACGACGCTCGCCTGGGCTCGGAGATCGCTACCCTGGAGTCCGGTGAGTGCAGCGAGGAGGAGGCCAGCCACCTGCTGCGGCTCCAGCGGGTACGCGACAACGAGGACGGCTGCAACGACACCGACATGGCGGCCTGGGACATCGCCCAGGCCGTCGACCTGGCCATCGCCGGGCGCCAGTTGAACTGGCTCGAGGAGCCGGCCTTCGCCCGTGTCCTGGAGCGTGCCCATGCCCTGGCCGCGTCTCACTACGCCGGCTGGGAGGAGTACGCCCGGGGCCTGTATGCCGGTTTCTCCTTCTTCATGGGTGAGACGCCGGAGCGCGAGAGCTTCCTGGCCGGTTTTCGCCAGGCGCTGGTGGCCTGGCTGTCCGGGGCGCCGCCACTGGCCGGTCCCTGGGCGAGTCTCGACTTCCCCGGCGCCCGGCCTCGCCATTGGGCGCCGCTGCATATCGACACCCTGCCGGGGGACACCCGGAGGCTCCACTGAAGGTGCGCCGGGGCAAGGCGAGTGCCGGGTGTCCTGATATCGTCACATGAGACTCGCCATCGGCCGGAAGACTGATTTATAGTCAATGGGTTTGATGATTCGGCTCCTGTTTTCGGGAGTCCCAGCCACTCAGCGAGCCGCAGAAGGCCGCTCTGGCAGTGATACCGACGAGGACGTCTGGCGTCACTCCCACAGCGACAACCCGCTGGCCCGAGATGCAGCATGCCAAGTGCTGCCCGGGGCGGGTGCGGCTCAGGGAATGAGGTCGTCGCCGGATGGTCGTCACCCGATCGTGTCGTACCCTGTTGGTCATCGTGTCGTTGGCCCTGCTGGCCGGCTGTGCCGCCTCCCCGCGGGACACGGTGTCCCGGGCACCCGAGGACTATTTCGCCCGACAGTTGCCGGGCCTGCCCGGGGGCGGGGATCCGATGATGTCGCCGGTGGACAATCCCATCCGCCAGGTGCGCAGCCTGCATAATCCGCCACCGGCCCTGGTGCGCCAGGCGCTGCTGGCCCAGCACGAGCGCTGGGTGGGCACCCCCTACCGCCTGGGCGGGACCACCGAGCGCGGCATCGACTGCTCGGCGCTGGTCCAGCATGTCTTCAACGACACCTTCCGCCTGGCGCTGCCGCGCTCCACCGGCCGGCAGGTGCACCAGGGCACGCCCGTGGCGCGCGACGAGCTGCAGGCCGGGGACCTGGTCTTCTTCCGCCCGCCCGGCGCCTACGATCATGTCGGCATCTACGTCGGCGACGGTTACTTCCTGCACGCTTCCACCTCGCGCGGTGTCAAGCTCTCCAGGCTCGACAACGCCTACTGGCGCCGTCACTACTGGCAGGCCCGGCGTGCGCTCGAGCCGACCCAGCTGGCGCAGCGGGTGGCCGCGTCCGGCGAGAGCTGAGCGTCCCCTTCACAGGGCGTCGCGGTGTGCCATCACGAACTCCACGAAGGCCTGCTCGGCGCGCGACAGATAGGCGCCCCGGGCCCAGGCCAGTGACAGGTCCAGCCAGGCCGGTGGGTCGAACGAGACCGCCTCAAGGGCCGGCTCGTCGACCACCCGGCGCAGGAAGGTGGTGATGCCGAAGCCCTGGCGTACGATCGCCTTGGTCAGCGGGATCAGGTTTGACTGGAAGGCGATGTCTGCGGCGTGTCCCGTCTGGCGCGACAGGGCGTCGACGAACTCGCGATGGAAGTAGCCGTCCTGGAACAGAACCAGTGGCTCGCGGAAGAACGCCTCGGCCGTGACCCCGGGGCGCCCGGCGAAGGGGTGCTCCTTCGGCACGCAGACCACCATCTCCTCCCGTACCAGCCGCCGCCGCTCCAGGTGGTGGCTCGTCTCGTCGTCGATCACCACCCCGAGATCCAGCTTGCCGCCGGCGATCATGCGCTGTAGACGGCGGGCGCCGGCCTCGACCACCGTCAGGCGAATGCCCGGGTGACGGGCCTTGAAGCCCATCAGCAAGGGCGGGAAGTAGTAAGAGCCGAGCATCGAGGGGATGCCGATGCGCAGCTCGCCCTTGACCAGGCCATGCAACTCGCGCATGGCCAGGTGGGTGGCTTCGGCCCGTTCGAGCAGCTCCCGGGCGTGCTGGCGCAGGTGCTCGCCTTCCGGTGTCAGGCTGATACGTCGCTCATGGCGGTGGAAGAGCGTCAGCTCCAGGCGCTTTTCCAGGGTGGCGATGGTCTGGCTCACCGCCGACTGGGCCACGTGCAGCGCCCGGGCCGCGGCGCTGAAGCCCCCCTGGTCGGCCACGGTGAGGAAGACCCGCAGGGCGCGCAGGTCGAAGGGTAGGCTCATAAGTAAATCCGATGGTTTTTATCTAGATATTCTGTTTGGGTTATCATTGTGCGCAGGTGATCATGGCTTGCCAAGCCGGAGGGCAACATGATCGAAGTGCATTCCCGCGCCTGGTGGCGCGCTACCCTGGCCCTGTGCCTGGGTTCCTTTCTCGTCTTCATCAATCTCTATGCGCCCCAGCCGCTGCTGCCGGAGCTGCGCACGGCTTACGGGGTCTCCACCCTGGTGGCGGGGCTGGTGATGTCGGTGTCGACCCTGGCGCTGGCGGCCTCGCTGCTGGTGTTCGGCCCGCTGTCGGATGCCATCGGCCGCGCCGGTATCATGCGACTGACGCTGCTGGCGGCGGGGGCGCTCTCGCTGGGCCTGGCCCTTGCGCCGAACTTCGAGACGCTGCTGGCGCTGCGGGCCCTGCAGGGCTTCGTGCTGGGCGGGCTGCCGGCGGTGGCGATCGCCTGGATGGGTGACGAGTTCGAGCGCCCGGCGCTGCTCTCGGCGGTGGGCCTCTATATCGGCGGCAACACCCTGGGGGGCATCAGCGGCCGGGTCGTCGGCGGGGCCCTGGGCGAGGTGGGCGGTGCCTCGGCCAGCTTCCTGGTGGTGGGCGCCATGACGCTGGCGGGAGTGGTGCTGTTCTGGAAGCTGCTGCCGCAGGCCCGGGCCTTCACCCCGCGCCCCTTCGAACTGCGCGGTGCCCTGGCCGACCTGGCGGGACACCTGTGCAACCCGCTGCTGCTATCGGCCTACCTGCTCGGGGGGCTCAACTTCCTGATCTTTATCAACCAGTACAGCTACATCACCTTTCGCCTGGCCGAGGCGCCCTTCGGGCTGGGGGCGAGCCTGCTGGGACTGATCTTTCTCACCTACCTGGGCGGTACCCTGGGGTCGACGCTCTCCGGCCGGTTGGCCCGCTCGCTGTCGCAGCCGGCCTGCATGATGGTCGGCATCCTGATCCTGATGACCGGCACCCTGGTGACCCTGGCCGACTCGCTCTGGCTGATCGTCCTCGGCCTGACCATCAACGCCTTCGGCTTCTTCCTGGCCCACTCCATGGCCTCGAGCTGGGTGGGGCGCCACGCCGAACGGGCCCGCGGCAGTGCCTCGGCCCTCTACCTGGTGTTCTACTACGGCGGTGCGAGCCTCGGTGGCCTGTGGCTGGAACCCTTCTGGTGGTTCGCCGCCTGGGAGGGCGTGGCCCTGGGCTCCTGGCTGGTACTGGTAGTGACGCTGGGCATCGCCGGCTGGCTATGGCGCCGCGAGCGTTCGGTCCGCTACCGACAGGCCATTGGCTAGACACCACCCGCTTCGTCGCCCCATATCTCGTTGAGCCGCTCCTCGCGGCGACAGGCCGACTTGTAAAAGCGATAGCGCACCGGGTTCTTGCGATAGTAGCCCTGGTGATACTCCTCGGCCGGGTAGAAGGCCTCGAAGTCGTTGATCTCGGTGGCGATCTCGCGGTCGAAGCGGTCGGCCAGGGCGTCCCGGCTGGCCTCGGCCAGGGCCCGTTCCTCGGCATTCATGGGGAAGATCGCGCTGCGGTAGGAGTCGCCGGCGTCGCAGAACTGGCGATCCACGGCGAAGGGATCGATGTTGCGCCAGAAGACGTGCAGCAATGCCTCGTAGTCGACCACCCCGGGGTCGTACTCCACCTCGACGACCTCGGCATGGCCGGTACCGCCGGCGACCACCTGATTGTAGCTGGGATTCTCCGCATGGCCGCCGCTGAAGCCGGAGGTGGTCGAGAGCACGCCCTCGACCGGGTCGAAGGCCTCCTCCATGCACCAGAAGCAGCCGCCGGCGAAGACGGCACTGGCGGTCTCCTCCTCGGCGAGGGCCGGCCCGGCCAGGCCGAGCGGGAGGGTGAGCAGGGCAAGCCAGCGGGGAGCAGTGAGAACAGGCATGGGGGTGGCTCCGGTGGACAGGGATGGTAGATTGGAGATTGTCGTACGCCAGGGGTTCCGTACAACCCCTGTTAATGCTGGCTACCCTGTAAGGTGCCAGGCTTCGCGACGACACAAGGGCGAACTCGTTCGTCGCCCGCCCGCGGCCACCACCAGGAGCCTTCCCTTGACCCGACGTCGCCTGATACTCGCGGCCCTGATCGCCATGATCGTCGCGGCCTACTTCCTCAGCGGGGCCGACGAGGCCCTGACACTACAGAACCTGCAGGCCGAACAGACCCGCTTCCGGGCCTGGCTGGCCGCGGAGCCACTGACGGTCGTCGGCGGCTTCTTCCTGATCTACGTGGTCATGGCCGCCGTCTCGCTGCCGGGGGCGACCCTGCTCACGGTGCTGGGAGGCGCGCTGTTCGGCTTGGGCTGGGGGCTGCTGATCATCTCCTTCGCCAGCACCCTGGGCGCGACCCTGGCGGCCCTGGTTGCCCGTACCCTGGCACGGGCACCGCTGGAGCGGCGCTTCGCCCCCCAGCTCGAGCGCATCAATGCCGGTATCGAGCGCGAGGGGCCCTTCTACCTCTTCACCCTGCGGCTGATCCCGCTCTTCCCCTTCTTCGTGATCAACCTGGTGCTGGGCCTGACCCGCATGCGCCTGTGGACCTTCTACTGGGTCAGCCAGCTCGGCATGTTGCCTGGCACGGCGGTGTTCGTGAATGCGGGCCGTGAGCTCGGCAATCTCGAGTCGCTCTCGGGCATCCTGTCCCCGGGACTGATCGGCTCCTTCGCCTTGATCGGGCTCTTCCCCTGGCTGGCCCGGGCCGGGGTGGCGGTGGCCAAGCGCCGTCGGCTGGCGCGGCGCTACGACCGGCCCACCGCCTTCGACCATGACATCGTGGTGATCGGCGGCGGGTCGGCGGGGCTGGTGGCCAGCTATATCGCCGCCGCCGTCAAGGCCAAGGTCGCGCTGGTGGAGCGCGACCGCCTGGGCGGCGACTGCCTCAATACCGGCTGCGTGCCGTCCAAGGCGCTGATCCGCGCCGCGCGTGCCGCCAGCGAGGTACGCGGGGCGTCGCGCTACGGCGTGCAGGCCGGTGAGCCGGAGATCGACTTTGCGGCGGTGATGGGGCATGTGCACGGCGCCATCCGCGAGGTGGAGCCCCACGATAGCCGTGAGCGCTACGAAGGGCTGGGCGTGGACGTGATGGCCGGCGACGCCCGCCTCGAGGATCCCTGGCGGGTGCGTGTCACCGGGCGCTGGGGCGAGCGGGTAGTGACTGCCCGCCATGTGATCATCGCCAGCGGCGCGCGGCCTCGGGTGCCCGACCTGCCGGGCCTCGACGCCATCGAGGTGCTGACCTCGGATAACCTCTGGCGCCTCGAGACCCTTCCCGAACGGCTGGTGGTGCTGGGCGGCGGCTCCATCGGCTGCGAGCTGGGACAGAGCTTCGCCCGCCTGGGCAGCCGGGTGGAGCTAGTGGAGATGGACGATCAGCTGCTGCCCCGCGAGGACCGGGACGTGGCGGCCGAGGTCGAGGCCCGGCTTGGCGGAGAGGGGGTCGGGGTGCATCTCGCCACCCGGGCGCGGCGCGTGGTGACGGTGGACGGCGGCCATGCGCTGGAGGTCGAGCGCCCGGGCGACGATGGCGAGCCGGTGGTCGAGCGGCTGGGCTTCTCGCACCTGCTGGTGGCGGTGGGAAGGCAGGCCAATGTGTCGGGAATGGGCCTCGAGGCGCTCGGCGTGGAGACACGTGAGGACGGTACCCTGGCCGTGGACGAGACCCTGCAGAGCGTGCTGCCCAATGTCTGGGCCTGCGGCGACGTGGCCGGCCCCTTCCAGTTGACCCATGCCAGTGCCCACCAGGCCTGGCATGCCACCGTTAATGCCCTGTTCGGCGAGCTCAAGCGCTTCCGGGTCAGCTATCGCGCGCTGCCGGCGGTGACCTTCACCGACCCCGAAGTGGCGCGGGTGGGGCTCAACGAGCGCGAGGCCAGGAAAAGGAGCCTGGATGTCGAGGTCACGCGCTATGCACTGAGCGAGTTGGATCGGGCCATCGCCGAGGGCGAGACCGATGGCTTCCTCAAGGTGCTGACGGTGCCCGGCAAGGACAAGATCCTGGGGGCGACCATCGTCGGCCAGGGCGCAGGGGAGATGCTTGCCGAGTTCACCCTGGCCATGACCCATGGCATCGGGCTCAACAAGCTGCTGGGCACCATCCACTCCTATCCGACCCGCAGCGAGGCGGTCAAGGCCACGGCCGGCGTATGGAAGAACGCCCACAAGCCGGAACGGCTGCTGGGCTGGCTGGAGCGCTATTTTGCATGGCGGCGCGGCGGGTCGACTCGGGTGGCGGCAATGAAGACAGTCGACGAGAGCATGAGAAGGAGTTGAGATGCTGGATCGCTGGACCATGCCCCTGACCCAGGCGCCGCTGATCCGGCTGGCCGCCTGGCTGGCCAAGTGCCAGATTCGACCCGATCAGATGACACTGGCAGCCTTTCTGATCGGCATGTCGGCGCTGCCGCTACTGGCCATGGAGTGGTATGCACCGGCGCTGGCGGCGATTCTGCTCAATCGCCTCGGTGATGGGGTAGATGGTGCCCTGGCCCGCCTGAACCATCAGCCGAGCGATGCTGGCGGGTTTCTCGATATCGGCCTGGATTTCGTCTTCTACGCCGCGGTGGTGCTCGGCTTCGCGCTGGCCGACCCGGCGGCCAATGCCCTGGCGGCGGCCTTCCTGCTGTTCGCCTTCATCGGTACCGGCACCTCGTTTCTGGCCTTCGCCATCATGGCCACTCGTCATGGCCTCACGCGACCCCGTTTCCGGCAGAAGGCCTTCTACTACCTGCATGGCCTGACCGAGGGGACCGAGACGATCCTCGCCTTCGTGGCGTTCTGCCTCTGGCCCGGGCATTTCCCGCTGCTCGCGGTGCTGTTCGCCGTGGCCTGCCTGATCACCACCGTCACCCGACTCTGGGGCGGTTATCGAACCCTGCGGGCCCTCGAGACTCCTCCCTGAAAACGGGCGAAGGGGCCCTGAAACGACGAAGGGGCAGCCGCTGGCTGCCCCTTCGCGATCGACCTCAGGGTCGCGCTCAGTGCTCGACGCCGCCGGCGCCATGCACATGACCGTGCTCGATCTCTTCCTGGCTGGCCTCGCGAACCTCGGCGATCTCGACGTCGAAGTTCAGGGTCTGGCCGGCCAGCGGATGGTTGCCGTCGACGGTGACGGTGTCGCCTTCCACCTTGGTCACGGTGACCATCAGCGGGCCACCCTGGGTCTGGGCCTGGAACTGCATGCCGGGTTCGACGTTGTCGACGCCCTGGAAGGCGTCACGCGGCACTTCCTGCACCAGTTGCGGCTGCTGTTCGCCATAACCTTCGGCGGGCTCCACGGTGGCGGTGAGCTTGTCGCCGGCGACGCGGCCCTCAAGCTCCTTCTCGAGGCCCGGAATGATGTTGCCGGCGCCGTGGAGGTAGGTCAGCGGCTCGCGGCCTTCCGAGCTGTCCAGCACTTCACCTGCGTCGTTGGTCAGGGTGTAGTGGAACGCGACAACGGAATTCTGCGCAATCTGCATTGATGAACCTTTCGGTGAGTGCATGTAGGAAACATGGTAACGCGCCGGTCGGGGGGCTGTCAGGGGGATGGGCGAATTTCAGGATGCCAGCGTCGATCCTGAGACACATTCACGCCCTCGGTCCCGAGGGTGGCCGGACTTTCGAACAGTTGCGTGCCCCTGCGGGCGGGGATACCCTTGCGCGACACCCTTTTCTCCATTGCCCATACCATCTCCCGGAGAGTGCCCATGACCATCGTCGTGATCTGGCTGATCGCCTTCGCCGTGATCCTGTTTCTCTGTTACAGCCGCTGGGAGTCCAGCATTAGCCCCGGCCTCGACAAGCTGCTGCCGGCGGTGATGAAGACCCATGGCGACAATCGACTGGTTTGGAGCCTGGCCCTGGCGGTGCTGGGGGCTACCACCCTGGTGCGCCCGGTGGACATCCTGCTGACCGCGATCGTCATCTTGCTGCTGGTACTGGTCGGCAGGAAGCTGGCCGGCTGGGCCATGAACAGGGTCGATAGGTAGGCGCCCGGCACCTGGCCTGTCGAGTCGCGTAACGCGTCGTGAACGAAGCGAGGGCCCGCGGATCATTCCGCGGGCCCTCGGCTGTGCGGGGTACGTTATCTCGATCGGTATCTCGATCGATCAGGGACGATCAGTAGGGGGCCACGGTCAGGTTGGCCCCGCTGCCGATCAGGCGCACGCGCTGGCCGGTCTGGAAGTCACGGTCGGCCTTCTGCACCACGACGATGTGCTGGCCATCATCGCGGCGGACCTCTATCTCCCAGGCGGCTACACGGTTGGCGGATTCCTCGATGTTGCTGCCGGCCACGGCACCGCCGATGGCCCCGGCCGCGGTGGCGAGCCGGCGCCCGGAACCACCGCCGACCTGGTTGCCGAGCAGGCCGCCGATCACGGCGCCACCGCCGGTACCGATGATACCGCCGGCGCGGCTGTCGGCCTGGATCTGTACCTGGCGCAGGGCGGTGATGGTGCCGAAGGTGACTCTCTGACCGGTCTGGGCCTGGCTGCCGCGGTAGACATCACCCCCATAGGGCGCAGTGTTGGCGCAGCCGGCCAGGGTCAGGACACCGAGCGCGAGTACGGGAAGAAGACGTTTCATGTGAGACCTCCTGGGGGCATTCATTCGGGCTTTCGTGAAGACAGCCCGTCGACATCCTGTCGCGGAATCGAAGGGTTATAGGCGGTTCGACCAGTCACCCGGGGGCGAGTGCCCACCAGTGTAGCGTGAGAGATGGGCAAATAGTGTGAAAACCGCGCCGCCACAAAAAAGGGGAGGCCGAGCCTCCCCAAGGGTTCCAGTCGTTCTATCGCCGGCGTGTCGGCTCAGCCGAACTGATTCATGGTGTTGTCCTTGCCGCCGGCCTTGAGCGCCGCTTCGCCGTGGAAGAACTCCTTGTGGTCGTCGCCGATGTTGGAGCCGGCCATGTCCTGGTGCTTGACGGTGGCGATGCCCTCGCGGATCTCGCGGCGCTGCACGCCCGCCACATAGGCCAGCATGCCCTCGTCGCCGAAGTAGCCCTTGGCCAGGTTGTCGGTGGACAGGGCCGCGGTATGGTAGGTCGGCAGGGTGATCAGGTGGTGGAAGATGCCGGCCTCGCGGGAGGCGTCGCGCTGGAAGTTGCGGGTCCATTCGTCGGCCAGCCTGCCGAGTTCGGTGTCGTCGTACTCGGCGCTCATCAGGTTGGCACGGTCGTAGGCGGAGACGTCCTTGCCTTCCTTCTCCCAGGCATCGAATACCTGCTGGCGGAAGTTCAGGGTCCAGTTGAAGGAGGGCGAGTTGTTGTAGACCAGCTTGGCATCCGGACAGACCTCGCGGATGCGGTTGACCATGCCGGCGATCTGGCCGACGTGGGGCTTCTCGGTCTCGATCCACAGCAGGTCCGCCCCGTTCTGCAGGCTGGTGATGCAGTCCAGCACCACCCGGTCCTCGCCGGTGCCCGGCTTGAACTCGTAGAGGCCGGAGGCGAGGCGCTTGACCTTGACCAGCTTGCCGTCCTGCTTGATGACGACGTCGCCGTTGTTGATGTCGGAGGCTGAAGTGATCTCGTCACCGTCGAGGAAGCTGTTGTACTGGTCGCCCAGGTCGCCCGGTTCCTTGGTCACGGCGATCTTCTGGGTCAGGCCGGCACCCAGGGAGTCGGTACGGGCGACGATCACGCCGTCATACACACCCAGTTCCAGGAAGGCGTAGCGCACGGCGTTGATCTTGGCGATGAAGTCCTCGTGGGGCACCGTGACCTTGCCGGCCTGGTGGCCGCACTGCTTCTCGTCGGAGACCTGGTTCTCGATCTGGATGCAGCAGGCACCGGCCTCGATCATCTTCTTGGCCAGCAGGTAGGTGGCCTCGGCGTTGCCGAAACCGGCGTCGATGTCGGCGATGATCGGCACGATATGCGTCTCGAAGCCGTCGATCTTCGCCATGATCTCGTCGGCCTTCGCCTTGTCATCGGCCTTCCTGGCCTCTTCCAGGTCACGGAACAGGTGGTTGAGCTCCCAGGCGTCGGCCTGGCGCAGGAAGGTGTAGAGTTCCTCGATCAGGCCCGGCACGGTGGTCTTCTCGTGCATGGACTGGTCGGGCAGCGGGCCGAACTCGGAGCGAAGGGCGGCGACCATCCAGCCGGAGAGGTAGAGGTAGGAGCGCTTGGTGGTGCCGAAGTGCTTCTTGATGGAGATCAGCTTCTGCTGACCGATGAAGCCGTGCCAGCAGCCTAGGGACTGGGTGTACTGGGCGCTGTCGGCGTCATAGGCGGCCATGTCCTCGCGCATGATCTTCGCGGTGTAGCGGGCGATGTCGAGACCGGTCTGGAAACGGTTCTGAACCCGCATGCGGGCGGCATGCTCGGGGTTGATGTTGTCCCACTTGCCGCGCTGGGCGTCACGCAGTTGCGCCAGTGCCTGGAGTTCGTCGTTGAATGCTGCCATGGGGCCATCCTTCACGTCAGGAGTGGAGTCTCGTGATCGCGACGCGGGTGCCTGGCCGGGGCCGGCGGCGTCGCGGCCGCTGGAATCGCCTGCTGCATCATTCGGCAATGCCTTATGCTGCACCTGCGAAGTCTTGTCAGGTTCGGCCAGTTGCCCTGGGTTGTCTCTACGGCCTTGGTCGAACCCGGGGCGAGGGGCGGATCGTCGCGTCGCTGGCATCATGAGCCGGGCGATGAACGATCGTTTTACCTCGCCATGGCCTCCACTATGGCGCCTCGTGGCGGGCGTGCACAATTGACCCTTGGGGGTAGGGGGCGTTGTAGTTCGACTACAGGAGCACACCGCGCGGGTGCTTTCCTGTAGTGAAGTTTCCGTGGCGCAGCGAAGGGGCGGTGGCTCAGCCCCGCAGGGGGAGCCGCATGTTGCGGTGCAAAATCCCGGCCTCGAGGAACTCGTCACCGACGGCCTGGAAGCCGAGGTGTTCATAGAAGGCCAGGGCATGGGTCTGGGCGGCCAGCTCCACGGCAGGGTGCCCGTGGCGCCGGGCCGCCTCGATGGCGGCCCGCATCAGGGCCGCGCCGATGCCGAGCCCTCGGGCCTCGGCGAGCACGGCGACCCGGCCGATATGGGCGTCGGGCAGCAGGCGTGCGGTGCCCACCGGGTGGCCGCCGGCCAGCGCGAGGAAGTGCCGGCAGTCCGGGTCGCGGCCGTCCCACTCCTCCTCGAGGGGCACCTGCTGCTCCTCGATGAAGACGACGCGGCGGATCTCGCCGGCCGCCGTCCCCAGGGTGGCCCAGTCGCCTTCATGGATCTCCAGCTCGGTTTTCGTCATCTCTCACCTCTCTGCTGCGACCCTGATGATAGCGGCCACCGGCAGCGCTCGGGGCTGATCCGGCGGCAGGCCTGCTACTCCTCGAGCTCGTCGACCCAGGTCAGGCTACCGGCATCGAGCAGGGCGGCGAGCAGTTCGGCGGCGCCCGGGAGTTGGAGCAGCCCGGCATCCAGCGGCAAGTCGGACGCCAGGGCACGGGCCAGCGGCAGGTCGCAGTTCTGGCCGTCGCCGTCGGCGAAGAGCGTCGCCCGACCGTCGTCCAGGGCTCTCCAGGCGAAGCGCGAGCCGGGGCTGCGCACCAGTTCTTCGCCCTCCTGGAGTGCTGCGACAAGCGCGTCGACGTCGGTGGGTGCCTCGGCGGGCACCAGTTGGTCGACGTACTTGGGCTGGGTCATCACCCGGCCGAACCACTCGGCCAGCCGGGCCGGGTCGTCGAGGGTCTCGAGGATCAGGGTGCGCATGCGGGCCAGCGCGGCATCGTCGAGCTCCGCCGGGTCCTCCGGCGGTGCCATGCCGGCATCGGCATAGCGCCGTGATGCGGGCAGGCCCTCGCCGACGTAGTCGGCATAGGAGGTGACGGCCTCGTCCGCCGAGGGGGCGCGGAAGCCGACCGAGAGGGTCATGCAGTCGTCGGACTGGCTGATGCCGTGGTGGGCCCAGGCCGGCGGCAGGTAGAGCATGTCGCCCGGTTCCAGCACCCAGTCGTCGCCGTCCACGACCTCGAAGCGCTCGAGAATGCGCAGGTCGAGGCCATCGAGGATGGGCGCGTCGTCGGCGACCTGGCCGCCGAGCTGCCAGCGCCGGGTGCCGCTGCCCTGCAGCAGGAAGACGTCGTACTGGTCGACATGGGGGCCGACGCTGCCGCCCGGGGGCGCATAGCTGATCATGATGTCGTCGAGGCGCCAGCGGGGCAGGAAGTCGAAGTGCTCTAGCAGGTCGGCCACCTCGGGCACGTAGTGGTCCACCGCCTGGACCAGCAGGGTCCAGTCGCGTTCGGGCAGCCTGGCGAAGGTGGCCTCACTGAAGGGGCCGTGGCTGACCTGCCAGGGGCCGTCGGCGCCGTGCTCCTCGACCAGCCGCGCCTCGATGCCCTCCTCGCAGGCGAGCCCCGCCAGCTCGTCGGGGTCCAGGGGGCACGCGAAGTCGGTGAAGGCGCCGCGGATCAGCAGCGGCTTGCGTTGCCAGAAGTCGCGCAGGAACTCGGCGGCGGTCAGGCCACCGAGCAGCTGCAACGGAGTGTCACTCGCCATGGGGGCTCCTGGAAGTGGGCGGTTGGAAAAGGCTCAGCGGTTGGCACCGGGAACCCACAGCACGTCGGCCGCGCCGTCGTCGTTGGCCCGGCGCGCGGCGACGAACAGCAGGTCGGAGAGGCGGTTGAGGTAGCGCAGCACTTCCGGGTTCACCGGCTGTTCGGCCATCAGTTGGGTGACCAGGCGCTCGGCGCGTCGGGCGACGGTGCGCGCCATGTGCAGATGGGCGGCGAGCGGCGTGCCCCCGGGCAGAATGAAGGAGTGCAGGGTCTCGAGCGTCTCGTTGAAGGCATCGATCTGCTGTTCCAGGAAGGTCACCTGAGCGGCCGTGACCCGCAGCGGCGGGTGCTCTGGTGCTTCCTGCTCCGGGGTACAGAGATCGGCTCCCACGTCGAACAGGTCGTTCTGCACGGTGGCCAGCACCTGCTGCAGCTTACCCACGGCATGGAGCTGTGCCAGGCCGAGGGCGGCGTTGGTCTCGTCCACCGTGCCGAAGGCCGACACGCGCAGGTCGTGCTTGGCCACGCGGCTGCCATCGCCGAGCCCGGTGTCGCCCTTGTCACCGGTGCGGGTATAGATCTTGGTAAGCTTTACCATCGCTTCACCTCCTGCTGGTGCCGCATGCGGCTTACAGCCGACGGGCCTGGGCCTCGGCGTTGCCGATATAGCTGGCCGGGGTCAGTGCCTTCAGCTCTGCCTTGACCGTCTCCGGAAGGTCCAGGGTATCGATAAAGGCGGCAAAGCCGGCCTGGTCGATACGCTTGCCGCGGGTCAGCTCCTTGAGCTTCTCGTAGGGCTTCTCGATGCCGTAGCGGCGCATCACGGTCTGGATCGGCTCGGCGAGCACCTCCCAGCTGGCATCGAGGTCCTCGGCCAGCCGCGCCGGGTTGGCCTCGAGCTTGCCGATGCCCTTGAGCGAGGCCTGGTAGGCGATCAGGCCATAGGCCAGGCCCACGCCGAGGTTGCGCAGCACCGTGGAGTCGGTGAGGTCGCGCTGCCAGCGGGAGATCGGCAGCTTCTGGGCCAGGTGGCCGAGGAGGGCGTTGGAAAGCCCCAGGTTGCCCTCGGAATTCTCGAAGTCGATCGGGTTGACCTTGTGCGGCATGGTCGAGGAGCCGATCTCGCCCTCGACGGTCTTCTGCTTGAAGTAGCCCAGCGAGATGTAGCCCCAGACGTCACGATCGAAGTCGATCAGGATGGTGTTGAAGCGGCACACGGCGTCGAACAGCTCGGCGATGTAGTCGTGGGGCTCGATCTGGGTGGTGTAGGGGTTGAAGGTCAGCCCCAGGCCCTCGACGAAGGTGCGGGCGTTGGCCTCCCAGTCCACCTCCGGGTAGGTCGCCAGGTGGGCGTTGTAGTTGCCCACCGCGCCGTTGATCTTGCCCAGTATCTCGACGCCCTCGATCTGCCCGAGCTGGCGGCGCAGGCGGTAGGCGACGTTGGCCATCTCCTTGCCCAGGGTAGTGGGGCTCGCGGTCTGGCCGTGGGTGCGCGCGAGCATCGGCACGGCGGCATGTTCACGGGCCAGCCGGGCGACCTCGTCGGCCACCTGGTGCATCACCGGCAGCAGCGCCTTGAGGCCGTCGGTCAGCATCACGCCGTGGGAGAGGTTGTTGATGTCCTCGCTGGTGCAGGCGAAATGCACGAACTCGGTGATCGCATGCAGCTCCGGCGACTCGGCGATCTTCTCCTTGATGAAGTACTCCACCGCCTTGACGTCGTGGTTGGTGGTGCGCTCGATCTCCTTGATGCGCTCGGCATCCGCCACCGAGAAGTCGCGGATCATCGCCTCGAGGAAGGCGGTGGCCTCGGCGGAGAGCGGCGGCACCTCGGTGACGCCGGCCAGTTCGGCGAGCCGCTGCAGCCAGCGGATCTCGACGATGACCCGGGCACGGATCAGGCCGAATTCGCTGAAGTGCTCGCGCAGGGCCTCGGCCTTGCTGCCGTAGCGGCCGTCGACGGGAGAGAGGGCGGTAAGGGCGGAGAGGGGCAGGGAGGCGCTTTGCATGGTCGAGGTTCCGGTACGGTGTGGAGAAGGTTGGGTTCGGGAAGACAGCGTCAGCCCAACTGGTCGAGGGCTTTCCTGAGGGCGCTGCGCTGGAAGACCAGCTTCCAGCGGCGGCCGCCCTGCTGGTGCCAGAGCAGGGCGAAACGGATGCCGGCGAGCAGGATGGCGCGGACCCGCTCGGGCATCATGCGACTCTGCAGCAGTGAGGGGTCGCCCTGCACCACGATGCGGGTCTTGAAGGTGGAGATCGTCTCCTGATAGGCCTCGCCGAGGCTGGCAATGACGTTCTCGTGGGTCGCCTCGAAGTGCTCGGCCTGGCCCTGGATGCGGGCCAGGCGGCTGCCCAGCTCGCCCATCATGGCATCGTTGCCGCGCAGCTTGTTCATCAGCAGCAGCAGCGAGAAACCGTAGCGCAGCACCACCGGGTTGGCCTGCTTGCGCCCCACCACCGCCTCGAGCACCTCGAGGCCGCGGCGCAGGTTGTTGGGGTGGCCGCCGTAGATCGCCTCGAAGCTCTCCGGGTCGGTGTCGAGGGTGGCGTGGATCAGGGTCTCCCAGGCGCGCGTCTCGACCTGGCCGGTGCGGGCCAGTTCGTCGACCAGGCTGGCGGCCTGGAAGACGCCGGCGAGTGCCAGGGCCTGCCTGGCCGCCGGGGTGTCGGGGGCGCGGTGGATCGGGGTCGAGGCGGTCATGGGGCGGGCTCCGTGGCGTTCCAGGTGTCGCGGATCACGCCGCCACCGAGGCAGATCTCGCCGTCGTAGAGGACCAGCGACTGGCCCGGGGTGACGGCGCGCTGGGGGGCATCGAAGCGCACCTCGACGCCGCCGTCATCGCGCACGGTCATGGTGCAGGGCACGTCGGACTGGCGATAGCGGGTCTTGGCGGTATAGCGCCCCGCACCGGCCGGGGGCTCACCGGCGACCCAGTCCATGGCCTCGGTGGCCAGCGTATCGGTATAGAGCAGCGGGTGGTGCTTGCCCTGCACGGCGACGAGCACGTTGCGTGCCAGGTCCTTGGCGGCCACGTACCAGGGCGCGTCCGGGTGGTTGGCGAGCCCGCCGATGCCCAGCCCCTGGCGCTGGCCGAGGGTGTAGTACATCAGCCCCATATGCTCGCCGATCACCTCGCCGTCGGGGGTCTCGATCACCCCCGGCTGGGCGGGCAGGTACTGCTGCAGGAAGTCGCGGAAGCGGCGCTCGCCGATGAAGCAGATCCCCGTCGAGTCCTTCTTCCTGGCCGTTGCCAGGCCGTGGCGCTCGGCGATGGCGCGCACCTCGGGCTTCTCCAGTTCACCGACCGGAAAGAGGGTGCGGGCGATGGCGGCCTCGGGTACGGCGTGCAGGAAGTAGCTCTGGTCCTTGTTGGGGTCGAGCCCCTTGAGCAACCTCGGGCGAACGTCGCCCTGCCCCTGGCGTACCCGCCCTTGACGAACATAGTGGCCGGTGGCGATCTTCTCGGCGCCGAGCATCTCGGCGTACTCCAGGAACACCTTGAACTTGATCTCGCGGTTACAGAGGATGTCCGGGTTCGGTGTGCGCCCGGCACGGTACTCGGCCAGGAAGTGCTCGAAGACGTTGTCCCAGTACTCGGCGGCGAAGTTGGCGGTGTGCAGCCGGATGCCGAGCTTCGCGCATACGGCCTCGGCATCGGCCAGGTCGGCCTTGGCGGTGCAGTACTCGGTACCGTCGTCCTCGTCCCAGTTCTTCATGAACAGGCCTTCGACCTGGTAGCCCTGCTCGAGCAGCAGCAGGGCGGACACGGAGGAGTCGACGCCGCCGGACATGCCGACGATCACCTTGCCTGGGGTGGCGGTCATGGGCGCTCTCGGAATGGATGGATCGCAAATGGGCGGGAATTATACCTTATCTTGGCTTCGAGCTTCGAGCTTCGAGCTTCGAGCTTCGAGCTTCGAGCTTCAAGCTACAGTCCAGCCCGCAGCCTTCACCCGCTCAGCGCTCGTGGATCACGTCCATCGGGAAGAACTTGCCGGCCAGGGCGTCGCGGATGCGGCGCATCACCAGGGGGCTGCGCAGTCGCCCCTGGCGCTCCAGGTCCTCCAGCTCCTCCAGGGTCAGCCAGTGCACGGCCAGGATCGCCGGGTCCAGGTCGTTGCCCAGGTGGGCCAGTGCCATGCCGAAGAAGCCGTGGCTGTGGAAGGTGTGGCCATCCGGTGCCTGGTAGACATAGAGGCCCAGGTAGTCGGTGATGCCCACCCGCCAGGCGGTCTCCTCGCCCACCTCGCGCAGGGCGGCCTCCTTGATGCGCTCGCCCGGCTCCAGGTGGCCGGCCGGCTGGTTGAACAGCGTATGAGGGCCGCCGCGCTCCTCCTCGACCATCAGGAAGCGGCCGGCGCGCTCCACCACGCAGGCCACGGTGACCAGGGGGTGCCAGCGGTTCATCGGCGGCCTCCTCGGTGGCGGGTCGGGCGTTGCGGGTTCGGGCGAGGGGCATGCAGGGTCTCGCGGCGCCACTGCCCCGGGGCCAGGCCGTCGAGGCGCCAGGGGCCGATGGCCACGCGCACCAGGCGCAGGGTGGGGTGGCCGACATGGGCGGTCATGCGTCGCACCTGACGGTTGCGGCCTTCGCTGATGGTCAGCTCCAGCCAGCTGGTGACCGGGTGGCGCCTCGGGTCCAGCGGCGGGTCCCGCTCGGGCAGGCCGCTCGACGCCAGGCGCCGGACCTTCGCCGGCCGGGTGCGGCCATCCTTCAGCCGGACGCCGCTGCGCAACGCCTGCAGGGCGGCATCACTGGGGCGGCCCTCCACCTGTACCCGGTAGGTCTTGGGCTGCTTGTGGCGGGGGTCGCTGATGCGGTGGATCAGCTCGCCGTCGTCGCTGAGCAGCAGCAGGCCTTCGGAGTCGTAGTCGAGACGGCCGGCGGCATAGATGCCGGGCACCGCGATCACCCCGGCCAGGGTGGCGCGGCGCTCTCCGTCACCGGCCCCGGGGTCGGTAAACTGGGAAAGCATGCGATAGGGCTTGTGCAGCAGGTATAGAGCGCTCATTCGACCAAGGTCTTGCTACCATGGATTGTCGACAAATATGGCTCCAAGCCTACTCCGATCGATCGGGTGAATGCTATACTCCGCGCTCCACTGAACAGACCAGACAGGGGAGTTCTCAATGGGGTTCCAGAAAATCGTCGTCCCTGAAGGCGGCCAGAAGATCACCGTCAACGCCGACAACACCCTGAACGTGCCGAATGAGCCGGTCATCCCGTTCATCGAGGGTGACGGCATCGGCGTCGACGTGACGCCGGCCATGAAGATCGCCATCGACTCCGCCGTGCAGAAGGCCTACAACGGCGATCGCAAGATTCACTGGATGGAGGTCTACGCCGGTGAGAAGGCCACCCAGGTCTATGACGCCGATACCTGGCTGCCGGAAGAGACCCTGGAAGCCGTCAAGGACTACGTCGTCTCCATCAAGGGGCCGCTGACCACCCCGGTGGGCGGTGGCATCCGCTCCCTGAACGTGGCCCTGCGCCAGAAGCTCGACCTCTACGTCTGCCAGCGCCCGGTTCGCTGGTTCGAGGGCGTGCCCAGCCCGGTCAAGAAGCCCGGCGACGTGGACATGGTCATCTTCCGCGAGAACTCCGAGGACATCTACGCCGGCATCGAGTGGAAGGCCGGCACCCCGGAAGCCGACAAGGTGATCAAGTTCCTGCGCGAGGAGATGGGTGTCACCAACATCCGCTTCCCCCAGGACTGCGGCCTCGGCGTCAAGCCGGTCTCCGAGGAGGGCACCAAGCGCCTCGTGCGCCAGGCCCTGCAGTACACTGTGGACAACGACCGCGAGTCGCTGACCCTGGTGCACAAGGGCAACATCATGAAGTTCACCGAAGGTGCCTTCAAGGACTGGGGCTACGAGCTCGCCCGCGATGAGTTCGGCGCCGAGCTGCTCGACGGCGGCCCCTGGATGACCTTCAAGAACCCCAAGACCGGCAAGGACATCGTGGTCAAGGACGTGATCGCCGACGCCATGCTGCAGCAGATCCTGCTGCGCCCGGCCGAGTACGACGTCATCGCCACCCTGAACCTCAACGGTGACTACCTGTCCGACGCCCTGGCGGCGGAAGTGGGCGGCATCGGTATCGCGCCGGGCGCCAACCTTTCCGACGCCGTGGCCATGTTCGAGGCCACCCACGGCACCGCGCCGAAGTACGCCGGCCAGGACAAGGTCAACCCGGGCTCGCTGATCCTCTCCGCCGAGATGATGCTGCGCCACATGGGCTGGGTCGAGGCCGCCGACCTGGTGCTCAAGGGCATGGAGAAGGCGATCTCCAGGGGCGAGGTCACCTATGACTTCCATCGCCTGATGGACGATGCCAAGCTGCTCAAGTGCTCCGAGTTCGGTCAGGCCGTCGCCGACAACATGTAAGTCGCGGCGCCGAGCCCGGGGCCCCCGTCCGCCGCATGGCGGGCGGGGGCCCTTTGCGTTGAGCAGGCGCGAGTGAACCCCGCCGGCCCCGTGGCGTCCAATCACGGTTGAGACCTACCCTGGTGGCCGGCTTGTCGAGATGGATAGTGGCTCTTATGTTCAAGACAGAAGAGGAGGCGTGGCGTGAGTGGCACGCCTCGATCCGGGGAGGCATGACCCGCCCCCCCGAGCCTGGCGAGGAGAGTGACGACGACCTGGCGGTGCAGAGCGCCGATCCGGAGGTGGCGCGTCCGCCACTGTACAAGGTGGTGTTGCATAACGACGACTTCACCCCCATGGAGTTCGTGGTGGAGGTGCTGCAGACCTTCTTTTACATGGACAGCGAGACCGCGGTGCAGGTGATGTTGACGGTGCACACCCAGGGCAAGGCCACCTGTGGCATCTTTACCCGCGACATCGCGGAAACCAAAAGCCACCAGGTCAATCAATACGCAAGAGAGTGTCAGCATCCGCTGCTGAGCGACATCGAGGCGGCGGACTGATTCCGGACATGGTCGCGAAGGGGGATGGATGCCGGCCGTTGGGCGAGGAGACTTGCAACGGCGGCGTTTGTACCCGATGTTGATGATGCCGGACCTTGAAAGATCCGACGCAAGCCCTAGGCGGCGAGAAGGGGACTGCCATGCTGAGCAAAGAACTTGAACTGACCCTGAACACGGCCTTCACCGTGGCGCGCTCCAAGCGTCACGAGTTCATGACCGTGGAGCACCTGCTGCTGGCTCTGCTGGACAATGCCTCCGCGGCGGACGTGCTGAGGGCCTGCGGGGCCAACCTCGACAAGCTGCGGTCCGACCTGCAGGATTTCATCAATTCCACCACGCCGCTGATCCCCGAGGATCAGAGCGATCGTGAGACCCAGCCGACCCTGGGCTTCCAGCGCGTGCTGCAACGCGCCGTCTTTCATGTCCAGTCCTCGGGCAAGAGCGAGGTCACCGGCGCCAACGTGCTGGTGGCGATCTTCTCCGAACAGGAGAGCCAGGCGGTCTACTTCCTCAAGCAGCAGAACGTGGCCCGGGTCGATGCGGTCAACTACATCGCCCACGGCATCTCCAAGGTGGCCGGCCATGGCCAGAGCCCCTCGTCGCCCTCTCCCGAGTCCGAGGAGGCCGAGGAGGGCGGTGCCGAGACCGGCGCCAATCCGCTGACCGGCTTCGCCACCAACCTCAACGAGCAGGCCCGGCTGGGCAAGATCGACCCCCTGATCGGGCGTGAGCACGAGCTCGAGCGGGTGGTGCAGATCCTTGCGCGTCGGCGCAAGAACAACCCGCTGCTGGTCGGCGAGGCCGGCGTGGGCAAGACCGCCATCGCCGAGGGGCTCGCCAAGCGGGTCGTCGAGGAGGACGTGCCCGAGGTGATCGGTGATGCGGTGGTCTATGCCCTCGACATGGGCGCCCTGCTGGCCGGCACCAAGTACCGGGGCGACTTCGAGAAGCGGCTGAAGAGCCTGCTCGCCGAGCTCAAGAAGCAGCCCAACGCCATCCTCTTCATCGACGAGATCCATACGGTGATCGGCGCGGGAGCGGCCTCGGGGGGGGTGATGGACGCCTCGAACCTGCTCAAGCCGCTGCTCTCCTCCGGTGACCTGCGCTGCATCGGTTCCACCACCTTCCAGGAGTTCCGCGGCATCTTCGAGAAGGACCGGGCGCTCGCCCGCCGTTTCCAGAAGGTCGACGTCATGGCGCCCTCGGTGGAGGACACCATCCGTATCCTCAAGGGGCTGCGGTCGCGCTTCGAGGAGCATCACCGGCTCAAGTACACCGATGCGGCCCTCGACAGTGCGGCGCGCCTGGCGGATCGCTACATCAACGACCGCCATCTGCCCGACAAGGCCATCGACGTGATCGACGAGGCCGGCGCCCACCAGCGGCTGCTGCCGCCCGAGGTGCGGATCGACACCATCGACGTCGACCAGGTCGAGGCGGTGGTGGCCTCCATCGCGCGGATTCCGCCGAAGAGCGTCTCGAGCTCCGACCGCAAGCTGCTCGAGAACCTCGACCGCGACCTCAAGATGCTGGTGTTCGGCCAGGACGAGGCGATCGACAGCCTCTCGGCCGCCATCAAGCTCTCGCGGGCCGGCCTCAAGTCGCCGGACAAGCCGGTGGGCAGCTTCCTGTTCGCCGGCCCCACCGGGGTGGGCAAGACCGAGGTCGCTCGCCAGCTGTCGAAGATCATGGGCATCGAGCTGGTGCGCTTCGACATGTCCGAGTACATGGAGCGTCACACGGTGTCGCGGCTGATCGGGGCGCCCCCCGGCTACGTCGGTTACGACCAGGGCGGCCTGTTGACCGAGGCGATCACCAAGAATCCGCATTGCGTGCTGCTGCTCGACGAGATCGAGAAGGCGCATCCGGAGGTCTTCAACCTGCTGCTGCAGGTGATGGACCACGGCCGCCTGACCGACAACAACGGCCGTGAGGCGGACTTCCGTCACGTGATCCTGATCATGACCTCCAACGCCGGGGTCGAGCTGGCCACGCGGCGCTCCATCGGCTTCCAGACCCAGGATCACTCCACCGACGCCATGGAGGCCATCCGCAAGACCTTCTCGCCGGAGTTCCGCAACCGTCTGGATGGCATCATCCAGTTCCACTCCCTGCCGATGTCGGTGGTGCGCAGCGTGGTGGACAAGTTCCTGGTGGAACTGCAGGCACAGCTCGACGAGAAGCGGGTCCAGCTCGACGTGGACGATGCCGCCCGGAACTGGCTGGCCGAGAAGGGCTACGACCCCGACATGGGCGCTCGCCCCATGGCGCGCCTGATCCAGGAGAAGCTCAAGAAGCCGCTGGCGGAGATGATCCTGTTCGGCGAGCTCTCGGAGCACGGCGGGGTGGTGCACGTCAGCGTGGAGGAGGGCGAGCTGCACCTCTCCACCGAGTCGGAGCTGGCCGACGCGCCCTGAGCGGTATCACGCTTTTCACCACGACGACACGGCGCCCTGTCTCTGGACGGGGCGCTGTACGTTGCGTGGCCGTGAGCGGAGGCGTGGTGGTACCTGGCGGGCAGGGTCAGCGTGAACGGTAGACGATGCGACCCTTGGAGAGGTCGTAGGGAGTCAGCTCGACCTTGACCTTGTCGCCGGTGAGGATACGGATGTAGTTCTTGCGCATCTTGCCCGAGATATGGGCGGTGACCACGTGGCCGTTCTCCAGCTCGACGCGGAACATGGTGTTGGGAAGGGTATCGACGACGACGCCTTCCATTTCGATATGGTCTTCACGTGCCATATAGGCGGTTCCTCGCTGATGATGATGGTGCGATGCGGCACCGAGGCGCGCAGGTGACGCCCGTGCCGACAGAATAGCGCGGTATTGTGCCGCATGCCGGGCGTCAAGGCAAAAAAGCCGCCGTTCGACGCGGGACCCGGCGGGTCAGACGGGAAGGGTGCGTCGCCAGTGGCGCCCGTCGAGCATCTCCAGCGGGCGGAAGGCCTTCTTGTAGTTCATCTTGCGGCACTCGCGGATCCAGTAGCCCAGGTAGACGTGGGGCAGGCCCAGGTCACGGGCCCGCTCGACCAGCGAGAGCACGGCGAAGGTGCCGAGCGAGCGGCGGTCCAGCGTCGGGTCGGGGTCGAAGAAGGTGTAGATCGCCGAGAGCCCGTGTTCCAGCTGGTCATAGGCCGCCACGGCCACCAGTCGGCCCTCGAGGCGGAACTCCAGCAGCCGGGCATAGTCCTGGTCGAGGGTCAGGAAGGTGCGGTACTGCTCGTGGCTCGGCGGGAACATGTCGCCATCGGCGTGGCGGATACGGATGTAGTGGGCGTAGAGGGCATAGTGCTCGCTGTCGAAGATCGCCGGACGCACGTGCAGCGTGAGGTCGGCATTGCGCCGGACGAGCCGGCGCTGGTTGCGGCTCGGGGCGAAGTCGGCCACCGGGATGCGTACCGAGATGCAGGCGCTGCAGCCCTCGCAGTGCGGGCGATAGAGGTGGCGACCGCTGCGCCGGAAGCCCAGCAGCGCCAGGGCATCGTAGACGCCACGCCCGGGCGACTCCTGGGGGTCGAGGAACAGGGTGGTGGCCTCACGCCCCTCGAGATAGCTGCAGGCATGCGGCACGGTGAGGAAGAACCGCAGGTCCCGTACCGGTTGCCGGGGTGTATTGCTGCTCACGGCTCCCCCCTCTCTTGCGTCGAATGGCGTGCCGTACTACCAAGGCGTTCGAATGACCAGCTGGGCGGGATGATGCAGGTGTCATCCTCGGCAACGTCCGGTGCCTTGCCCAGCCACTTTTCAAGATAGCCGATGAACTCGGCCCGGGCGATGTCGCGGGCACCGAGACTGGCCAGGTGGGCGGTATGCATCTGGCAGTCGATCAGCCGGCCGCCGCCGTCCTGCATGGCCCGGGCCAGGTGCACCAGGGCGACCTTGGAGGCGTCCGCGACCCGGGAGAACATCGATTCACCGAAGAAGACCGGACCGAGGGCCACCCCGTAGAGGCCGCCCACCAGCCGCTCGCCGCGCCATACCTCCACCGAGTGGGCCATGCCCAGGGCATGCAGGCGGCCATAGGCTTCGCGCATGGCGTCGGTGATCCAGGTGCCTGGCTGGCCGTCACGGGGGCCGGCACAGGTCGCGATCACCGCATCGAAGGCGGTGTCGGCGGTGACCCGGAAGCCCCCGTTGCGTAATCGCTTGGCGAGGCTCCTGCGCACGCGGATCTCGTGAGGAAACAGCACCATGCGAGGGTCCGGGCTCCACCACAGGATCGGCTGGTCGTCGCTGTACCAGGGGAAGATGCCGCGGTGGTAGGCCGCGAGCAGCCAGGCCGGGCTCAGGTCGCCGCCGACGGCCAGCAGGCCGTCGGGATCGCGCAGGGCCTGCTCGACGGGGGGGAAGTGCACGGGGTGATCGGCAAGCCAGGGCAGCATCGAGAATCGAATCCTTGCGGGACGGAGCCTCAAGTGTGACGCTGGCGGCGACCCGGCTCAAGATGCTGGCCGACGGCGCGGGCCCCTGTGATGGCAAGCACTTGCTCGGTATGATTGGCGCCATGGAAACGGAAGACGCCAACTGTGGCGCAAGGGGGATGGCCGCTTGAGTGTCAAGAAGAAGGTGTCGCCGCGTCGAGTGAGTGCGACCAATGCCAGGGAGACGGCGAAACGCTTCGGCCTGCAGCTGCAGGGATCGGCACGCGAAGGCGTGGCCATCATGCTGCTGGCGGCCTGCGTCTTCCTGCTGCTGGCGCTGTTCAGCTTCCAGCCCGGCGACCCGGGCTGGTCACGCAGCGGGCCCGAGACCGAGGTCGCCAACTGGATGGGCCCGATCGGGGCCTGGCTCTCCGATGTGCTCTATTCGCTGTTCGGTGTGAGTGCCCTGTGGTGGCCCGGTATGCTGGGCTTCGCCGCCTGGCGGCTGCTCCGCTCCCGCCAGGTGCACCTGGAGTGGGATGCCACGGCCCTGGCGGTGCGCAGCGGCGGCCTGGTGCTGCTGCTGCTCGGCACCACCACGCTCGGTGCACTGCACTTCTACAATTCGGAGAGCCTGCTGCCCTACTCCTCGGGAGGGATCCTCGGGGAGGGGCTGGTCGGCGCCCTGGTGCCACTGGTCGGCGTCGGGGGCTCCGGCCTGCTGTCGCTGGCGGCGATGCTCTGCGGTTTTCCGTTGTTCACCGGGTTGTCATGGTTCACGGTGATGGACGAGCTCGGCCACCGTGCCCTGCGGTTCTGGCAGCGGTTGGCCGAACCCTTCGGCCTCTCGTCCGACCGGCGCGAGCCGCGCCGGGCTGGGCGCGACGAGGCCGAGGAGCAGACGCCCCCGGCACCCGTGGCCGAGTCCGACGACGAGGCGCCGACGCGGCAGCGCTGGTGGCAACGCCTGCTGCCCGGCCGGCGAGGGGAGGCGCTCCCCGAGCTGGCGGCCGCCGGCGATGCCCGGCGTGAGCCGGGTTTCGGCAATGATGGCGACACCGAGATTCCCTGGGAGGTGCCCGCGCACACCCCCTCCGCCAAGCGCCCGGAGGCGGCCTACAGCGCCCGCACGCCGACACCCGCACCCCACAGGGGGGGCGGCAGCACCGCGGCGGCAGCGAGCGCTACGGCGGCGTCAGGTACCGCCGGGGCCGCTGCCGTCCCCCCCTTCCGCGCGCCCGAGGCTGGCGGGGCCCGCCGTGTGCCGGAGACGGTGCCCGAGCCGGTGCTGCCCGACGATGACGAGGCCCCCCCGGCCTGGAGCGGCCCCTCGCTGCGGGCCAGCCGCGACGATGACCCCCTGGCGGCACCGGCCACCGGCAACGAGCGTCGTGAGGCGCCTGCCGAAGCCGCGGAGCCGGAGGACGAGGCTCCGCCGCCGGCCTGGGCCTCCTCGGGCTCGTCGCCGCATTCGCCGGTACGCGACGGGGGGCGTCGCGAGCCGGCGCTGGTCGACTGGCAGGCGGGTGACTGGGAGGACGACGCCGACGAGCCGCGTCTGGGCCGGGACGAGCCGGTCCGGGACGAGGACGCCGCGCGGACGGCGGCCGAGGAGACGCCTGCCGTCCGCGCGGCGAGCGATGGTCCCGCGGTGGGCCATGCCTCCGACGAGTCGGCCGCCGACGATGCTCCCCGTGTCGCCACCGCCGAGCAGGGGCGCGCGGCCGCCGACCAGCCCGATGGCCCCACCCTCTGGACCGTTGAGCACCTGCAGAACCAGCGGCCGCTGTTCGACGACCTGCCCGACCCCGATGGCGAGCTGCCCAGCCTGCGCCTGTTGACCCCGCCCCAGCCCCATCAGCCCAACTACACGGACGCGCAGCTGGCCGAGATGGCCGAGCTGCTCGAGGTGCGGTTGCGCGAGTACGGGGTCAAGGCCGAGGTGGTCGACACCTGGCCCGGGCCGGTGATCACCCGCTTCGAGATCAAGCCGGCGGCGGGGGTGAAGGTCTCCAAGATCAGCAACCTGGCCAAAGACCTGGCGCGTTCGCTGATGGTCAAGAGCGTGCGGGTGGTGGAGGTGATTCCCGGTCGGCCCACGGTGGGCATCGAGATTCCCAACCCCAAGCGGGCGATGATCCGCCTGCGCGAGGTGATCGACTCCGACCGTTACCAGCAGGAGGCCTCGGCGCTGACCCTGGCGCTGGGCCAGGACATCGGCGGCGGCCCCGTGGTGGCCAACCTGGGCAAGATGCCCCACCTGCTGGTGGCCGGCACCACCGGCTCGGGCAAGTCGGTGGGGGTCAACGCCATGCTGATCTCCATGCTGCTCAAGGCCACCCCCGACGAGCTGCGCATGATCATGGTCGATCCCAAGATGCTCGAGCTGTCGGTCTACGACGGCATCCCGCACCTGCTGGCACCGGTGGTCACCGACATGAAGGAGGCTGCCAACGCCCTGCGCTGGTGCGTGGCCGAGATGGAGCGCCGCTACAAGCTGATGGCCTCCATGGGCGTGCGCAACATCGCCGGCTTCAACGCCAAGCTCGACGAGGCCGATCGCGCCGGCGCCCAGGTCGCCGACCCGCTGTGGGAGCCCCAGCCCTGGGAGATGCACCAGAGCCCGCCGGTGCTCGAGAAGCTGCCCTACATCGTGGTGGTGATCGACGAGTTCGCCGACATGTTCATGATCGTCGGCAAGAAGGTCGAGGAGCTGATCGCGCGGCTGGCCCAGAAGGCCCGGGCCGCCGGTATCCACCTGATACTGGCCACCCAGCGTCCCTCGGTGGATGTGGTCACCGGCCTGATCAAGGCCAATATCCCCACCCGCATGGCCTTCCAGGTCTCCTCGCGGGTCGACTCGCGCACCATCCTCGACCAGGGCGGCGCCGAGAACCTGTTGGGCCACGGCGACATGCTCTACCTGCCGGCGGGGTCCGGCCTGCCGACCCGGGTCCACGGTGCCTTCGTCGACGACGACGAGGTGCACCGGGTGGTGGAGGACTGGAAGCGTCGCGGCGAGCCGAAGTACATCGACGAGATCCTCTCCGGCGGCGTCTCCGCTGAGGCCCTCACCGGCCTGGAGGCCGAGGGCGTCGATGGCGACGATGCCGAGCAGGACGCCCTCTACGACGAGGCGGTACAGTTCGTCACCGAGTCGCGCCGGGCCTCCATCTCGGCGGTGCAGCGCCGCTTCAAGATCGGCTACAACCGGGCCGCCCGCCTGGTCGAGGCCATGGAGATGGCCGGGGTGGTGTCGACCATGGGCACCAACGGTGCCCGCGAGGTACTGGCGCCGCCGCCGGTGGGTAACTGAGCCCAGTACCCCGCTCAACCATGCAGCAATGATGAAAGCGCCGGCGGGCATGCAACCCGCCGACGCCCCCTTGGTCCGAGTGACAGGATTCCATGATGGACCCGTCCAGGGAGACAGAGACGATGACCATGAAGAAGACCCTTGCCACGCTGGCCATGACGTTCGCCGTGCCGTTGTCGGCCCTGGCCAGCGAGGGCGCCGAGCGCCTGACCCGCATGCTCGAGCCGCTGGAGACCTACGAGGCCGCCTTCCAGCAGCAGATCCTCGACGGCAGCGGCCAGCGCCTGCAGGAGGCCAGTGGCCACATGTGGCTGTCTCGCCCCGGCAAGTTCCGCTGGGAGGTCGATGCGCCCTACCAGCAGGAGGTGGTCTCCGATGGCGAGGAGGTCTATCTGTATGACCCCGACCTGGAGCAGGTCACCGTGCAGGCGCTGGACCAGCGCGTGACCCACACGCCAGCACTGCTGCTCTCCGGCAGCGCCAGTGAGCTGACCGACAGCTATGACGTCTCGCGCCAGCAGCAGGGCAGTGCCGAGACCTTCACCCTGCTGCCGCGCTCCCCCGACACCCTGTTCGAGGAGCTGAAGATGACCTTCCGCGGCGAGCGCCTGGCGTTCCTGCAGATGACCGACAGCACCGGCCAGCGCACCGCCATCGAGTTCCGCGACGTGCAGATGAACGAGGCCATCGACGACGGCCTGTTCGCCTTCGAGATTCCCGACGGCACCGATGTGATTCGGGATACTCACTAGCGCCGAGCGGCCCGTCCATAGCGGGAAGTGCCGGCGTGAGCGGCGCCGGGGACTGGCCGAAGCGGAGGTCATTCTTCAGGGATGAAGGATGTAGCGTCCAGGGACGGATTCACAGCGCCTCCGCGAAGGCCAGTCGCCGGAAAAGCCGCGGCCCAGGTCCTACCCTGGCAGAGCGAAAACCCCACCGGATCGAGTCCGATGGGGGTTTCTCGCTTTCTGCCTCGACGCCAGCCGCCCGCCACCGAGCGGCTGGGCGCTTGTAGCTTGGCGCTGCCCGAAGGGCGCCGCGGCGCTACACGTCGCTGCCGTCCCCATCCGCCTCCCTGTCCAGCGCCTCCCGCCAGGCCATGAGCTGGCCATAGCGCTTCTCCTGACCGTACTCCGTCGGCTGGTAGAAACGCTGGTGCGGAATCTCGTCGGGCCAGCAGTCGTGGGCGCTGCCGGCGGGATAGCCGTGGGGCTCGTTGTGGGCATAGCGGTAGCCCTGGCCGTGACCCAGGGACGCCATCAGTTTCGTCGGCGCGTTGCGCAGGTAGGTGGGCACCTCGAGGCGCGGCTGGGCGGCGACGAAGGCTTTGGCCTCCTTCCAGGCGAGGTCGATGGCGTTGCTCTTGGGCGCCACGGCGAGGTGGATCGCCGCATGGGCAATGGCGCGCTGGCCCTCGTAGTCGCCCAGGCGCAGGTAGGCGTCCCAGGCGGCCATGACCAGCGGCAGGGCGCGCGGATCGGCGTTGCCGACGTCCTCGGAGGCGATGGCGGCCAGGCGCCGGACCACGTCCAGCGGGTCGCCGCCGCCCTGGAGGAAGCGGGCGATGTAGAGCAGCGCCGCGTCGGGGCGAGAGGAGCGCACCGACTTGTGGATCGCCGAGAGCAGGTCGTAAAAGTGGTCACCCTGCTTGTCGAAGGCACTGGCCTGGTGGCCGAGCACGTCCTCCAGCGCCTCGCGGCGCAGGATCTCGCCGCCGCCCTCGTTGGGTTCGGCGAAGTCACAGGCGGTCTCCAGCAGCCCCAGGGCGCGGCGGGCATCGCCGGCCGCGGCCCGGGCCAGCAGCCCCAGCACCCCGTCGTCGACGGCGATCCGGCGGCGTCCCAGGCCGCGTGTCTCGTCGGCCAGGGCCCGACGCATCACCTCCACCAGCTCGGCCTCGGTGAGCGACTTGAGCACATGGACCCGCGCGCGGGAAAGCAGCGCCGAGTTGACCTCGAAGGAGGGGTTCTCGGTGGTGGCGCCGATCAACGTCAGCAGGCCGGACTCCACATGGGGCAGCAGGGCATCCTGCTGGCTCTTGTTGAGCCGGTGGATCTCGTCGAGGAACAGCAGGGTGGGCTGCCCCTGGCCCTGGGCGGCCCGGGCCCGGTCCACCGCCGCGCGGATCTCCTTGACCCCGGCCATCACCGCCGAGAGGTGCTCGAGGCGGGCACCGGACTCCGCGGCGAGAATCTCGGCCAGGGTGGTCTTGCCGGTGCCGGGCGGGCCCCACAGGATCATCGAGCGCACCACGCCGGTCTCGGCCATGCGGCGCAGGGGCTTGTCGGGCCCTGCCAGCGCCTGCTGGCCCACGTAGTCGGCCAGCCGCCGCGGCCGCATGCGGAAGGCCAGGGGGGCGGCATCATCGCCGGTGGTCTGGTGGAACAGGTCCATGGCGGTCTCCCTGATGAACGGCAAGAGGATGCCCGGGCGGGTGTCGTCGACAATGCGACCTTGGTCGATAGACAGCCTCGCCGCCAGGCACTAGGTTGATACAACGTCTTCGGCGTGCCCTCCGGTATCGAGTGGCTCGCTGAACCCTGGCCAGGATGGCGAATCCAACGAGGAATGCCTTCCACACATCGCTGACAGGAAGAGGAGGCCACGACATGACCATGCTGACCCAGCTGCGCCGGGATCATGCCAATATGGCGCGCATGTTGCACGTTCTGCAGCTCAAGCAGAAGACCCTGTCGACCGGCGAGCGCCCAAACTTCCAGCTGGTGAGGGAGGTCGTCGACTACATCCTGGACTACATGGAGGGCTTTACGCTGCCCCTCGAGCGTATCTGCACCGAACAGTTGCAGCAGAAGGCTCCCGAGAGCGGTGACGTCACCGAACAGCTGGCCAAGGACTACCGGGGCCTGCGCGCACGTCTGAAGCGGCTGTCCGGTGACATCGACATGATCCTCATGGATGCGGTCGTGCCGATGGATCGTTTCTCCGATGACCTCAAGGCCTACCTGGAGAGCCATCGGGCCTACCTGCGTGACGAGCGTGAGCTGCTCTTCCCGCTGATCCAGCAGCACTTCGACGAGCAGGAGCTGCAACATCTCGGCGAGTTGCTTCCCGAAGGGGCCGCCGCCGAGCTGGAGCGCCTGCAGGAAGCCTATCCCGAGCTCTATGCCGAACTGCGCGAGGCGCCGGTGCAGGTGATCTGAGCCTGTGTGGGTGGGCCTCTTCGGGTCGTCGCCGGTCTGAGGTAGAATGCGTCCCCATGGTCGGTCCGGGGCACTCCGCCAGGAGCACTCGGCCGAGAACGTACCGCCGGGACCCAGTGCGATGCCAGCCAGCCTGCGCCATGTCATGCCTTCCTCTCTCCAGCCGCCCTCTTCTGACCGGGCGGGGGGAGCGCATTGTGGTGGGTGCCGGTGACCGGGCCGGTGCTGGTGTTCGACTCCGGTGTGGGGGGGCTCTCGGTGGTGGCGGCCCTGCGCGAGCGCCTGCCGGGGGCGGCGCTGGCCTATGCCTGCGACAATGCCATGTTGCCCTATGGCATTCGCGAGGACGGCTGGCTGGTGCAGCGTATCCTCGCCGTCTGCGAGGCGGCGGTCTCGGCCAGCGGCTGTTGCGCCCTGGTGGTGGCCTGCAATACCGCCAGCACCCTGGCACTCGACGCCCTGCGCGACCGGCTTGCGGTGCCGGTGGTCGGCACCGTGCCGGCGATCAAGCCGGCGGCGCAATGCAGTCGGACTGGCCATCTCGGCCTGTTGGCCACCAGTGCCACGGTGGCACGCCCCTACACCCTGCAACTGATTCGGGAGTTTGCCGCCGGCTGCCGGGTCACCCGGGTCGCCGCCGATGCGCTGGTCGGCGAGGCCGAGCGCTGGGTCGTCGGCGAGGCTCCGGATCGCGTGGTGATCCGCGAGGCGCTTGCACCGCTGTGGGTCGATCCCGAGCTCGATACGGTGGTGCTGGGCTGCACTCACTTCCCGCTGTTGCATGATGTCCTGGTCGAGGCGGCCCCTCGCGGAGTCGCCTGGATCGATTCCGGCGACGCCATCGCCCGCCGGGTCGCCCAGGTGGTCGCCGCGCCTGCTCCGTACCGGGGGCCGGGTGAGAGCTTCGTCACCGCCCCGGACCCGCGTCTGAGGGCAGGACTGGCGGCGTTCGGCTTCGCCGAGCCGTACCTGCTGCACCTCGACTGAGCCGCCTGGCGTCCACGGCATCAATTCCCGTCAGCATTGTCGTCACCATCCCTATCACCATTACAGGAGGCCCCGTGGCCGTTCCCGTCGTCGACCCCGCCCGCTACGACCAGCAACTCGAGGCCAAGCGCGAGCGCATCCTCCGCGACTTCGCCTGCTTCTCGCCGCCGGCACTGGAGGTGTTCCCCTCGCCACCGAGCCACTACCGCCAGCGTTGCGAGTTCCGGCTCTGGCACGAGGGGGACGACCTCTTCTATGCGATGTTCGAAATACAAGGGTCCGAGGTCGACCCGGCGGATCCGAAGAGGAAGAGGGTGATCCGCCTGGACGATTATCCGGTGGCCGGCCGGCGGATCAACGAGCTGATGCCGCAGTTGCTCGACGCCATTCGTGACGTCCCCCTGTTGCGGCGCAAGCTGTTCCAGGTGGAGTTCCTCACCACCCTCTCCGGTGAAGCGCTGGTCACCCTGATCTACCACCGCCCGCTGGACGAGGCCTGGAAAGCCGAGGCGCGTCGTCTGCAGGCGACCCTGGGTGCGATGATCATCGGCCGTTCGCGCAAGCAGCGCCTGGTGCTCGAGCGGGACCATGTCTGGGAGCGACTCGAGGTGGACGGGCGCGAGTTCGTCTACCAGCAGGTGGAGAACAGCTTCACCCAGCCCAATGCCGAGATCTGCCGCTCGATGCTGGCCTGGGCCCGTGATGTGACCCGCGACAGCCGGGACGGCGACCTGGTGGAGCTCTACTGCGGCAACGGCAACTTCACCGTCGCCCTGGCGGAAAACTTCCGCCGGGTGCTGGCCACCGAGATCTCGCGCACCTCGGTGGCCAGCGCACGGCTCAACCTCGAGGCCAATGGCATCGACAACGCCGTGATCGGCCGCATGTCCGCCGAGGAGTTTTCGCTGGCGCTGAAGGGCGAGAAGGGCGGGCGGCGCGTGGCCGAGTGGGCGCTGGGCGACTACGACTTCACCACGGTGCTGGTCGATCCGCCCCGGGCCGGGCTCGACGACGCGAGCTGCCAACAACTCGGCGGCTATGCGCGTATCGTCTATATTTCATGCAACCCGGATACCCTGGCGGACAACCTCGCGACCCTGACCAGGACGCATGACATTCGGCGTTTCGCCCTGTTCGACCAGTTTCCCTGGACCCATCACTGCGAGTGCGGGGTGCTGCTCGAGCGGCGAGCTTGATTGCGACCTTGGTCTAGTCAATGGCGAGGAAGTCAAGCGGTGATGCGCAACCGACATGCACCATGAGCAAGGTGGCAAGTCGGTGGGGGCGGTCCGGGGAGTGGCGTAAGATCGCAGGGCAAGGCGGCCAGGGGGCCGCCGTGAACTTTTCCCGGCCGCCCTTCGGCGGCCGTCGGCAGCCGAGGTGATGGATGCAGCACGTTGCGTACGACGAAGTCAGGCAGGATTTTCTCAAGCAACTCGCCGAGCGACTGGCTAGTCGACTGGACAAGGAGAAGGCCCGCGCGGTGGAGTCCTTCGCCCGCTACTTCTACGCCACGGTGCCGTTCGATGACCTCGCCGACCGTCGCCTGGACGACATCTATGGCGCCACCCTGTCGGTGTGGCACTTCATTCAGCAGTTCGATCCTGCCTCGCCCAAGGTGAGGGTCTTCAACCCCGATTTCGAGGAGCACGGCTGGCAGTCGACCCACACCTTCGTGGCGGTGCTGCACGAGGACATGCCGTTCCTGGTGGATTCGGTGCGCATCGAGCTAAATCGACGGGGCATCACCGTGCACGCGATCCACAACGCCGTGCTGGCGGTGGCGCGTGACGACAAGGATCATCTCGTGCGGGTCGCCTCGCCCCGGGAGCAGGGCGCGCCGGAGTCGCGCGAGTCGCTGATCGCCATCGAGATCGACCGCCATACCGACCCCGCCGTCCTCGCGGATCTCCAGGCCAGCCTTCACGAGGTGCTGGTCGATGTGCGCACCGCGGTGGCAGACTACGATGCGATGGTCGAGCAGGTCGAGAAGGCGATCGAGGAGATCCGGGCCGTCCGCCCGGCATCGATCAATCCCGAGGACCACAGCGAAGCCATCGCCTTCCTCGAGTGGCTGCGCCAGGAGAACTTCACCTTCCTCGGCTACGACGCCTACGAGATCCGCGAGCAGGACGGCAAGGAGTGGCTCGAGAAGGTCGAGGGCAGCGAGCTGGGGGTCTTTCGCCTGGACCAGCCGCGCTATCGCGAGCGCATCCGCACCACGGTCGGAGTCGACGGCGACCATTTTGTGCTGGTGCCCCAGCTGCTGTCGTTCGCCAAGAGCGCCCACCATGCCCGGGTGCACCGACCGACCTATCCCGACTACATCTCCATCGACCGCTACGACGAGCAGGGTCGCGTAATCGGTGAACACCGCTTCCTGGGGCTGTTCACCGCCGTGGTCTACAACGAGTCGCCGCGCAACGTGCCGATCCTGCGCCGCAAGCTCAAGTCGGTGATGGATATCGCCGGCTTCAACCCCAAGGGGCACAACGGCAAGCAGCTGTTGCAGATTCTCGAGGTCTATCCCCGCGACGACCTCTTCCAGATCGACATCGACGAGCTGGCCCAGACGGCCCTGGGCATCCTCGACATCCGCGAGCGTCGCCGGGTGCGACTGTTCGTGCGCGAGGACCGTTTCGGCAAGTTCTACTCCTGCCTGGTCTTCGTGCCGCGGGACGTCTTCTCCACCGAGCTGAGGCTGCGCATCCAGCATCTGCTCTGCGAGGAACTGGGCGCCACCTTCGGCGACTTCAACACCTACCTCTCGGAGTCGGTGCTGGCGCGTATCCAGTTCATCCTGCGTTTCGGGGGCGACCAGCCCGTCGCCTACGACCTCAAGCGCCTGGAGGGCAAGGTCGCCGAGCTCGCCCGCAACTGGCGTGACGATCTGCAGGCCGCCAGCATCGAGGGCTTCGGCGAGGAGCAGGCCAACAAGCTCATGGACCGCTTCCGCGGCGCCTTCCCCGCCGGCTATCGCGACGATTTCAGCGCCCGTACCGCGGTCTACGACCTGCACCACATCAGCGAGCTCGACGATGGCATTCCCCTGGCGCTTTCCCTCTATCGCCTGGTCGAGGAGGAGGGCAGCGGGGTCAACCTCAAGCTCTTCCATCGCGACCGCCCCATTCCGCTCTCCGACGTGCTGCCGATGATGGAGAACCTGGGCCTGCGGGTGATCGGCGAGCGTCCCTACGGGATTCACGCCACCGACGCCACCTACTGGATCCATGACTTCAACCTGGAGCATCACACCAGCACCGAGGTCAACCTGCAGGAGATGCGCGAGCCCTTCATCGAGGCCTTCCAGCGCATCTGGGTCGGGGAGGCGGACAACGACGCCTTCAACCGCCTGATCATCGGCGCCAACCTGGACTGGCGCGAGGTCGCGATGCTGCGCGGCTATGCCCGCTACCTGAAGCAGATCCGCTTCGGCGTCTCCCAGGACTACATGGCGACTACCCTGACCAACCACCCGGAGATCACCCGGGAGCTGGTGACGCTGTTCGAGCTGCGCTTCGACCCCGAGGAGCGGCCCGACGAGAGCGAAATCGAGGCCTGCCAGCAGCGCATCGTGCGGCTGCTCGACGACGTGGCCAGCCTCAACGACGACCAGTTGCTGCGTCGCTACATGGAACTGATCATGGCGACCCTGCGCACCAACTACTACCAGCAGGACGCCGACGGCCGCGTCAAGGACTACATCGCCTACAAGATGAACCCGTCCCAGGTCACCGGCATGCCCAAGCCGCGCCCGGCCTTCGAGATATTCGTCTGCTCACCGCGGGTCGAGGGGGTGCACCTGCGCGGGGGCAAGGTGGCTCGCGGCGGGCTGCGCTGGTCCGATCGCCACGAGGACTTCCGCACCGAGGTCCTCGGCCTCGTCAAGGCGCAGCAGGTGAAGAACGCGGTGATCGTGCCGGTGGGCGCCAAGGGGGGCTTCATCTGCAAGCGGATGCCCGAGGGGGGCGATCGTGACGCCATCCAGCGGGAGGGCATCACCTGTTACAAGACCTTCATCCGCGCCCTGCTCGACGTCACCGACAACCTGGTCGGCGGCGAGGTGGTGCCGCCCCGTGACGTGGTGCGCCACGACGATGACGACGCCTACCTGGTGGTGGCCGCCGACAAGGGCACCGCGACCTTCTCCGACATCGCCAACGAGATCTCCGCCGAGTATGGCCACTGGCTGGGCGACGCCTTCGCCTCGGGCGGCGCCAACGGCTATGACCACAAGAAGATGGGCATCACCGCCAAGGGGGCCTGGGAGTCGACCAAGCGGCACTTCCGTGGCCTGGGCCTGAACACCCAGCGCGACGAGTTCACCGTGGTGGGCATCGGCGACATGGGCGGCGACGTCTTCGGCAACGGCATGCTGCTCTCCGAGACGATCCGGCTGGTGGGCGCCTTCAACCACCTGCATATCTTCGTCGACCCGAACCCGGATGCCGCCGCCACCTTCGCCGAGCGCAAGCGGTTGTTCGACCTGCCGCGCTCGAGCTGGGAGGACTTCGATACCGGCCTGATCTCCGAGGGCGGCGGGGTGTTCAAGCGCAGCGCCAAGTCGATCCCGATCTCGCCGCAGATGAAGGCGGTGTTCGGCATCAAGGAGAACAAGCTGCCCCCCAACGAGCTGATCCGCGCCATGCTCAAGGCCGAGGTCGACCTGCTCTGGAACGGTGGCATCGGCACCTACGTCAAGGGCAGCGACGAGACCGATGCCGAGGTGGGCGACAAGGCCAACGACGCCCTGCGCATCGACGGCCGTGACCTCAACTGCCGTGTAGTCGGCGAGGGCGGCAACCTCGGGCTCACCCAGCATGGCCGCATGGAGGCCGCCGCCAAGGGCGTGCGGGTCAACACCGACTTCATCGACAACGCCGGCGGGGTGAACTGCTCCGACCACGAGGTCAATATCAAGATCCTTATCGACGAAGTGGTCAAGCGCGGCGACATGACCGGCAAGCAGCGCAACCAGCTGCTCGCCGACATGACCGACGAGGTCGCCGAGCTGGTGATCCTCGACAACTATCGCCAGACCCAGGCGCTGGATCTCTCCGAGATCCTCTCGCGTCAGGGCATCGGCCCCTTCAGTCGCTTCATCAGCGAGCTCGAGGCCGCCGGCCAGATCGATCGAGAACTCGAGTTCCTGCCCTCCGACGAGGAGCTCCAGGAGCGGGCCGCCAACGAGCAGGGCATGCTGCTGCCCGAGCTCTCGGTGTTGATCTCCTATGCCAAGAGCGTCCTCAAGGGCGACCTGATCGCTTCCGAGGTGCCGGACGACCCTACCATCGCGCGGCATGTCGAACGCATCTTCCCGAAGGTGCTGGTCGAGCGCTTCCGCGACGAGATGTACGAACACCGGCTGAAGCGCGAGATCGTGGCCACCCAGGTGGCCAATGACCTGTTCGACCATATGGGCATCGTCTTCGTGCGCCGGCTGATCGACTCCACCGGTGCCGGACGCGCCGACATCGCCCGGGCCTACGTGATTGCCCGCGAGAGCTTCCAGCTGACCGCCCTGTGGGAGCAGATCGAGGCCTTGGACAACCAGGTGCCGAGCCGGGTGCAGTACGGCATGATGCTCGACCTGATGCGTACGCTGCGTCGGGCCAGCCGCTGGTTCCTGCGTCAGCGCCTCGGCATGACCACCCAGGATACGATTGCCTACTTCGCCCCGCGCCTGGCCCAGTTGCAAGAGAACATCGGCGAGCGGCTGCGTGGCGAGGAACGCGAGGCCTGGGAAGCGCGGCGTCAGGAACTGGTGGAGGCGGGGGTACCCGCGGCACTGGCCACCACCGTGGTCTCCACGAACAGCCTCTACACCGCGCTCGGCATCATCCAGGCGGCGCGCCAGACCGGCGAGAAGCCCCAGCGGGTGGCCGAGGCGTTCCACGAGATCGGCGATCGTCTGGAGCTGCCGTGGCTGATCCAGAAGATCACCGATCTCAAGGTGCGCGACACCTGGCAGGCCAAGGCCCGCGAGACCTTCCGCGACGATATCGACCGTCAGCAGCTGGCGCTGTCGGTGAGCGTGCTCGGCATGGAGGGCGGACCGCGGGACCCGGTGGAGCGGGTCGACCGGTGGCTGCAGCTCCACGACACCATGTACGGGCGCTGGTGCCGGTTGCTCGAACAGGTGGGCAGCGGCAGCCAGGGCGGCTTCCCGCTGTTCGCCGTGGCGGTGCGTGAGCTCGTCGACCTGGCCGAGAGCAGCCGCGAAACCTGAGGCGCGACAGTACGCCGTGAGAGACGAACCCCGCCGCTGGCGGGGTTCGTCGTTTCCAGGGGGGCAGACTGTTATACTCCCGCCCGCTCGCTCGACACCGCCCGGAGATACCCATGTATTCGCTTGCCCGTTCGCTCCTGTTCCGCCTCGATGCCGAAACCGCCCATGGGGTCGCGCTGTCGGGGCTGGACCTGGCCGGTCGGCTGGGGCTCGCCGGGCGCCTGGCCGGCCCGCGGGTCGACGACCCGGTGGAGCTGATGGGACTGCGCTTTCCCAATCGCGTGGGCCTGGCGGCGGGGCTCGACAAGAATGCCGACCATCTGGATGCCCTGGGGGCGCTGGGCTTCGGCTTCGTCGAGGTCGGCACCGTCACCCCCAGGCCCCAGGACGGCAACCCCAGGCCCCGCCTGTTTCGCCTCCCGGAGCAGGGGGCAATCATCAACCGCATGGGGTTCAACAATGCCGGGGTGGACCGCCTGGTCGAGCGGGTCAGGAAGCGTCGCTATGCCGGCATCGTCGGCATCAATATCGGCAAGAACCTGACCACGCCGGTGGAGCGGGCGGTGGACGACTACCTGACCTGCCTGCGCAAGGTCCACGCCCAGGCGGACTATGTGGCGGTGAACATCTCCTCGCCCAACACCCCGGGGCTGCGCAACCTGCAGTTCGGCGAGCACCTCGACCAGCTGCTCGGCGCGCTGCGCGAGACGGGTCATGGGCTCGACCGCGAGGCCGGCCGCCGTGTGCCGCTGGCGGTGAAGATCGCACCGGACATGAGTGCCGAGGAGGTGGCGCTGGTGGCCCGGACGCTCGAGGCCAATGCCATCGATGCGGTGATTGCCACCAACACCACGGTGTCGCGGGACGCGGTGGCCGGCCTCACCCATGGCGACGAGCAGGGGGGGCTCTCCGGCCGGCCGGTCTTCGAGCCGTCGAATGCGGTGATTCGCGAGCTGCGCCGTCATCTGCCGACCCTGCCGATCATCGGCGTGGGGGGCATCGACAGCGGCGAGGCGGCCGCGGGCAAGTGCCAGGCAGGGGCGGACCTGGTGCAGCTCTATTCGGGGTTCATCTACCGCGGACCGCGGCTGGTGGGGGAGTGTGCCCGGGCGTTGAAGGCCTGCGCCGGGACACGGGGGGAGTGAACCAAGAAGCCCGCGGCAGGGCCACGGGCTCTATTGGCTGACCGTCTTCGACGGCCGGTGAAGGGAACCGAAAGGGAGACTCGAGGGTTCACATCACCATGGGGTTCTTGTGAGGGAGACTCGAGGGTTCACATCACCATGGGGTTCTTGTGTATGCCGGAGACACCAGTCATGCCGGACCAATGATCCCCACGACCTTCACGCCAACCGCTCATCCAGTATTCGCGAAGATTGATGTCCTGACTCGGACAATCATCACGGGAGCGACCCGAGATACCTGCCTTGTAGCCATGAATATAGGCGCGCTGGAAGCGATCACGTTTCTGTCGTTTCATTGGACTACCTCTTGAAAAGGTACCGGTGTGGGCCTGTCGTCTCGTCTCGGTCTGAAATAAGGACATAAGGCGACAGACGACCGACCCGTTCGATCCTCGGGCCCCGGGTTACCGCCGCCTGCAGGCCGAAAGGAATCGGCCGTGCGACGGATGGGGCCCGTTGACAGCAAACGCATGCGTTATTCAGTAGCTACTGACTAATTGATAGCGCAACGGGGTCGACGTTGTCGACCGTTGATTTGTAACATCCCGTTCACCCGGTCGTAATGGCCGCGATCCGCCCATCCGAGGGGCCGATGGACCTTCCATGACTGAGACACAAGCGACTGATTCGCTGGCATTCATTGCCACCTGCCCGAAGGGCATCGAACTCCTGCTGGCCGACGAGCTGGCCGACCTGGGCGCCGAGCCGGGCAAGACCACCGTGGCCGGGGTGCACTTCCGGGCCAGCCTGGCGACTGCCTATCGCGTCTGCCTCTGGTCGCGCCTGGCCAACCGCGTGGTGCTCTGCCTGGTGCGCGAGGAGGGCATCGAGACGCCGGACCAGCTGCGCCAGGCCGTCGCGGCGGTGGACTGGCGCGATCACCTGGGCGCCGACGGCAGCCTGGCGGTGGACTTTCACGGGCACTCCGAGGCGATCCGCCACACCCGCTTCGGTGCCCAGACCGTCAAGGATGGCGTGGTGGAGCGCCTGCTGGCCGCGGGTCGGCCGCGGCCCGACGTCGACCTGCGCCGCCCCGACCTGCGCCTCTATGCCAACCTGCATCGCGGCCGGCTGACCCTGGGGGTGGACTTCTCCGGCGACAGCCTGCACCGCCGCGGCTATCGCCGCGACGTCGGCCATGCGCCGCTCAAGGAGAACCTGGCCGCGGCCCTGCTGGTCCGGGCCGGCTGGCCGGCGCTGGCCCGCCAGGGCGCGCCGCTGGTCGACCCGCTCTGCGGGGCCGGCACCCTGTTGATCGAGGCGGCGCTGATCGCCGCCGACATGGCCCCCAACCTGGCACGGGAGCGATTCGGCTTCCACGGCTGGGCCGGTCATGACGAGCGACAGTGGCGCGAGCTGCGCCGCGAGGCCGAGGCCCGGGCCAGCATCGGGCGCAAGCGTTGTCGTTCGCGCTTGTTTGGCTTCGACGAGAGCCCGCCGGCGCTGGCCGCGGCCAAGGCCAATGCCATGCGCGCCGGCATTCCCGCGCTGATCGAGTTCCGCGGTGCCTCGCTGGGGCGGCTCGGGCGCCCCGAGGGGCTGCCGGACGCGGCGCGGGGCCTGCTGATCACCAACCCGCCCTATGGCGAGCGCCTGGGCGAGCTGCCCGAGCTGGTGACCCTCTATGGCCAGCTCGGCGAACGGGGGCAGGCGGCCTTTCCCGGCTGGCAACTGGCCGTGTTCACCGCCAACCCCGACCTGGGCCACCGCATCGGCCTGCGCGCCCACAAGCACTACTCGCTGAAGAATGGCCCGCTGGATGCCCGGCTGCTGCTGATGGCGATCCCCGAAGCCGACGAAGGCCTGGCGGGGGCAGAGCCGGCGCCACGGCCCCGACTCTCGAAGGGGGCGCAGATGTTCGCCAATCGCCTGGAGAAGAACCGCAAGCGGCTGAGGAAGTGGCTGAAGCAGTCCGGCGAGAGCTGCTTCCGGCTCTATGACGCCGACATGCCGGAGTACGCCCTGGCCATCGATGTCTACGGCGACCGGGTGCATGTCCAGGAGTACGCGCCGCCGAAGACGATCGACGCCGAGCAGGCCCAGCGGCGCCTGTTCGATGCGCTCACGGTGCTTCCCGAGGTGCTGGGCGTGGACCCGGCGGCTATCGTGGTCAAGCGGCGCGAGCGCCAGAGCGGCAAGGGCCAGTACCAGAAGCAGGCCACCAGCGGCGAGCGCTTCGAGGTGCGCGAGGGCAGGGCACGGCTGTGGGTCAACCTGCGCGACTACCTCGATACCGGCCTGTTCCTCGACCACCGCCCGGTGCGCCGGATGCTGGGCAAGATGGCCGCCGGCAAGCGCTTTCTCAACCTGTTCTGCTACACCGGCACCGCCACGGTGCAGGCGGCGCTGGGGTCGCGGAAGGAGGACACCGAGGCGGCGGGGGCCAGCGACAGTGTCAGCGTCGACCTCTCCAACACCTACCTGGAGTGGGCGCGGGACAACTTCGCCCTCAACGGCCTCGACCCGAGCCGCCACCGGGTGGTGCGCGACGACTGCCTGCGCTGGCTGGAGACCGCCAGGGCGCAGTTCGACCTGATCTTCCTGGACCCGCCGACCTTCTCCAACTCCAAGAAGATGGAGGCCACCCTGGACGTGCAGCGCGACCACGGCCGCCTGGTGCGCCTGGCCATGGCCCGCCTGGCACCGGGCGGCACCCTGGTGTTCTCGAACAACCAGCGCCGCTTCCAACTGGATGCCGACCTCGCCGAGCACTACGCGGTGGAGGACATCTCGCGGAAGACCTTCGATCCGGATTTCAACCGCCGCCCGGGTCTGCATCACGTGTTCCTGATCCGTCATCGGGAGGCGTCATGAGACCTTCGATCCGCTCTCTATCTGGCAACCGCCGCCCGGGGCTGCACCACGTGTTCCTGATCCGCCACCGGGAGGCGTCATGATAGGCGATAGAGGGCCGGGCTCTTGCGTCGAGGTCACGCCTGTGGGGCCTGACCCTGACGAATCCCCAGGAGTCTTGCTGAAAAATCAGCATGTTGAGGGTGCTCTATCGGTGGACTGCCAGCGCTGGGAGGCTCTATGGGGTCAGACCCCGGCGGTGTCGAATCCGCTCGCTACGTGCACAATGACAAGCTTGGCAACTCGGCTGGGGTCTGACCCCATAGGGGCGGGCCTCGGCGCCTTTACTCGGCGAACATGCCGCCATCATCGAGAAATTCGTGGGGAGGCCGCAGGGTCAGACCCCACAGGCTCCACCAACGCCGGTAATCCGTCACCGAGGCCGACCCAAGCGACTCTGAACCGCCAGCGGGAGGCCGTATGATCCGCCTGCGGCTCTATACCACCCTGGGTTGCCATCTCTGCGGGCAGCTCGAGGCGCTGCTGGCCACCCTGGCCGCCGAGGCGTACCACCTGGAGGAGGTCGAGATCAGCGAGGACGATGCCCTGGTCGAGCGCTTCGGGATGCGGATTCCGGTACTGGCGGACGAGGCCGGTGAGGAGCTCGACCGCGGCTTCGAGGCGCCACGGCTGGCCGATTGGCTGAGGGAGCGGGGCTGGCTGGACGAGGGCGCCTGGCAGGCCCTGCAGCGACAGCTCGGCGGGGCGGCAGAGCCTGGCTCGGTGAAGGGCGCGACCCGGCGCGGAGGCCGGCGCTACCTGGGGTGACCCGGCACGGCTGCGCCGGGAGCTGTAAGCCTAAGCTTGAAGTCCCCGGCTTCGCCGGGAGCTTGAAGCTGGAAGAGCGCCGCTTCGCGGCTGGAAGAGCCGGGCTTCGCCCGGAGCTCGAAGCCATAAGCTCGAAGCTGTAAGAAAAAACCCTGACAAAAGGATTGGTGGCAACATGCTGCCTTTCCAGCTTCCGGCTTATAGCGTATCCAGCAGCGACAGCTGGCTGATGGCGTCGCGTCCCTCGGCGGATTCGGCCTCTACTTCCAGTACCTTGCGAAAGCCCCGCGAGGCCTGGATGGTGGCCTCGTCGCCGAGCCACATCATCGCCTGGGCGTGATCGTCGGCCAGGCGATGCTTCAGTCCGCCGAACTGGGTGCCGATCTGCCCCCAGGCGCGGCTGAAGATCCAGTCGCCGAACATGTCCTGGTGGACATGTACCAGCACATAGTCATGGTCGGTTTCCCAGCGGACGATCACGGCGACTCCCGAAGTGCTAGGCGCTGCCGGGTGGCGGCGCTCATGTGTCATATGGCTGTTAGGCAGGTATTGTAAGGCCTTGTGCCGCCCGAACAAGTCGTGCCATCCAGGGAGTCAGGAGACATGCCATGAGAATCCTCGTCGATGCCAATGTGCCTGCCGCAGACGCCTGTTTCGGCGGGCTCGGCGAGGTGGTCCGGCTGCCGGGCCGCGAGATCGATGCCGGGGCCGTGCGCGATGTCGATGCCCTGGTGGTGCGTTCCATCACTCGGGTCGACGCAGCCATGGTCGAGGCGGCCTTGCAGGCCGGTTCACGACTGCGTTTCGTCGGCACCTGCACCATCGGGACCGACCATGTCGACCAGGCCGCCCTGTCACGCCACGGCATCGCCTTCGCCAGTGCTCCCGGCTGCAATGCCGAGGCGGTGGTCGACTATGTTCTCGGCAGCCTGCTGACCCTGGCCGAGCGGCAGGGCTGGCGGCTGGCCGACCGCCGTGTCGGTGTCGTCGGGGCAGGCAGCGTCGGCGGCCGGCTGCTCCGACGGCTCGAGGCCCTGGGCATCGACTGCCTGGCCTGTGACCCCCCCCGGGCGGAGCGGGAGGGCGCTCAGGGCTTCGTCGGCCTGGCGTCGCTGATCGATGCGTGCGACGTGGTCTGCCTGCACACTCCGCTGGTCGCCGAGGGCCCCCATGCCACCCATCACCTGCTCGATGCCGAACGGATCGCCGAACTGGCGCCGGGGACGGTGGTGCTCAATGCCGGCCGCGGCGCCTGCATCGACGGCCAGGCGCTGCGTCAGCGGCTGGCGGGGCAGGGCGATATCACCGCTGTGCTCGACGTCTGGGAGCATGAGCCCGGCATCGACGCCGCCCTGCACGATCTGGCGGCGATCGCCACGCCGCACATCGCCGGCTACAGCCTCGACGGCAAGCTGCGCGGCACCCACCAGGTCTATCGGGAGCTGGTCCGGCATCTCGGCCTGCCGGCGCGGGTGACGCTCGCCGACCTGCTGCCGCCACCGCCGGTGTCGCACCTGGTGCTGCATGGCGGGCACGAGGCCGAGGAGGCGCTGCGGCTGTGTGCCCGTGCGGTCCACGATGTGCGTCGCGACCACGACAGCCTGCTGCGCGAGTCGCGCCGGCGGGGCATGGCCAGGGGCTTCGATGCCTGCCGGGCGAGTTACCCGCTGCGACGCGAGTTCTCTACCCTGGAGGTGACTCTGAACGAGAAGGCTCACGAAATGGCACCGCTTCTCGAGGCCGCCGGCTTTCGGGTGACGATGGTTTGAGCCACGAGCCACGAGCCACGAGCCACGAGCCACGAGCCACGAGCCACGAGCCACGAGCCACGAGCCACGAGCCACGAGCCACGAGCCACGAGCCACGAGCCACGAGCAAGACTACTGCCCGCAGCCCGCAGCCCGCAGCCCGCAGCCCGCAGCCCGCAGCCCGCAGCCCGCAGCCCGCAGCCCGCAGCCCGGCGTTTACTGGCGGTATGCCGCTTCCTTGAGGGCGCGAATGCGGTCATCCAGCGGGGGGTGGCTGGCGAACAGCCGCTCCATGATCTTGCGGGTCTGGCCGGTGGTGATGGCGAAGGCCGTGAGGGTGTCCGGCATCTGGTCGGGCATCTCGGTCTCGGCCTTGAGGCGCGCCAGGGCGTTGATCATGGCGCCCGAGCCGGCGAGCTTCGCGCCGGCGGCGTCGGCGCGGTATTCGCGGAAGCGCGAGAACCAGGCGACGATGGCCGAGGCGATGATGCCAAAGACAATCTCGGCGACGATCACCACGGCAAAGTAGCCCATGAAGCCGAGCCCGGCGCCGTCGCTGCGGCTGCGCAGGAACTGGTCGACCAGGTGGGCGACGACCCGCGCGAAGAACATCACGAAGGTGTTCACCACCCCCTGGATCAGCGCCAGGGTGACCATGTCACCGTTGGCCACGTGGCCGATCTCGTGGGCCAGCACCGCGCGCACCTCTTCCGGGCGCATGCGGTTGAGCAGGCCGGCCGAGACCGCCACCAGGGCGTCGTCCTTGTTCCAGCCGGTGGCGAAGGCATTGGACTGCTGGGCGGGGAAGATGCCCACCTCGGGGGTCTTGATGCCGGCGTCGCGGGCGAGCTCCGCCACGGTGTCGAGCAGCCACTTCTCGGTGGCATTGGAGGGCGTCTCGATCACCACGGTGCCGGTGCCGCGCTTGGCCATCCACTTGGAGATGAACAGCGAGATCATGGAGCCGGCCATGCCGAAGACGAAGCAGAAGATCAGCAGGGCGTTGAAGTTCAGGCCCTGGCCGCGCAGGTAGCCCTCGACCCCCAGCAGGCGCAGGGTGATGCTGGCGACGATGATTACCGCCAGGTTGGTGCCCAGGAAGAGCAGGATTCGCATCATGTTGCCGGTTCTCCAGTCATCATCGTAAGGGGGCGACGCCCAGGTCGCGGCGTCCAGAAGCTGTTGCTTAGATACGGTCTCGCCCGCCGGGTTTCAAGCGCGGCGCTCGCGGTCGCCGGGCGCGCTCACTGCCGGTAGCGCGACAGGAAGCGGGCGAAGCGGTCCAGGGCATCCTCGAGCTGGTCGGCCCAGGGCAGGGTGACGATGCGCACATGGTCGGGGTCCGGCCAGTTGAAGGCGGTGCCCTGGACCAGCAGGATCTTCTCCTGCAGCAGCAGGTCGAGCACCAGCTGCTGGTCGTCGCGGATGTTGAACACCTTGGGGTCGAGGCGAGGGAAGGCGTAGAGCGCGCCCTTCGCCTTGACGCAGGAGACCCCGGGGATGGCGTTGAGCTTGTCGTAGGTGATGTCGCGCTGGGCCAGCAGGCGCCCCCCGGGCAGGATCAGGTCGTTGACCGACTGGTAGCCGCCGAGGGCCGTCTGGATGGCATGCTGGGCCGGCACGTTGGCGCACAGGCGCATCGAGGCGAGCATGGTCAGCCCCTGGATGAAATCGTCTGCATGCTGCTTGGCGAGGTTGCCCGAGAGGATCATCCAGCCGGAGCGGAAGCCGGCGCAGCGGTAGCTCTTGGAGAGCCCGTTCATGGTCACCACCAGCTGGTCCTCGGAGGCCAGCGCGCCGGTGGAGACGTGTTCGGCGTCGTCGTAGAGGATCTTGTCGTAGATCTCGTCGGAGAACACCACCAGGTCGTGCTCGCGGGCGATGTCGAGCAGACCACGCACCACCTCCGGCGGGTAGACGGCGCCGGTGGGGTTGTTGGGGTTGATGATCACGATGGCCCGGGTATGGCCGGTCACCTTGGCGCGGATGTCGGCGAGGTCGGGGGCCCAGTCGGCCTGTTCGTCGCACAGGTAGTGTACCGGGTGGCCGCCCGAGAGGTTGGCCGCGGCGGTCCACAGCGGGTAGTCGGGAGCCGGGATCAGCACCTCGTCGCCATCGTTGATCAGCGCCTGCATGGCCATCACGATCAGCTCGGAAACCCCGTTGCCGATGTAGATGTCCTCGATGCCGACCCCGGGTATGTTCTTGCGCTGGCACTCCTGCATGATCGCCTTGCGCGCCGAGTAGAGCCCCTTGGAATCGCAGTAACCCTGGGCGGTGGGCAGGTTGCGCATCACATCCTGGAGGATCTCCTCCGGCGCCTCGAAGCCGAACGGGGCAGGGTTGCCGATGTTCAGCTTGAGGATGCGCTGACCTTCCTCTTCCAGGCGCTTGGCGTGGTCGAGCACCGGGCCGCGGATGTCGTAGCAGACGTTGTGGAGCTTGTGCGATTTCCGGATCGGGGTGGTGTCCATGTCTTCCAGTGTCCAGTGGTCATGCAGGCAAGGGCGAGCCTGTGATTATGCGGGGTCGCCGGGCCGGGGGCCATCCTCCTCGGCGCCGGTCGGCTCGCTTTCCGGTTCGGCGGGGATGTCTGCCGGGCTCTCGAGGGTCAGGCGGCCGAGCTTGCCGTCGCGCAGTTCATGCAGCAGCACCTCGGCGCCGCGGTGCAGGTCGACCTCGCCGCCGGGGCGCAGGCCGCCGCGCTTGCCGGCGATCTCGGTGAGGATCGCGTGGCCGTCGAAGCCGGCCAGGGCCAGCAGGTCGACACGCGCCGGGCCGTCGGCCTCGACCCGTTCGGCCTCGGGGTTGGCCGCATAGGCGGGCAGCGCCCCCAGCTTGTAGCGCGCCTGGAGCGCCTCGGGATAGCGCCGCGCCAGCTCGGCGGCGGTGACCACGGCCACATCCACATAGTCGATGGCAGTGTCGCGGATGGCACCGCTGGCCGCCAGGCGATAGGCGCTGGCCTGGTCCTCGATCTTGGGCCACAGCACCCCCGGGGTGTCGATCAGCGCCACCCGGCCGGCGATGCGCACCTTCTGCTGGCGCTTGGTCACCGCCGGCTCGTTGCCGGTCTTGGCGATGGTGCGCCCGGCCAGGCCGTTGATCAGGGTCGACTTGCCGACGTTGGGGATGCCCATGACCATCACCCGCACATCGCGATCGGCGCGCACCTGCCCCGCCAGTTCGTGGCACAGCCGGGGGATGCGCTTGAGCTCGCGGGCGTTGGTGGTGGTCACGGGCAGGGCCCGGGTATCGGCCTGGGCATCGAAGTGGGCGGTCCACTCGCGGGTGCGCTCGGGGTCGGCCAGGTCGGCGCGGGAGAGCACCTTCAGCACCGGCTTGTGGCGGGTCAGCTCGGCGAGCATGGGGTTGGCGCTGGAGTAGGGAAGCCGGGCGTCGAGGACCTCGATCACCACGTCGATCTCCGGCAGCGCCTCGGTGATCTGCCGGCGCGCCTTGTTCATGTGTCCCGGGTACCAGCCGAGCATGGGAGCCACTCCTGCGAGCCTGAAAATGAAAAGGGCGACCATCATACCAGACGGTCGCCCGTTTCAGGTCAGGCCAGTCGCCTACTCGCCGGCATGGAACTGGATCGCCACCGAGTTGATGCAGTAGCGCCGCCCGGTGGTCTCGGCCGGGCCGTCGGGGAAGACATGCCCCAGGTGGGCGTTGCAACGGGCGCAGATCACCTCGGTGCGCTGCATGCCCTGGGAGGTGTCCGGCTGCTCCTCTACGCAGCCCGAGACCAGGGGGCGGTCGAAACTGGGCCAACCGCAGCCGGCATCGAACTTGTGCTCGTTCTCGAACAGCGGGGCGTGACAGCAGACGCAGTGGTAGATGCCGTGCTCGTCGGTGACCCGGTAGTCACCGCTGAAGGGGCGCTCGGTGCCTTTCTCGCGGGTCACGTGGTACTGCTCGGGGGTCAGCTGCGCACGCCACTCGGCGTCACTCTTCTCGATCTTCCTTCGCATGGCGTCTCTCCTGGTCTGGCCTGGTCAGAAGCGGCATCGGCCACCGGGCCGATGCCTTCATTGTGGCATCATCTACCCACCGCCATGGGAGGGGATTTCCGTCTTCGGTCACGCCCGTTCAACGTCAGCCGGCACCGCGCTTGACAGCTTTCAGGGTGCTCAGTAACATACGCGCCACCTCGACGAGCCGAGACATGTGTCCCATTCGTCTAGTGGTCCAGGACACCGCCCTTTCACGGCGGGAACAGGGGTTCGAACCCCCTATGGGACGCCACTCGACTCTTCAAGGTGCCGGAGCGCGGGAATAGCTCAGTGGTAGAGCATCGCCTTGCCAAGGCGAGGGTCGCGAGTTCGAATCTCGTTTCCCGCTCCAATGCGTCCCATTCGTCTAGTGGTCCAGGACACCGCCCTTTCACGGCGGGAACAGGGGTTCGAACCCCCTATGGGACGCCACTTCCGGTGATTGCCCAGGCGATCGAAGGTTGCGAGACAAGCGGGAATAGCTCAGTGGTAGAGCATCGCCTTGCCAAGGCGAGGGTCGCGAGTTCGAATCTCGTTTCCCGCTCCAAACAGTACCAATACGTCCCATTCGTCTAGTGGCCCAGGACACCGCCCTTTCACGGCGGGAACAGGGGTTCGAACCCCCTATGGGACGCCACTTCGCGCGCATTGCGGTACCCGACAAGCGGGAATAGCTCAGTGGTAGAGCATCGCCTTGCCAAGGCGAGGGTCGCGAGTTCGAATCTCGTTTCCCGCTCCAGTCGTGCCTCCCCCCGGTGTCTGCCTTCCTCTCAGTACGCCCAGACGATCGCCATCAGCAGCCCCCAGGCGAGACCGCCGGCCGCCATGATGGTATAGGTCGCCGCCATCGCCGTCACGTCGTCATCCCGACGCTGACACAGCCCCTGTAGTCCGTGGTAGATCAGGCTGCACGAGATGCACAGTGCCATCAGTACGGCCAGTGCATTGAGCAGCAGGCTGGGAACCGCCAGCACCACGGAAGACGACCAGAGCGGCAGCGGCGCCAGGGCGGCCAGCAGGTAGGCGTCGTGGTAGCTGATCGACATCTCGTGGCTGTGGACGACCGAATGGATGAGCCAGCCCATGACGAAGAAGGTCAGCAGCTCCGCCAGGAAGAGGATGGTGGTGATGTGGCGCCAGGGGCGGTCGGCGAAACCGGGGACGAAGTCGTCACCATAGTGGGTGCCGGCATAGTAGAGCATGACCGGCGGCAGCAGCGACAACGGCACCACGATCAGCCACGCCAGGGCGGGAATCGACACCTGCCGTTGCTGGAGCTCCTTCCAGCCCGCGGTGCGGGAGAAGGGCAGGTAGAGAATGGTGGAGACATTCATGGGCACCTCCGGTGACTCGCATCGATTTATATCATGTTATGATATTTACTAGTTGCCATTCTCCGGCGTGTCAAGGAGGCTTCCATGCCCAGCCAGGGTGATTCGCGGCCCGACGCTCTGACCAAGCAGGATTTCGAGCGACTTTCCCACTTCCGCTATCGGCTGCGGTGTTTCCAGCGCCATAGCGAGGACATCTGTCGCGATCATGGCCTCACCTCGCTGCAGTATCAGCTGTTGCTGCACCTCAAGGGCTTCGAGGGGCGCGAGTGGGCCACCGTGGGCGAGCTGGCCGAGCGACTGCAGGCCAAGCACCACGGCACCGTGGCGCTGGTCGGACGCTGCGAGGAGGCGGGGCTTGTCGAGCGCCGCCCGGGCCGGGCGGACCGGCGCCGAATGGAGGTCCACCTGCTCGAGAAGGGAAGCGCCCTGGTAGCGCGGATCGCCGCGCAGCACCAGCCCGAGTTGCGCCACCTGCAGCAGGAGTTCCATCTGCCGGGATGGGGGGCCGAACCTTGAAGTTTCTGCCGGTACCCCAATGTCCTGAGCCTCTTTCGATGATATTGCTCAACCGACGGGATCGCGCATGGCCGAACCGGCACTGTCCATCCGTGGCCTGACCAAGGTCTACGGCAATGGCTTCCAGGCCCTCAAGGGCATCGACCTCGACGTCGCCGAGGGCGACTTCTTCGCCTTGCTGGGCCCCAACGGCGCCGGCAAGTCCACCACCCTGGGGGTGGTCTGCTCGCTGGTGCAGAAGACCGACGGCCGGGTCACGATCTTCGGCATCGACATCGACCGCGACTTCGCCCGCGCCAAGTACCACCTGGGCGTGGTCCCCCAGGAGTTCAACTTCAACCAGTTCGAGAAGGTCCTCGACATCGTGCTGGCCCAGGCCGGCTACTACGGCATGCCGCGCCGCGAGGCCCTGCCGCGGGCCGAGCAGCTGCTGAGGGACCTGGGGTTGTGGGACAAGCGCAACGGCAGCGCGCGCATGCTCTCCGGCGGCATGAAGCGCCGGCTGATGATCGCCCGGGCCCTGATGCACCGGCCCAGGCTGCTGATCCTCGACGAGCCCACCGCCGGGGTGGACATCGAGCTGAGGCGCAGCATGTGGGAGTACATGCGCCGCATCAACCGCGAGGAGGGCACCACCATCATCCTGACCACCCACTATCTCGAGGAGGCCGAGAGCCTCTGTCGCAACGTGGCGATCATCAACCACGGCGAGATCATCCGTAACACCAGCGTGCGCGAGCTGCTCGCCGAGCTCGACACCGAGACCTTCCTGCTCGACCTGGCCCGCCCGGTGAAGCAGCTGCCGGTGATCGAGGGCTTCGAGGTTCGCCAGGTGGACGGTGCCCAGCTGGCGGTGGTGGTGCACCGCGGGCAGCGCATGAACGACATCTTCACCGCCCTGGGTGAGCAGGGCATCGAGGTGGTCTCCATGCGCAACCGTGCCAACCGCCTCGAGGAGATGTTCGTCTCCATGGTGGAGCAGGGCAACAGCGACAAGGCCGCTGCCGACGAGGCGGAGGCGCGCGCATGACCCCGACCCAGACCGCCATCGCCCTCTGGACCCTGGTGCACAAGGAGATCAAGCGCTTCACGCGGATCTGGCCGCAGACCCTGCTGCCGCCCTCGATCACCATGACCATGTACTTCATTATCTTCGGCAGCCTGATCGGCTCGCGCATCGGCGCGATGGACGGTTTCAACTACATGGACTTCATCGTCCCCGGGCTGATCATGATGGCGGTGATCACCAACAGCTACTCCAACGTGGCATCAAGCTTCTTCTCCAACAAGTTCCAGCGCTCCATCGAGGAGATGATGGTCTCGCCGATGCCCAACTGGGTGATCCTGTGCGGCTTCGTGCTGGGAGGCATGGCCCGTGGCCTGGGGGTGGGGCTGATCGTCACCATCGTCTCGCTGTTCTTCACCCGCCTCAGCGTGGCGCACCCGCTGCTGACCCTCGGGGTGGTGGTGCTGACCGCCGCGCTGTTCTCGATCGGCGGCTTCATCAACGCGCTGCTGGGCAAGAAGTTCGACGACATCTCCATCGTGCCGACCTTCATCCTCACGCCGCTCACCTATCTCGGCGGGGTCTTCTACTCGATCTCGCTGCTGCCGAACTTCTGGCAGGGCGTGTCGATGCTCAATCCCATCCTCTACATGGTCAACGTCTTCCGCTATGGTTTCCTCGGGGTCTCCGACATCCCGGTGGGCTGGGCGCTGGCCGCCATCGTCGCCTTCATCGTGGTGCTCTTCACCATCGCCTTGTGGATGCTCGAACATGGCAAGGGCATCAGGAGTTAAGCGTATGGATCGTCCCGACACTCTCGAGCATGCCCCCCTGGGGCGCGAATCCGTCTACCCGGAGCACTACGACGCCGGGCTGCTCTATCCCATCGCCCGCGCCGCCAACCGCGCGCCGCTGGGTATCGACGAGGGCGCGCTGCCCTTCGTCGGCGAGGACGAGTGGCACGCCTTCGAGGTCTCCTGGCTCAACGCCCGCGGCAAGCCGATGGTCGCCGTGGCGCGCTTCCGCCTGCCGGTGGACTCCCCCAACCTGATCGAATCGAAGTCCTGGAAGCTCTATCTCAATGGCTTCAACCAGACCCGCTTCGACAGCCGTGCGGGGGTGATCGACACCCTGGTAGCGGACCTTTCCGCCGCCGCGGGTGCCCCGGTCTCCGTCGAGCTGTTCGATGTCGACGATGCGGTGCTCGCGCCCCAGCGGCTTCCCGGAGAGAGCCTGGACGACCTGGATATCGAGGTCAGCTACTATACGCCCAGCGCCGATCATCTCAGGGTGGGGGAGAAGATCGTCGAGGAGACGCTGCACTCGCACCTGCTCAAGTCCAACTGCCCGGTCACCGGCCAGCCCGACTGGGGCAGCGTGCTGATCCGCTACCGCGGGCCGAAGCTCGATCGCGAGGGGCTGCTGCGCTACCTGATCGGCTACCGGCAGCACCAGGACTTCCACGAGCACTGCGTCGAGCACATCTTCACCGATCTGATGACCCGGGCCCGGCCCGAGCGGCTGCTGGTGCTGGCGCGCTATGTGCGCCGCGGCGGGCTCGATATCAGCCCCTGGCGCGGCACCCCCGGCGAGCGTCCGCCCGAGCCGCTGCGGCTGGCGCGCCAGTAGCCGCTTGGGTAGAGTGCCGACTGAACCTGTAAAGGAGAGCGACATGGACGCGATGACGCTGCTGCACGAACGCAGCTCCATGGGCAAGTTGACAGGGCCGCCGCCGAGCCCCGAGCAGCTCGAGGCGCTCTACCGGGCGGCGCTGCGGGCCCCGGACCACAAGGAGCTGCGCCCCTGGCGCTTCATCGAGTTCTCCGGCGAGGGGCTGGCGCGACTGGGCGAACTGTTCGCCGAGGCCGAGTTCCGCGAGGACCCGCACAGCGAGGACGCCACCCTGGACGCCGCCCGCAAGAAGCCGCTGCGCGCGCCCATGATCATCGCCGTGATCGCCAGGGTCACCCCCGATGTTCCCAAGGTGCCGAAGATCGAGCAGGTGATCTCCGCGGGCTGCGCGGCGCACGGCATCATGCTCGCCGCCCACGCCCTGGGGCTCGGCGCCATGTGGCGCAGCGGCAAGTACGCCTTCGATCCCACCGTACGCAAGGGGCTCGGCCTGGGTGACGACGACGAGATCGTCGCCTTCCTCTACCTGGGCCAGCTCGCCGGCCGCCACAAGCCGCTGGCCGAGCATCGGATCGATGACTTCGTCGAGCACTGGAGCTAGCCGGGAGAGATGAACATGCGCGAGATCGGCATTGCCCACCCGCGCCTGCCGCTGCCGTCCCCCGGCCGGGAGGACGACCCGGCACGCTTCCTGGCCTGGCTCGCCGAGGCGATCCCCATGGTCGAGCACCTGGGCATCCGCTCCATGCGGCGGGACGACGAGCAACTGATCTGGGAGCTCGATCTCACGCCCAGCCTCAACGACAAGGGCACCGGCTTCGGCGGGGCCCTGGCCGCCCAGACCACGCTCCTGGGTTGGTGCTGGACCACCCTCTGGCTGCGCCGGCACAGCCTGGCCCGTGACGTGGTGGTAGCCGAGTCCCGCCAACGCTTCCTGGCGCCGGTCACCGGCGACTACCGGCTGGTGTGCCTGCCCGAGAGTGACGATGGCCCCGCCAGGCTCGCCGAGCAGATCGCCGGCCGCGGCAGGGGACGCATCGCCCTGGTGCAGCAGCTCTGGTGCGGCGATACCCTGTGCCTCGAGGCCCGCGGCGATTATGCGGTGCTGCCCGCCGGCTGAACCGGCGTGATGCGGAAAAAGCGGCTTGCAATCGCGCACTTAAGCCGTTAGCATACGCGCCGTCCTTGAGAGAAAAGGGCGCCGTTCTGGAGGAGAAAGCCCGCCGCGCCGACACGGTCCGGAAATGCTTTCGACTCGAGAATCACAATGCGGAGGGGTGTCCGAGTGGTCGAAGGAGCACGCCTGGAAAGTGTGTAAGTCGAAAGGCTTCGAGGGTTCGAATCCCTCCCCCTCCGCCACGAGATTATGAAGGCGAATCAACAACTACGTTGATTCGCCTTCTTCGTTTTGGGCGTGTGGGAACCCGCCTCTTTCATCAGGCCCTTTGCTGAGCGGCACTTCCGGCATCTCAGCAACGCTCAGCCAGTTCCTCCACCATCTCGCTACCGAGCAGCGAGATTCTGATAGTGCGAGGCTTTTGAATCCCTGACTTGTCATTCCCATAGGCTATGAATCGCTGTCGATGGCCCG